>NZ_JBIBFR010000004.1:0-416848 GCF_042956125.1 Streptomyces sp. NPDC008313
CGGCGAACTCACCCTCACCCAGCACACCGCCAACCGGGCCCTGGCCGCAGCCCGGGCACCGGTCGAACGCGGCATGGCACGGCTGAAGTCCTGGCAGATCTTCCGCAGATCCCGCATCAGCCCCAACCGCATGACCGTCATCGCCAAAGCCGTCCTCACCCTGGAGAGGCAACGCTGAAAGACCTCATTGTCCGCCTCGACCTTCAGAGGGGACACGGCGCTGCCGGTCAGATGCAGATATTTGGTGTGTCCGGTGAGGAACACCCGGCCGCCGGTTCCCTGCTCGAGGGCGATGTCGCCGACCTTGCCAGAAGCCAGCGTTGACGGCGTGCCGTGCCCAGTCCACAGCTTCGCACGGGCGGTGTCGCCGGTGCGGTCGAGGAACGCTACTCCGTCAGAGGCGGGGCGTATCTGGAACGGAACACTGCCTGCCGAGGCCAGGGTGCGGGCTTTGCCGGCAGAGCCGAGGTGAATGAGGTTCCTTCCTCGTGCGGCGACAATGCCGTCGTCGACGGGTACAGCGGAGGTCACCTGCCCGTCCACGGTGGTGTCCGCGGTCGTCCTGCCGCTGGTGGAAACGGTGACCAGCCGACTCTTGTTGTCACGGAACGCTGTGAACGCGGCGGTAGCGGTCTCGGGGTTGCAGGTGGGATCGAAGTAGGCCAGCGATGCCGTGAACGGCAGTTTCGCCACCGTGCCGGTCTTCACGTCGACAACGGCAGTGAACGCGCCACCCTGCATGAGATCGGGCTTGTTGGTGAACGTGCGCGGCGCGTAGACGGCGGCCACGTGGTCGCGGTCCATCGCGCAGGCATTCCCGATCCATGCGTCTGCGGGCATGGCGGGTTCCGCGAGGGTGGCGACCGTCCTCCATTCGTACGCGTCCTTGCTGTCCGCGACGAGGATCTTCAGCCCTCCGGCATCCGCCGCAGTGGTCACCGCCCGGTCGGCGGACTTCTTCCAGTTTTTACCGAGTCTCTTGCCTGGGTTCTCCACACGAGCAGGCGGCACCGACGACTGCTCACTGCCGGAACTGGGCGCAGGTGGCGTGGGCGCTGCCATGGCCGGCACAGCCGCCTGTAAGAGGCCTGTCAGGACCGCGGCGGCCGCCAGACCGGCCACCCCTTTCCCAGCGCATCTCAGTACTCTCAAATGCTCGCTCCCGTCTTGTTTTTGAGCATGGCTACGCAGCCGCAGGACCTGGATAATGGCGTCACCCACATCGCCACGTTGGAAGCTGGCGTTGTCATACCTCCGCCTGAAAGTCACGACGTTGCCAACAGACGGGGGCATTCGGAATGGAGGCCGATTTCGGAGATATCGTGTCCCTCCCGCACTCCGGAGGGTTGGAGGCAACCGGCCGGCCGCGCGGCGTAGAAGCGCACACGGGCAGACCGGCGTTCGTGCAGATCACGCCAAGGGGATCCTCGTCACCATGAGAGTGACCTTGAGGCTCTCGACGTCCCCGCCACCGATGGCTATTCCTCGGGCCTCGAAATCTTGGTGTTCTTCGGTCCGACCGTGTCACCGCTGGGCGCGCTCTTGGCGCGCCTTTTGGTCTCGTCCTTTATGAGGGCCTCGTTCTGCTGGACCAGAGTCCCGCCGTGTGGGCCGTCGTCGCGTGAAGGCGCTGCGGGATCCTCGGCTGCCGTGGTGGAAGCCTTGAGGGTTGACGCACCAGCCGGGCTGGATGCCGGCTGCGCACCACAACCGACCAGCGTGTAGGCGGCGATGAGGCAGACGCCGCCGAATATCACCCGGCTTCCGGCCGACGTCCTGTCAGCCACAGGGGAACAGCCGTTCACTCGTGTACGTGAAATAGAGGCTCGACGAACTCGTCCCCATCTTGGCCGTTACTGGCGCGCAGGCGAAGCTGTTGACGTAGTTGGGGCCAGCGTAGGAGGTGAAGTTCCCCGAGTCCGTGTCGCAGTTGGTGCCGCCAACCTCGCAGATCTTCAGGTACATGTACTTCGCGCCACTGGTGTTGTTGTCCATGATGGCGCAGCCTGAGCCCCCGTTCTCGTAGACGAACAGGGTGCCCAAGCGGTTGGTGGCGCTGGGCAGGGCTACGGCGTTCCGGAACGCGTAACCTGAACCGCAGACGGTCGCCGCAGCCGAGACCGCAGCTGTGTTCTTTCCGGCGAAAGCTCGCGCCGACGGGCTGGCACTGTCGGCTGTGCGGAGTTCCGGCTTTTCGGCAGCGACAGCCTGAGGCCCGGACGGGGCCTCAATGGCGAGTACGGCACCGGTGACCGCTGTGCGTAACGGCGTCGTGGTTCTGGCCATGAGTAACTACCCTTTCCGCAAAAGGCATTCAGTGTTCACGGTCATGGAGAAGCGCAGTTGCGAGCCCGTCTGAGGAGTGGCGGTACAGCGCTCTCTCCGGGCCACCGTCCCGCAGATCGAGAGCACCATAGGTCATCGTCTAGTCCGGAGATTGCGTCCACTTCGTTCCGTCGAGCAGCAGTGGCCTGAAGCAACCCACTGGTGGAACCCAGGATTCCGGCGTCGTAACTGCTCGCGGCAGAGGAGAGGTTGTGTGGCAATGTAGAAGCGGAAGTATGAATGCCCTCTTCCGGTTCGAACGGATTGGCTAGTTTTCGTCAGCCGACAGTCGGCTCACGCTCGGCCGTGCGCCCCTCCCCCTCGAGACGGGCAGCCATGCATCCGACCCAGCCCTTCCTATGCAGGATTACTGCAGTACGCGGTGCCATCAGACCGCCCACCGGCAGCGTCCCGCCGCGGCCCCGCCCGATACTGAGGAGTTCAACCAGGCTGCGTAGGCCGGTGGTCGGCTGCCAACGCGATGCGTCGGTCTGCCTCCACCTCACCGATCATGTTGCCGCGTGCGGCGAACCAGGCGCTGGCGCGGACGGCAAGGGCCTGAAGCACTGAGTAGTGATTTCACACTGCACGCGCGACGCTCCGTCCAAAGCGCGCAGCAAACGATCCCGCTCGTCAGCAGGGAGATGCTCCAGCATCTGGACCATCTCCCTGCGCTCGTCCGCGGTCACCGCTCCCCCGCGAGGTCGAGATCGCCCTTGCTCGTCCCAGCCAGGCCTTCGACGATCCGGGGACGGCGCCACGGGTGCGCGATAGGACCGGAGACCGCCCGCCACCACGCCTCGCCCGGCAGTGCCCCCGCCGGCTCGAACGGCTCCCCCGGCCGCGGGAACGCCACCGCCTGCCCGACCTCCTCGGCCGCATCCTTCGTCCACTCCCCCGGCTCCACCCACGGGTGGGGCGCCAGGTTGAAGGTGGCCCAGTGGATCGGCAGCATCACGCCGTCGGCGCGGTCGCCCTGGAGGTCCAGGTGGGCGCGCACGCCCTCCTCGGGAGTCATGTGGATGTCGGGCCAGTACTCGGAGTAGGCGCCGATCTGGATCATCGTGGCGTCGAACGGCCCGTGCTGCGCACCGATCTCCGCGAACCCCTCGAAGTAGCCGGTGTCGCCGCTGTGGTAGATCCGGTGCTCGTCACCGGCGACGGCCCAGGAGGCCCAGAGGGTGTGCTGGGTGTTGCGCAGACCCCGGCCGCAGAAGTGCCGGGCGGGCGTGGCGGTGAGCCGGAGGCCGCCGACCTTCGTCGACTCGTGCCAGTCCAGCTCGCGCAGCCGGTCCGCGGGGACGCCCCAGCGCTCCAGGTGGGCGCCGACGCCGAGCGGCACCGCGAACACCGTGTCCGTACCGGCCAGCGCCTTGATCGTGGGCATGTCCAGGTGGTCGTAGTGGTCGTGCGAGATGACGACCACGTCCACCGGCCCCAGCGCGGCCAGCGGCAGGGGCACGGGGTGCAGCCGCTTGGGTCCCGCGAAGTCGAACGGGGAGCAGCGGTCGCCCCAGACCGGGTCGAAGAGCACGCGGTGCCCGTCGATCTCGGCGAGGACGCTGGAATGTCCCATCCAGGTCAGCCGCAGCCCGCCGGCCGGAGGCCTGGCGAGATCGGCGAACGTCGTGGGGTGCACCGGGACCGTGCCCACCGGGGTGCGGTGGACACGCTCCTCCTTGCGGAAGTAGACCTTCGCGAACTCGATCATCGAGCCGTCGGGTCTGATCCGGGCGCTCACGGGATTCTGGAAGACCCCGTCGGCGAAGTGGGGCGACCTGCGTATGCGCTCCAGACGCTCACCTCCCGGGTCCGCGCCGAAGGCGGCGGGCCGCAGCGCGCGGAGCCCGGAGCTCAGGGAACGGAAACCGGTCACAGTGCCTCCTGAAGGAGTCGTCGGACATCTCATTATGGTCGTCCCCGCGACATCCCCGGGCACGGCCTGCGCGGGGCCCGGGCCGCGTGGGCCCGGGCCGCGTGGGCCCGGGCCGCGTGGGCCCGGGCCGCGTGGGCCCGGGCCGCGAAGGCTTGTCGGTCCGCGGGACGGCCCCGATGTCACGTCTCGGCCGCCCGGTCCGTCGTACCTGTGAAAGGCGCGAGAACCAGGCGCCCGCTACGACGCACCGGAGGTGGCCCCGATGGCCCGTGTTTCCTCAACCCAGCCGCGCACGTTCTTCTTCCGCTTCGTGGAGTGGTACTCGAAGCGGACGTACGGAAAGGTCCTGGAACCCGCCAGGGTGCTCGCCCACAACCCGCGCGTCCTGCGGACCGACCTGCGCTTCGAGCAGGCGGTGGCCAAGTGGGACAAGCTCGACCCGGAGCTGAGGAAACTCGCCGAGATGGCGTCGGCCGCCTCGATCGGCTGCGCCTGGTGCATGGACTTCGGCTACTGGGTCGGCCGGGAGAGCGGCATGGCGCGGGAGAAGCTGCTCGACGTCCCGCGGTGGCGCGAGAGCGACGTGTACACGCCACTGGAGCGCGACGTGCTGGAGTACGCGGAGGCGATGACGGCCACCCCGCCGACGGTCGGGGACGAGCTGGCCGGCCGGCTGCGCGACCGGCTGGGCGAGCCCGCGTTCGTGGAACTCACGGCGATGGTCGCGGTGGAGAACTTCCGCTCGCGCGTCAACTCCGCGCTGGGGCTGACCAGTCAGGGGTTCAAGGACTCCTGCGACCTCCGGGACGCCCGGGCGGCCGGGAGCACCGGCACGGCGGCACGATGAACCCGCCTCGCCGGACCCCGTCGGCGTCCCTGCCACCGCTGGAGGGTTTTCCGCGTGTCCAGAGCGCGGTTGAGTGGACCGGCGGTGGAAGGCCGCGATCACCGAGGTGATCGCGGAGGGCGTGGCGGCGGGGGAGTTCGCCTGCCCCGATCCGGCGGGGGCGGCGCTGCGGCTGACAGCGCTGCCGGACGGGCCGGCCGTGCGGATGAGGGCATATCCCGGGGCGGTGTCGCGAGCGCGCACCCGGGAGTGGGTGGACCTGGCGCCGACGCGCGAACTGGGGCTGGAGCAGGCGGAGTTGTCCGGGGTGACGGGTCAGCCGCACGGCGGTGCGGAAATCCCCCCAACCCCGGACCCGTCCGGACCCCTTCGGCCCCGACCCGGTCTCGCCCCGGACCTGCTCCCCCCGCCCCTGACCTACGCCGTCGGTCCGATGCGGAGGCGGATGTCGCTCGGGGAGAGGGGGCCCTTGGCGGTGACGTGGTCGCCCGAGGACTCCCCTCGCAGGCGGCGGCCGATCCAGGGCACCAGGTATTCGCGGGCCCACTGGATGTCGTCGCGCCGGACGTCGAGGGTGCCGCGCGGCGGCAGCGGGGGCCACGGCTGGTCCGGGTCGGCCGGGACCTCGATGCCGAGAAGCTGGCCGGCCCGCAGGGCGACCCGGGTGTGCCCCTCGGGCGAGAGGTGCAGCCGGTCGTGGTCCCAGGCGCGCCGGTCCTGGATCGTCTTCAGCGACCAGAGGTCGAGCACGGGGCAGCCGTAGCGGTCGGCGATGGCCCGCACATGCCCGTTGTACGTGGCGATCTTGCCACGCAGCCGCTGGAGCACCGGGATGCCGCGGGTGTCGAACCCCGTGGTCACCATGACGGTCCCGACGGCGGAGGTCAGGTCGGCGACCGCGCGCTCGAATCGCTCCGCGACCTCGTCGGGGTCGGTGCCCGGCCGGATGATGTCGTTGCCGCCCGCGCAGAAGGAGACCATGTCCGGGGCGAGTTCCCTGGCGCGCGGGAGCTGGTCCGCGACCACCTGGTCGAGGAGCTTTCCGCGCACGGCCAGATTGATGTAGGTGAAGTCCCCCTCGGGACGCCGGTCCGCGAGGAGTACCGCGAACCGGTCGGCCCAGCCCAGGTAGGACCCGTCGGGGCCCGGATCGCCGACGCCCTCGGTGAAGCTGTCCCCCACCGCCACGTACGACCCGATCACCGCTGTGCTGTCACTCTTCGAATCGTCTGCCACGTCGGTCCATGATTCACCTTCCGATGTGAGCTACGCGACCGTAGGGAGGGGTTGACGGACGGTGAGATAAGCCACGCGTCAAGTGTTGGTCAACTCGGAATAAGGCCCCCACGGCCGATGGCGGCCGACCGGCTCCCGGCCACCGCGGGTTCAGGTGCGGGTGCGGGATGGGGGTACGGCTGCGGGTACGGGGTGAGCGGACGACGGAAGGCCGAAGGCCGGACCCCGGGCGGGGGTCCGGCCTTCGGCCGTGTCACCGACGCGTCAGCCGACGGTGACGCCGTGGGAGCGCAGGTACGCCACCGGGTCCACGTCCGAGCCGTAGCTCGGCGTGGTGCGGATCTCGAAGTGCAGGTGGGGGCCCGTGACGTTGCCGGTCGCACCGGAGAGGCCGAGCTGCTGCCCCTCGGTCACGGTCTGGCCGGCCGAGACGGACAACTGCGACAGGTGGGCGTACTGCGAGTACTTGCCGTCCGCGTGCTGGACGATGACCTCGTTGCCGTACGCGCCGCCCCAGCCGGCCGAGACGACGGTGCCCGCCGCGATCGACTTGATGGTGGTGCCGGTCGGAACCACGAAGTCGACGCCGGTGTGGTAGCCGCTGGACCACATGCTGCCCGCGGTCTTGTAGGCGGTGCCGACGGAGGAGCTCTGGACCGGCAGGGTGTAGCCGGAGTCGGTGGCCGTGTCGGCGGCGGGGGCGGGCTTCGCGGCGGGGGCCGGGGCCGAGGTCTTCTCGGCGGGCTGAGCGGCCTTGCTCGGCGCCGCCGCCTTCTTGCCGAGCGTCAGCTTCAGACCCGGGTGGATCAGCGACGGGTCGTCGCCGACGGCCGCGCGGTTGTCCGAGTACAGCTTCTTCCAGCCGCCGTCGACGTTCTGCTCGTCGGCGATCTTCGACAGGTAGTCGCCTGCCTCGACCGTGTACGTCTTCGTCCCGGCCTTGTGAGCGGCGGCGGGGGCGGCGGCGACCTTCCCCGTGACCGAGGAGACGGCCGCCGAGGGGGTCGCGGCGTGAGCGCCGGCGGCACCCATCAGCGGCAGCGCGAGCGCCGCGCCACCGGTGGTGGCGACTGCGATCGAGCGGGTGAAGAAGGCGGACTTGGGACGGCGGTGCTTACCCTTCGCGGGCATGGCGAATTCCTCTCCGGCGCCTGCGAGGTGAGCTGTCGGGTTCGGACTGGAGATGTCCGGCCACGTATGCCACGCGGCTTTACCCCTAGCCGTTCCGGGAACCGGAACAGGCGTTTTACCTGTGGGTCCCCCGCTCCTGCCGTGTACGGGTGAGTGTGCGGATTCCGGGCGGCGGCAGGATTGGGCGTCCGTCCGGATTGAGGCTGAACGTAAGCGAACGGGACGCGCCGCGACAAGCAGCGGATTTCCCCGGGGCCCATTTCTCTTGATCCATCGGCCAATTCGCGGTCACCCTGCGTGGATCAGTGATCTTTCCCTTTCCCTGAAAGGCTGGAGAACAAAGGGGAATTACGCACGGGCGGCCACGACGCACCGTCACGGTTATGACGCTGCTCACGCGCAACGGGATCACGGGGCCTTATCCCAGGGCCAGTTGTGACCAATCCTGCTATTTAGGATCAGTCAGCATAAAAGCGCTAATCAGAAGAGAAGTACCAGTGCGGCCATACCGGACAGATCACCCGTAACGGAGCGACCTGGACTCCGTCGGCGGCGCCACCGCCACCCCTGCCGCCGCCACTGCCGTCACCGCCACCGCCACTGCCCGCGATGGTCCCGTGGACAACTGATTGCCCCGGGAACCCATGTCGTATCGTCGGGAGGCACCCGTCGGCGAGCGATGCCGAGCAGCGTCGGCGGCCGATTGGGAGGAGCCCCCATGACGCAGCAGGTCCCGTCGACCGAGCCCGAGCTGGCCGGCGTGCGCAACTTCCGTGACGTGGGCGGACTGCCGACCGTGGACGGTCGCCGGATACGCCACGGGCGGCTGTTCCGCAGCGGTCATCTCGCGCACGCGACGCGGGAGGACGCGGCGTTCCTCGCCTCCCTCGGCCTGCACACGATCTTCGACTTCCGCAACGCGGCCGACCGCAAGCTGGACGGCCTGGACGTCGAGCTGCCGGGCGTGCGCAACGTGAACCTGCCGCTGAGCGACCCGGCGCACGGTGTCGAGTTCTGGAAGATGGTCCGCGAGGGCGATCTCGGCCGGCTGCGCTCCCTGCTGGCGGACGGCAAGGGCGCGGACCGGATGATCAACTCGTACCGCTCCATCATCACGGACCGCACCGCCGAGCACTCCCAGGTGCTGCGGGCACTCGCCGAGGACAGCGTGCCCGCGCTGATGCACTGCGCGGCCGGCAAGGACCGCGCGGGCCTGTCGGTCGCCGTGACGCTTCTCGCCGTAGGAGTGGAGCGGGACGCCATCGTCACGGACTACCTGCAGTCCAACGCCACGCACCGCCGGTACAAGGTACGGCGCAGCAACACGTCGCCCGACGCGTACTCGCCCGAGGTGATGGAGCTGCTCAGCCCGCTCTTCGACGCGCGCGCCGAGTACCTCGCGGCGGCCTTCGACACGATCGAGGGGACCTGGGGCGGTGTCGACACCTATCTGCGGGAGGGCCTGAAGCTCACCCCCGAGGTGCGGGAACAGCTGCGCGCGCGCCTGCTGGACTGAAGCGGGCGCGCGCGGAGGGGCCGGTCGTGAGGGCCGGCACCGGACGGCTACTGGTTCTGTGCTCCCAGAGTGAACAGCAGGTAGACGAAGGCGGCGAAGAGGTGGCCGACGGCGACGTAGATGACCAGCCGCACCCACAGCGACCTCGGGAACTTCTCTTCCATGGACCTGCGGCGGGGGGCGGGTTCCGGCGGCTGTGTCATGACGTCTCTCCGTGGGTGTGATGGCCCGCCGCCGGGCCGAGGCACAGGGCGGCGGTGGGGCTCTGCAGCAGGGTGTGGACGAAGAGGAGGTCGGCTCCGTCCTGGTCCGCGGCGGCGATGCGGTGCGGGGTGAGCGAGTCGAAGTGCGCGCTGTCGCCGGGCGCGAGCAGGTGCGCGGTGTCCCCGAGCCGTAGTCGCAGCCGCCCGCGCAGGACGTGCAGCCACTCCTCCCCGGGGTGGACGCGCACGATGTCGCCCTGCGCGCCGTACGGGACGTGCACCCGCAGGGCCTGCATCCCGCGTCCCGGCGAGCCGGCCTGCCAGTAGGTCCAGCCGCCCGCGCGGGTCGGTTCCATGCCGGCGGCGCGGACGACCGCGTCCCGTTCGGCGGCCGTCTCGCCGAGCAGGTCCGAGACGGTGGTGCCGTAGACCCGGGCCAGCGTGAGCAGCATCGGCAGGGAGGGCTGGCGCTGTCCCGTCTCCAGGCGGGAGAGGTGCGCGGGCGAGAGGCCGGCGGAGCGGGCGGCGGCCTCCAGGGTCAGCGAGGCGTGCCGGCGCAGGTCGCGCAGGCGGGGGGCGACGGCGGGGAGCGTCCCGGCACCGCGCTCACCGGCGTCCGGTTCCGCCGGGGCGGGCGGCCCGGCAGGCGGCGAGGGCGCGGGGCGCGTCGGCGGCGGCTCGGCCGGCGAGGCGTCCTCGGACGACGGCTCGGGCGGGACAGGGCTCATACCCTCGATTCAGCCAGCGCCTTTCCTCTGAGGCAAATTACTTGCCCCAGAGGCAAAAGGCGCCGGGCCGCAGGCGAGGCCGGTCCGGCCGGGCGTCTCAGCGGTTGGCCACCGCCTGCTTGACCAGTGTCCTGCCGAAGTCCCACACGAGGCCACCCCCGCTGTGCGCGTCGTCCATCACAGCGGCGAACGCCTCCACGAACCGGTCGACGTCGCCCTCGTCGACGACCAGCGGGGGAATCAGCTTGATCACCTCCAGGTGGTCGCCGGAGACCTGGGTGAGGATGCGGTGCCGCTGCAGCAGCGGGACGACGACCATCTGGGCGAACAGTCCCTTGCGGGCCGCCTGGAGCATCGTCCAGCGGCTGCGCAGCTTCAGCGACCTGGGCCTGCCGAACTCGATGCCGATCATCAGCCCCCGGCCGCGTACGTCGCTCAGCAGCTCGTACCGGTCGACGAGGGCCGCGAGCCGGGACTTCAACCGCTCCCCCATGGCCCGGGCGTGCTCGACGGTCCGCTCGTTCTCCATGACGGACAGGACCGCCAGCCCCGCCGCCATGGCCTGCGCGTTCGCACCGAAGCTCGCCGAGTGCACGAGGACCCGGTCCATCGACGAGTAGACCTTCTTGAAGATCCAGTCCCTGCCGAGGGTCGCGCCGACCGGGACGTAGCCGCCGGAGAGGGCCTTCGCCACACAGACCAGGTCCGGCTCCACCCCGTCCTCGTGCTGGTAGGCGTAGAAGTCCCCGGTCCGGCCGAGGCCGGTCTGCACCTCGTCGGCGATGAGCAGCGCCTTGTGCCGGCGCAGCAGGTCCTGGGCGGCGCGCAGATAGCCGGGCGGGGGCTCGTGCACCCCCTTGCCCTGGATGGGCTCGACGATGAGTGCGGCGACGTCCCCCTTCCTCAGCTCGCGCGCCAGGGCGTCGAGGTCCCCCAGCGGCACGGCCGTGTCGGGCAGCAGCGGGGCGAATCCGTCACGGAACCCGTCCTCACCGTTGACGGAGAGCGATCCGGTGGTCAGTCCGTGGAAGGCGTGCGCGCAGTAGAGGACGCGCGGTCTCCCGGTGGCGTAGCGGGCGAACTTCAGCGCGGTCTCCACTGCCTCGGTGCCGCTGTTGCCGAAGAACACCCGGTCCAGGTGCGGGCTGTGGGTCAGCAGCTTCTCGGCGAGCAGGCCGGGCAGCGGCTGGCAGTCGAAGCGGGTGAGGTCGGCGAGCCGGGCGTCGAGGACGTCGTGCAGCGCCTGCCGGACGACGGGGTGGTGGCGGCCCAGGCCCATCACGCCGAACCCGGCGAGCATGTCCAGGTAGTCGTTGCCGTCCGCGTCCCAGAAGTGGGCCCCCTCGGCCCGCTCGTAGACCTTGTCGAAGCCGATGGTGTGCAGCATGCGCGGGAGCTGGTGGTTCAGGTGCTTCGCGTGCAGGTCGTAGCGCTCGGCCCCCCGCTCGGCCAGGAGCGCGCGGAGGTCGAAGTCACGCCTGCCGGTGCCGGCGCGCGCTCCCGCGGCGGGGGTGTCCTCGGCGGGGCGCACGGAGGAGGTCTCCTCGCACGGTGCCTGCCCTGAAGGGATGGTCATTCCTGCGTCTCCTCGGGCACGGGCTGCCGGGTGGCGAGGCCGGCGCTGATCCGCCCGGCGATCTCGACGGGCGTGAGACCGATGTCGGCGAGCACCTCGGCGCGTCTGGCGTGCGCGAGGAACTGCTCCGGGATGCCGAAGCGCCGTACGGGCACGTCGACGTCGGCGTCACCGAGCGCCAGCGCGACCGCCGCGCCGACCCCGGCGGCCCTGCTGTTGTCCTCCACGACCGCGACGAGTCGGTGTCCGGCGGCGAGCTCCGGGAGCGCCGGGTCCACGGGCTTGACCCAGCGCGGGTCCACCACGGTGCAGCCGATGCCGCGGGCCTCCAGCAGCTCGGCGGCCCGCAGGCAGACCGAGGCCATCACACCGACGGCGACCAGCAGCACCCGGGGCCGCTCGGCGCGGTGCAGGACGTCCATGCCGCCGACGTGGTCCACGGCCGGGAGGACGGGCCCGACCGACTCCTTGGGGAAGCGGATCAGGGTCGGCGCGTCGTCGACGGCGACCGCCTCGCGCAGCTGGGCTCGCAACTGGTCGGCGTCGCGCGGCGCGGCGATTCTCAGGCCGGGCACGACCTGGAGGATCGACATGTCCCACATGCCGTTGTGGGACGCGCCGTCGACACCCGTGACCCCGGCCCGGTCGAGGACGAAGGTGACCCCGCAGCGGTGCAGGGCGACGTCCATCAGGAGCTGGTCGAAGGCCCGGTTGAGGAAGGTGGCGTAGACGGCGACGACCGGGTGGAGGCCGCCGGTCGCGAGTCCGGCCGCCGACACCGCGGCGTGCTGTTCGGCGATCCCGACGTCCCAGACCCGGCCGGGGAAGCGCTCGGCGAATCCGGCCAGCCCCACCGGGTGGAGCATGGCCGCGGTGATCGCCACGACGTCGTCGCGCTCCTCGCCGATCCGGACCATCTCGTCGCCGAACACGGAGGTCCACGAGGGGCCGCCGGGCGGGGCGAGGGGTGCGCAGGTGAGCGGGTCCATCACGCCGACCGTGTGGAAGTGGTCCTCCTCGTGCGCGAGGGCGGGCTCGTATCCGCGGCCCTTCTCGGTGAGGCAGTGGACCAGTACGGGTCCGTGGAAGCGTTTCGCGCGTCGCAGCGCCGACTCGACGGCCGCCGTGTCGTGCCCGTCGATCGGCCCCACGTACTTCAGGCCCAGGTCCTCGAACATGCCCTGCGGGGCGAAGGCGTCCTTGAAGCCCTTCTTCGCCCCGTGCAGCGACTCGTACAGGGTGCTGCCGACGACCGGGGTCCGCAGCAGCGCGTCCTTGCCCCAGGCGAGGACCTTCTCGTAGCCGTCGGTGGTGCGCAGGGCCGCCAGGTGGTTGGCGAGGCCGCCTGTCGTCGGCGCGTAGGAGCGTTCGTTGTCGTTGACGACGATGATCAGCGGCCGGTCCCTGGCGGCCGCGATGTTGTTCAGCGCCTCCCAGGCCATGCCGCCGGTGAGCGCGCCGTCGCCGACGACCGCGACGACGTGGCCCTCCTCCCCCCGGACCTGCCGGGCCTTGGCCAGCCCGTCCGCCCAGCCGAGCGCGGTGGAGGCGTGGCTGTTCTCGATGACGTCGTGCTCGGACTCCTCGCGCGAGGGGTAGCCGGACAGGCCGCCCTTGCCGCGGAGCTTGGAGAAGTCCTGACGTCCGGTCAGCAGCTTGTGCACATAGCTCTGATGGCCGGTGTCCCACAGGATGCGGTCGACGGGCGACTCGAAGACCCGGTGGAGCGCGACGGTCAGTTCCACCACCCCGAGATTGGGCCCGAGGTGACCGCCTGTCCTGGCCACGGCGTGCACCAGGAACTCCCTGATCTCATGAGCCAGTTCACCGAGTTCCGCCTCGGCCAGCGCCTTCAGGTCGCGTGGTCCCCTGATGTTCTCCAGAATCGTCACGCTCGGGCCCCCTCTCGGTCCGTTGCTTCGTCAGCTCACGTGAACAACCGCTGTCCCGGCGCCCGAGTCGATGCCGTCCTCCTCCATCTCGGCGGCGATCTTCATCGCCTCCTCGATCAGGGTCTCCACGATCTTCGACTCGGGCACCGTCTTGATGACCTCGCCCTTCACGAAGATCTGCCCCTTGCCGTTGCCCGAGGCGACACCCAGGTCCGCCTCACGCGCCTCCCCCGGCCCGTTCACCACACAGCCCATCACCGCCACCCGCAACGGCACCTCCATGCCCTCGAGGCCCGCCGTGACCTCCTCCGCCAGCTTGTACACATCCACCTGCGCACGACCGCACGACGGACACGACACGATCTCCAGACCCCGCTGCTTCAGGTTCAGCGACTCCAGGATCTGGATGCCGACCTTGACCTCCTCGGCGGGCGGCGCCGACAGCGAGACACGGATCGTGTCCCCGATGCCCTCGCTCAGCAGCGCACCGAAAGCCACCGCCGACTTGATCGTCCCCTGGAACGCCGGACCCGCCTCCGTCACCCCCAGATGCAGCGGATAGTCACACGCCGCGGCCAACTGCCGGTACGCGTTCACCATGACCACCGGATCGTTGTGCTTCACCGAGATCTTGATGTCCCGGAAATCGTGCTCCTCGAACAGCGACGCCTCCCACAGCGCCGACTCCACCAGCGCCTCCGGCGTCGCCTTCCCGTACTTCCGCAACAGCCGCTTGTCCAGCGAACCCGCGTTGACCCCGATCCGGATCGGCGTACCCGTGTCCTTCGCCGCCCGCGCGATCTCCTTCACCTGATCGTCGAACTGCTTGATGTTGCCCGGATTCACCCGCACCGCCGCACAGCCCGCGTCGATCGCCGCGAACACATACTTCGGCTGGAAGTGAATGTCCGCGATCACCGGAATCTGCGACTTCCGCGCGATCGTCGCCAACGCGTCCGCGTCGTCCTGCGTCGGACACGCCACCCGCACGATCTGACACCCCGACGCCGTCAGCTCCGCGATCTGCTGCAACGTCGCACCGATGTCCGACGTACGCGTCGTCGTCATCGACTGCACCGACACGGGCGCCCCACCGCCCACGGCGACGGTTCCGACCTGGATCCGCCGCGAGACGCGGCGCTCCGCGACCGGCCGGGCCGGCAGCTCGGGCAGGCCCAGGGAAACGGCGGTCACGGCGTCACCCCCGGCTCTCGGTGAACGTCTCGCGGGCGGCGCGCAGGGACTCCTTGAGGGAGCCCATGGTGGCGAGGACGGCGGTCGGCTCGTAGCCGCAGTGCGCCATGCAGTTCGCGCACCGTTCGTCCCTGCCGCGCCCGTAGGAGTCCCAGTCGGTCTCCTCCAGCAGCTGCCTGTACGTCTGCACGTACCCGTCGCTCATCAGATAGCAGGGCCGCTGCCAGCCGAAGAGCGAGTAGCTGGGGATCGCCCAGGCCGTGCACGGGAAGTCGACCTTGCCCTCCAGGAAATCCAGGAAGAGCGGGCTCTGGTTGAGCCGCCAGCGGCGCCGGTTGCCGCCCGCGAACGCCTTCTTGAACAGTTCCCGGGTCTGCTGGACGCCGAGGAAGTGCTCCTGGTCCGGAGCCTTCTCGTAGGCGTAGGCGGGCGAGAGCATCATCTCGTCCACCTTCAGGTCGTCGTTGAGGAAGTTGAGCACCTCGATGACGGTCTGCGGGGTGTCGGTGTTGAAGAAGGTCGAGTTGGTGGTGACCCGGAATCCGCGCCGCTTGGCCTCCTTGATGGCCTCGACCGCCTCGTCGAAGACGCCTTCCTTGGCCACCGACTCGTCGTGGCGCTCGCGCAGTCCGTCGACGTGCACGGCCCAGGCGAAATACGGCGAGGGCTTGAACTTGTCCATCTTCTTGCGCATCAGCATGGCGTTGGTGCACAGGAAGACGAACTTCTTCCTGGCCACCAACTGCCGCACGATCTCGTCGATCTGCGGGTGCATCAGCGGTTCGCCACCCGCGATGGACACCATGGGCGCACCGGATTCGAGCACCGCGCCCACGGCCTGTGCCACGGGCATCCGCTGCTTCAGCACACCGGCGGGGTGCTGGATCTTTCCGCAGCCCTCGCAGGCGAGGTTGCACGCGAAGAGCGGTTCCAATTCGACCAGGAGCGCGAACTTGTCCCGCTTCCTGAGCTTCTGTTCAAACAGGTATGCAGCGACCTTCATGGACTGCCGAAGCGGCATGGCCATCTGGCTCACCTCCGAGGGAGCGGCAAAGAACGGTGCCATTCATAAAACGCGGGAAGCACGGCACGAAGAACACGGAAAGCTGATATTCCACCGCGCACTGTGCCGATACGGACGAGTTCATGTTCCGGAGCGTCCACGACCACCCGGACGGCCGCAACGGGGCGCGGGCCCGCGCGGACGGCGCTGTGCAGCGTGGCCGCCGACTCCATGTCGACCGCGATCGCGCCGGTCGCGCGCAGATCCGACCGTTCGTGACCGCGGACGACGTGATCGGAGCCGGTGAGGGGGCCGGTGTGCACGGTGCGGCCGGGCACGGACCGGGACAGTTCCTTGACGAGCAGACCGGAGCCGACACACCGGGTGGTGCCGCGCGGGTCCCGGGTCTCCTCGGCGACGACGAGGTCACCCGGGTGCATGCCCGGGGCGAGCCCCGCGCAGAACCCGGTGGCCAGGACCGCCGCCTCGCGCAGCACGGGATCGCCGAGCAGCCGGGTGACCGAGCGCTCGGCGGCCCTGGGGCCCATCCCGGTGCGGAACACGGTGACGGGCCCCCCGGCGCCGCCGCGGCCGCCGCTGCGCAGGGCGAGGTGCTCGATGCCGAGCGCGCAGGCGATCAGCAGCGGTGCCCGGTCGGGGGTTCCGCTCATCAACTCCCCTTGCCGTGCTGGTCGGCGAAGGGTTCCCCGTGCACATACCGGCCGAGCGCGGTGAGCGGGAACACCTGCCGGTAGAGGTGGTAGTTGATCGAGAAGTCCCACGGGAAGCCGGTGCCGGTGAAGTACGGCTCGTCCCAGGAACCGTCCTCCCGCTGGGTGGCGGCGAGCCAGGCGACGCCGCGCTCGACGGCCTTGGACTCCCGCTCCCCCGCCGCCAGCAGTCCGAGCAGCGCCCATCCGGTCTGGGAGGCGGTCGAGGCGCCGCGTCCGCTCCATCCGGCGACGTCGTGGTAGGAGCGCAGGTCCTCGCCCCAGCCGCCGTCGTCGTTCTGCACGGTCTCCAGCCAGGCGACGGCGCGGCGGATCGCCGGATGCGAGACGGGGAGGCCGGCGGTGACCAGCGCCGGGACGACCGCTCCGGTCCCGTACACGTAGTTGACTCCCCAGCGGCCGAACCAGGAGCCGTCGGTCTCCTGTTCGGCGAGCAGCCAGTCGATCCCGCGGCGGGTGCGCGGGTCGTGGGCGAGGCCCTCGACCGCGAGCATCTCCACCACGTGGGCGGTGACGTCGGCGGACGGCGGGTCGATCACCTCGCCGAAGTCGCAGAACGGCAGCCGGTTGGGGAAGGCACTGGTGTTGTCGACGTCGAACGCGCCCCAGCCGCCGTTCTTCGACTGCATGCCGAGGTTCCAGCGCAGTGCGCGGCCGATGGCGTTGTCGACGCGCTCCGGGTCGTGGTGCTTGACGCGGCGCAGCGCGAGGGCGACCTCGGCGGTGTCGTCGATGTCGGGATAGTTGTCGTTGTGGAACTCGAAGGCCCAGCCGCCGGGCGGGAGTCCCGGCCGCTTCACCGCCCAGTCGCCGGGACGGACGATCTCCTCCCCGAGCATCCAGTCCGCGGCCTTGACGAGCTGCGGATGGTCGGCGGGCACCCCGGCGTCGGCGAGGGCGATCGCCGCCAGGCAGGTGTCCCACACGGGTGACTGGCAGGCCTCGATCATCCGGGCGCCGTCCTCGCGCCACACCGCGAACCGGTCGAGGGATTCCAGGCCCGCCCGCATCACCGGATGCCGGAGGTCGAAGCCGAGCAGGTGCAGGGCGATCACCGAGTAGACGGCGGGCGGCTGGATGCCGCCCCAGCAGCCGTCGTTCTCCTGACGTTCGATGATCCAGCGGGCGGCGGTGTTCATCGCCGCCCTGCGCAGTCTGCGGGGGGCGACCCTGCGGTAGCCGTGCAGGGCCTTGTCGAGGCGCTGGAAGACTCCGTCCCAACTGGCCACCGGCGCAAGTGGCTTGGCCGGGTTGGGGTCGCGGGCGTCCGTGTGGAGCTCGTCGAGCGGGAAGGGGGCCGGCCGCACCGGGCGCTTGGCCGAGACGATGGTCAGCGGCACGATGGTCTGCCGGGCCCAGCAGCCGAAGTCGTAGATGTTCAGCGGCAGCCACTTCGGGAACCAGATCAGCTCCGGCGGGAGTTCGGGCAGGT
Organism: Streptomyces sp. NPDC008313; assembly: GCF_042956125.1. Taxonomy (NCBI): domain Bacteria; kingdom Bacillati; phylum Actinomycetota; class Actinomycetes; order Kitasatosporales; family Streptomycetaceae; genus Streptomyces; species Streptomyces sp. NPDC008313. Next base: position 17,691 of record NZ_JBIBFR010000004.1, read on the forward strand.
CCTCCCACTTCCACCAGCCGAACAGGGCGAGCCAGATACGGGTGAAGACCCGGGCCGAGGCGATGCCGCCGTGCTCGCGGACCCAGGCGGACGCCCGTGCCATGTGCGGCTCGCCGGGGCCGTCCCCGGCGAGGCGCAGGGCGACGTACGCCTCGACGGTGGTGGAGAGTTCGCCGGGGCCTCCGTGGAAGGTGGCCCAGGCGCCGTCCGCGCGCTGTTCGCCCCGGATGTGGAGCGCGGCGGCGTGACTGGTCGGCTCGTCGAGGATGTTCAGGAACTGGCGGAGCAGCAGGTCCTCGGCGTCCATCGTCACATTGGTCTCGAGGTCGCCCTTCCACCAACCCTCGTCGTCCTGACGGGAGAGCAGGAAGTCGGTGGCACGCCGCATGGCGTGCGCGGCGGCGTGCTGGGGCGATGCCGTCTCCGCCACCACGGAGACGGTGTCGCGTGTTTCGCTGGCCGAGGCCGCCCGGGGCGGGAGCGCCCCGGTGCTTCCGTCGGTCGTCGCTGTCATGGCTTCCCCTTCGTGCAGTGGTCCGTCTGCTGTGGGTCCGCCGTCGGCCGGTGCGCGTGCTCCCGCACACCCGGCCGGCGACTACGCGAGGTTCGTTCGACCGATAGTGATCATCTCTTCCGTACGACGACGAAGTCGGCGAGGGCCACCAGCTGGGCCCGCACCTGGTCGGGCATGGGCACGGTGTCCAGGGCCTCGATGGCGACGGTGTGCTGGCGCCGTGCCTCCTGGGCGGTCCACTCGCGGCCGCCGGCCTCCTCGATGAGCGCGGCGCGCACGGCGAACTCCTCCTCGGAGAAGTTCTCGAAGTCGCTGCTCTTGGCGTCGGCGGCGAGCAGTTCTCCCAGGCGCCGTGCGGCGGGGCCCTGTGCGGCGAGCGCGGCGACGACCGGCAGGGACTTCTTGCGCTGGCGCAGATCGCTCCAGGTCTGCTTCCCGGTGGCCTCCGGGTCGCCCCAGATGCCGAGGAGGTCGTCGACGGCCTGGAACGCGAGGCCGAGGTGGTACCCGTACCGCTCCAGGGTGTCGGCGGTCGCGTCGTCCGCGCCGCCGAGGACGGCGCCGATGGAGCAGGCGCAGGCGAGCAGGGCGCCCGTCTTGTTGCCCTCCATCTCCAGGCACTCCTCGACGGTGACCCGCTCGCGGTGCTCGTAGGAGATGTCCTGCGCCTGGCCGTCGATGAGGGAGCGGGAGGCGGTGGTCAGCCGGCGGGCGGCGCGGCCGGCCTCGACGGTGCCGAGCTCCAGGAGGACCTCGTTGGCCAGCGCGAAGAGTGCGTCGCCGACGAGGATGGCCTGGGCGGGTCCGTGCACCTTCCAGACGGTGTCGCGGTGGCGGCGCTGCTCGTCGCCGTCCATGAGGTCGTCGTGCAGCAGCGAGAAGTTGTGCACCAGTTCGACCGCGACCGCGCCGGGCACGCCGACCTCGGGGGCGGAACCGGCGGCCTGCGCGGAGAGCAGGGCGAGTGCGGGGCGGACGGCCTTGCCTCCGTCGCCGTCGGCGGGGTTGCCCGAGGCGTCGATCCAGCCGAAGTGGTAGGCGGCGACGGTGTCCATGGGCGGTGCCAGGCGGTCGACGGCCGCCCGCAGCACCGGAGCGGCCAGGGTCCGGCCGCGCTCCAGAAGCGCGGCCACGTCCACCGCGGTCTCTCGAGCGGCCTTCTCGGCCGGGGGCACAGTGGGCACAGTCTCTCCTCTTGTCGCGGTACTGGGGGTGCGGGGACCAGTCCCGTGCAGATCGAGTTTCACCGGGCGTCACCTCGTGGGGAGACGACACCCGTCGCTTCATGGGTGCGACCGGGGATCCGTCCCGGCGCGAAGCCGTCGCGCGGGGCCGCGGTCCCGGCGGGGACGCGGCGCCCGGTCTCCTCGAAGACGTCGAGGAGGTGGTCGTGGGGCCGGTCGAGCGCGGCCAGTGCGGCGCCCGCCGCACTGACGCCGCTGCGGACCGCGCCCTCCATGGTCGCGGGCCACCCGGTGGCGGTCCACGCTCCGGCCAGGCAGAGGCCGGGGGCCTTGGTGCGGGCGCCGGGGCGGAGCCGGCCGACGCCGGGAGCGGGCGCGAAGGTCGCCGTGCGCTCCCGGGTCACGAAGAAGTCCTTCACCCCGGCGCCGCGGGCGCCGGGCAGCAGCCGTTCCAGTTCCGGCAGGTAGCGCTCGCGCAGGACGGCGACGGGCTCGTCGATCTCGCCGTGCGCCGCCGACTGGGACACCGCGAGGTACTGGCCCCCGGTGAGACCGGAGGCCTCGGTCCGGTCGAAGACCCACTGCACCGGGGAGCCGATCGCGGCGAAGAACGGCCGGGCGAGCACCTTGCGGTCGTAGACGACGTGAACGTTGAGGATCGGCGCGGTGCCGATCTCCAGCAGCCGCCCGGGGTGGTCGAGCGCGCCGTCGGGCAGCAGGCCGTGCGCCTCGCGCTGCGGGACGGCGAGGACGACGGCGTCGGCCTCCAGCGTCCCGCCGGGAACGGATACGCCCCAACGTCCGTTCCCGTAGGGGGAGAGGGAGGTGACTCGTGTACGGACCTCGGTGCGGACGCCCGCGGAGTCGAGCGCCCTGCGGGTGAGACGGTCGTGCAGTTCGCCCAGCGGGACGTGCGCCCAGCCGATGTCGGCGGCTCCCGGGTCGGACAGCAGACCGGTCTTGAACACCATCGCGGCGAGCGCGAGCGAGGCGTCGCCCGCCACCGCGTTGAGGGTGGCGACCCCCACCAGGTCCCACAGTGCCTCGATAGCACGCGCCGACTGGCCGTGTTCGGCGAGCCAGCCGCCGAAGTCCCGCGCGTCCAGTGCCGGGTCGGTGAGGTCGAGGCCGCGCAGCGCCAGTGCGGCACGGCCGACCCTGGCGCGCTCGGCGAGCGACAGGTGCGGATACGCGGCGAGGCTTCTCGCGAGATGCAGCGGCACCGGCAGGGCGGTGCGGCCGATTCTGCCCAGCCGCCGGCCGGGCCTGCCCGCGGCGTCGAGGACGGGCACGTCGAGCCGGTCCTGCAGCGGGGCGAGCGCGGACGCCCCGACGCGGTTGAGGAACCACCGGTAGGCGGTGCAGCAGCGCAGGTACACGTGCTGGCCGTTGTCGACGGTGAGCTCGCCGCGCCGGAAGGAGAAGGCGAGTCCGCCCAGTCGCGGCCGTCCTTCGAGCAGGGTGACGCGCACCCCGGCGTCGGCGAGCGCGAGGGCGGCGGTGGTGCCGGCGAGTCCTCCGCCGACGACCACGGCGCTCGCCGGGCCCGGGCGGCCCGGACCGCGCGCGGCCGGCCCGGCGGACCGCGTGCCGTCGCTCATGGCGCCCCCTCCCCCGCGGCCGTGCCCCGGTACGCGAACGGCGTACGGCAGGCCGTCGCAGTCAGGGACGCCGGCCGGCGCCCGAGGGTTGCGCGCGATCTCCGCCCGGCACGGCCGCCCGGGCGCGATGAGCCGGTCACACGCGCCTCCTGACGGTCCTGCGGGTGACGTGGCGGGCGTCGAGGCCGGACAGCCCGCGCACGGCGACGTACGCCTTCTCGCGTCCGGGCAGCGAGACCCGTCCGCGCAGCACCGCCTCGGGCTCGCGCTCGATGCGGTCGAGCAGACGGCGGTAGATGCCGGCCATCGCGGCCACGCACGCACCGCTGCGCCGGTCGAGCATCGGCAGCAGCCGGTAGCCCTCCGCGAACAGGGCGCGGGCCCGGCGCACTTCGAAGTGCACGAGGCCCGCGAAGTCGGAGCCCTCGGGTGGCGTCGGCCCGTCGAAGCCGGCCGCGCAGCCGAACTTGGCGAGGTCGTCGGAGGGCAGGTAGGTACGCCCGCCCTCGGCGTCCTCGCGCACGTCCCGCAGGATGTTGGTGAGCTGCAGCGCGAGCCCCAGCGTGTCGGCGTACTCGGGTGCCCGTTCGGCGCCGCGCGCCCCCGGCTCCGTACCGAACACGCCGAGCGAGAGCCGGCCGATGGCTCCCGCGACACAGCGGCAGTAGACCTTGAGGTCGTCCCAGGTCTCGTAGGTCTCGCCGCGTACGTCCATGAGGACGCCGTCGATGAGTTCGTCGAGGCCGCCGAGCGGGATCGGGAAGGCGGTGGCCGCGTGGCTGAGGGCGACGCCGACCGGGTCGGTGTCGTCCTCAGCCAGCGATCCCTCCCTGACCCGGGTGAGCAGCGCCCGGGTGTCCTCCAGGCGGGCCGTCTTCACGTCCGCCGGGAGCGCCCCGTCACCGATGTCGTCGACGCGCCGTGAAAGCGCGTACAGCGCCGACATCGCACGGCGCTTCGGCGTCGGCAGCAGCCTGATGCCGTACGCGAAGTTGCGTGCCTGTTGTCCGGTGACTGCCTCGCAGTAGCTGTACGCGGCGAGTACCGGCGGGGACACGTGTGGTTGCGACTCCACGGTCCGGATCACCCCTTTCCTCGCAGAGTCACTCCCACCTCGCGCAGCAGCTGGAGCCTGCCGGGCTTGGGCGGGCCGGGAAGTACGTCGAATCCGGCGGCGGTGATCGCGCGGACCGCCGCCCGTCCCCCCGCCACGAACCCCGCCAGCAGCAGCCGCAGCCTGCCGTGGACGCTGCCCACCAGGGGGGTGCCTTCGTCCAGGAGGTCCAGCGCGCGCCGCGCCTCGTAGGCGATCAGCGCGCGCACCGACGCGCCCGCTGTGGGCGCGGCGAGGTCCGCCTCCTGGACGTGGAAGCGCTTCATGTCCTCGGCGGGCAGGTAGACACGGTCGCGGCCCAGGTCCTCGGCGACGTCCTGGAGGTGCTCGACGATCTGCAGTGCCGTGCACACGGCGTCGGAGCGGCGGACGCGCTCGGGGGTCGAGGTGCCGGTGACGGAGAGGACCAGCCGGCCGACGGGGTTGGCGGACAGCTCGCAGTAGGCGAGGAGGTCGTCGTAGGTCTCGTAGCGCGTGACGAGCTGGTCCTGGCGGTTGGCGGCGATCAGGCCGAGGAAGGGCTCGGGGGTGAGGCCGGCGCGGCGGACGGTGGGCTGCAGCCGGCGCAGCAGGGGGTGACGGGGCGTCGATGCGAACACCCTGTGCAGGTCGGCCTCGAAGGCGTCCAGCAGGAGCAGGCGGTCCCCGGCGTCGTCGGGCGACACGCCCAGCAGCCGGGCGTCGGCGCCCCCGGGGGCGAGGTCGCCGTCGCCGATGTCGTCGACGAGGCGGGCGAATCCGTAGACCGCCATGAGGTCGTCACGCCAGACCCTGGGCAGGAAGAAGGGCGCCACGGGGAAGTTCTCGTCCGCGGCCTTGTCGAGGGTGCCGCCCTCGATGGAGCCGGGGCGGGTCGTCCCGGCTTCGGTCACCGCTCGCCGCCCGGCACGGAAACGGCACGAGCATCGCGGAGCCGGAGAGTTTCCGTAGCCATTGCCGTCACATCTCCCGTTCTACACTGTCGACTCAATACTGCCCATTTCGGACACGCCGCCCGGGGATCCGCACGGCGGACCGGTGCCTGGTGTCGCGCATTATCGCCCCACTTGCCGCGAATCAGCACCGGTACAGCTTACGTTGTACAACGCCGCGCGCCCCGTGGGGGTGTCCCAGCCCATCACAAGAACACACCGATTGGCATCAAGATTCCTAAGAGGCACGCGAGTTGGGGCGGACTTTGCCCGTATGGATCTTTCTCCGCCGGGGCGGCGGACACCGTGCGCGCGCGACGGGACCCCGCCGCAGACGCTGCGGCGGGGTCCGCTTCCTCGGGTGCGCCCGGTCGGGGGACCGGGCGGCGCGGGCGCTACTTGCCCGTGAACTTCTCGTACTCCTTGAGGACCTCGTCGGTCGGTCCGTCCATGCGCAGCTCGCCGCGCTCCAGCCACAGGACCCGGTCGCAGGTGTCGCGGATCGACTTGTTGTTGTGGCTGACCAGGAAGACCGTGCCGGCCTCCTTGCGCAGCTCGCGGATGCGGGCCTCGGAGCGCTTCTGGAACTTGCGGTCGCCGGTCGCCAGCGCCTCGTCGATCATGAGCACGTCGTGGTCCTTGGCGGCCGCGATGGAGAACCGCAGCCGCGCCGCCATGCCGGAGGAGTAGGTGCGCATCGGCAGGGTGATGAAGTCGCCCTTCTCGTTGATGCCCGAGAAGTCGACGATCTCCTGGTAGCGCTCCCGGATCTGCTCGCGGGACATGCCCATCGCGAGCCCGCCCAGGATCACGTTGCGCTCGCCGGTCAGGTCGTTCATCAGGGCCGCGTTGACGCCGAGCAGCGAGGGCTGGCCGTCGGTGTAGACCTTGCCCTTCTCGGCGGGCAGCAGCCCGGCGATGGCACGCAGCAGCGTGGACTTGCCGGAACCGTTCGAGCCGATCAGGCCGATGGCCTCGCCGCGGTACGCGGTGAAGGAGACGCCCCTGACGGCGTGCACCTTGCGGACGCCGCGCTCCTCGCCGCGCTTGACGATGCGGCTGAGGGCGGAGGTGGCGCTGCCCTTTCCGGTCTTGGCACCGTTGACCCGGTAGACGATGTGCAGCTCGTCCGCGATGACGGTGGGAACGTGCGAGCGCTGCTCAGCCACGGCCGTACCTCTCTTCCGCCTTCCAGAAGTACACGAACCCGCCGAGCGCCACGAGGACGGCCCAGCCGCACGCGACCCCCCAGACGTGCGGGGGCAGGTTCTGCGAGCCGTAGCCGTCGATGAGCGCGAAGCGCATCAGGTCCATGTAGATGGCGGCCGGGTTCCACTGGAGCACGTCGGCGATCCAGTCGGGCTGGTCGGCCAGCATCACCGGGATGGAGAACATCACGCCGGACGCGTACATCCACGTACGCATCACGAACGGCATCAGCTGGGCGAGGTCCGGCGTCTTCGAACCGAGCCGGGCCATGATCAGCGCGAGCCCGGTGTTGAAGAGGAACTGCAGCACCAGGACGGGCACGATCAGCAGCCAGGACATGCCCGGGTAGCTGCCGAACCCGATCGCCACCAGGAACAGCACGATCATCGAGAAGAGCAGCTGCTGGAGCTGCTGCAGCGCGAAGGAGACGGGCAGCGCGGCGCGCGGGAAGTGCAGCGCCCGGACCAGGCCGAGGTTCCCGGAGATCGCCCGGACGCCGGCCATGACCGAGCTCTGGGTGAAGGTGAAGGTGAAGACGCCCGTCACGAGGAACGGGATGTAGACCTCACGGGACATGCCGCGGTCGGCCTTGAGGATCAGGCCGAAGATCAGGAAGTACACGGCCGCGTTCAGCAGCGGTGTGGCCACCTGCCACAGCTGGCCGAGCTTGGCCTGGCTGTACTGGGCGGTCAGCTTCGCCTGCGAGAAGGCGAGGATGAAGTGACGGCGCCCCCAGAGCCGGCGCACGTACTCGACGAGCCCGGGCCGGGCACCGCTCACCGCCAGCCCGTACTTGGCGGCGATCTGGGCCGGGGGGAGCCCTTCGTCGGGCGACGGAGGGGCGCTCACCGCGACTCCGCCGTCATGCGTTGTCTCACTCACAAGTGGAAACTTTCGTCCTCAAAAGTGCGCAGCCTGGTCGGGCCCGGTCGGTAACCGGGGACCGGGGTACGGTACGGCCGAATGCTCTCAGATATCGAGCTTGTCAGATGACGGGAGGTCGGCCCAGTCGGGTCAGCCGCCACACCGTACGCCACTTCATCGGGCGCCGGCGGCCGCACGGACTCGTCCAGCCCTCCCTGAAACCGCCGAACCACGCCTTCAGGGCCGGCCCCGAGGGGCGGCGGGCCAGCGTCAGGAGCATCCAGACGCCGAGGTAGACGGGGACGAGCAGCGCGGGGAGGTTGCGGCGGGCGAGCCAGACGCGGTTGCGGGCGACCATGCGGTGGTAGACCGCGTGCCGCGAGGGCGCGGTCGTCGGGTGGTACAGCACCATGTCGGAGCGGTAGTCGATCATCCAGCCCGCGTCGAGTGCGCGCCAGGCCAGGTCGGTCTCCTCGTGGGCGTAGAAGAACTCGTCGGGCAGCCCGCCGACCTCGGCGAACACCTTCGTGCGGACGGCGTTGGCGCCGCCGAGGAACGTGGTGACGCGGGAGTCGCGCAGCGGGTCGGAGGCCCGCAGCCGCGGTACGTGGCGGCGCTGGGTGACGCCGGTCTCCGGGTCGGCGATGCGGAAGCTGATGATGCCGAGCTCCGGATCGGCCTCGAACGCCGTGCGGCACAGCTCGGCGGTGTCGCCGCGCGCGAGGAGTCCGTCGTCGTCGAGGAAGAGCAGGACGTCGACGTCGGTGCCGCCGGGGCCGAAGGCCTCGATGCCGACGTTGCGGCCGCCGGGGATGCCGAGGTTCTCCGGCAGCTCGACGGTGCGGACGCCCGCGGGGACGTCCGGTACGGGTGAGCCGTTGCCGACGACGACGACCTCCACGGGGTCGCCGTCCTGCTTGGCCACCGAGTCGAGGAGCGCCCGGAGCTCCTCGGGGCGGTTGCCCATGGTGATGATCACCGCGCCGACCTTCATGGGGGCACTCACTTCAGTCTGCTGGAGGCGAGGATGGACACGAGGTGGAGCAGGGTCTGCAGGATCGCGATGCCGGCCAGGACCGCGATGCCGAGGCGGGTCCAGAACAGGTCGCCGCCGATCAGGTCGAGGACGGCCACCGCCAGGATGAACAGGCTGGCCTCGACACCGCCGACCAGACGGTGGAACTTGAGGGCCGCCGCGGCCCTGCGGGCCAGCGCGAGGCCCGAGGAGCGGGGCGTGGACGCCTCGTCCTTGACCGCGGGCAGGCCGCTGCGGGCTCGCGCCACGTCGACCAGGTCGGTCTCCGCCTTGATGAGGATCGCGCCGAGCGCGGCCAGGGTGCCGAGGAAGGCCCACAGCCACTCGGGGCTCTCGGAGCCGTCGAACAGGTCGGCGCCGCGCAGGCCGAAGCCGACGAGCAGGGCCGCCTCGGACAGGTAGTGGCCGATCCGGTCCAGGTAGACCCCGGTGATCGAGGTCTGCTTGCGCCAGCGGGCGATCTCGCCGTCGACGCAGTCCAGCAGCAGGTAGACCTGGATGAGGACGGCGCCGGCGAGCGCCCCGGCGAGGCCCGGCACGAGCAGTGCCGCGCCCGCCAGGACACCCGCGACGACCATCAGATAGGTGAGCTGGTTGGGCGTGATCCTGGAGTTGGCCAGGTACGGGTCGATGTGCAGCGAGATCTCTCGCATGTACAGGCGTCCCGCCCAGTGCTCACCGCTGCGCCGGTCCTTGACCCCTTCGGGGTGAACGACGGGGCGGAGTTCAGCTACCGATGGCCTTGGCATAGTCGGCGTATGCGTCCTTGATCTGGTCGGTGGTCAGGTCGAGGTGTTCGAGGATCGTGTACCGGCCGGGGCGGGTCTGCGGAGCGAACTCCACGACCTGGACGAACTCGTCCACCGTGAAGCCGATCTCGTCCGGCGTCACCGGCAGACCGTGCCGGCGCAGCACCTCGGCCATGCCCACGGACTCCTCGACGGCACCGCGCAGGAACATCGCGAAGCCCGCGCCCATGCCGCACTGCTCGCCGTGGCTCGCCGCGCGCTTGGGGAAGAGGAGGTCGAAGGCGTGGTTGATCTCGTGACAGGCGCCGGAGGCGGGGCGGGAGTCGCCCGCGACCGACATGGAGATGCCGGTCAGCACCAGTCCCTCGGCGAGCACCTGGAGGAAGGCGTCGTCGCCGACGCCGCCCGGGTGCCGCAGTACGGCCTCGCCGGCCTGACGGGCCATCGCGGCCGCGAGGCCGTCGATCTGCTCGCCCTTCTCGCGGTGGGCGAGCTCCCAGTCCGCGACCGCGGAGATGTTGGACAGGGCGTCGCCGATGCCGGAGCGCACGAAGCGGACCGGGGCCTCACGGATGACGTCGAGGTCGATGACGACGGCGATCGGGTTGGGCACCCCGTAGGAGCCGCGGCCCGCGTCGTTGTCGAGGGTGGCGACCGGTGAGCACAGTCCGTCGTGCGAGAGGTTCGTCGCGACGGCGACCAGCGGGAGGCCGACGCGTGCCGCGGCGAACTTCGCACAGTCGATGATCTTGCCGCCGCCCAGGCCCACGACCGCGTCGTAGTGCCCGGACTTCATGGCGTCGGCGAGCTTGATCGCGTCGTCCAGCGTGCCGCCGCCGACCTCGTACCAGGTCGCGCCCGGCAGCGCCGGGGCCAGCCGCTCGCGCAGCCGGGCCCCGGAGCCGCCGCTGATCGCGACGGCGAGCTTGCCGGAGTGCGAGATCCGCTGGTCGGCGAGGACACTCGCCAGGTCGTCCAGGGCTCCCGGACGGATGTCGACGACGACCGGCGAGGGGATGAGCCTCGTCAGTACTGGCACGCGATCTCACGTCCCTTGGCGAGGTCGTCGTGGTTGTCGATCTCGACCCACTTGACGTCACCGATGGGCGCGACGTCGATCCGGAAGCCGCGGTTGACGAGCTCCTGGTAGCCGTGCTCGTAGAACTGCTGCGGGTCCGTCTCGAAGACGGTCTTCAGGGCGTCGGCGAGCTCGTCGGCGGCCTCGCCCTCGATGAGGGTGACGCCGATGTACTCACCGGTGGCCTCGGCGGGGTCCATCAGCTTGGTGATCTTGGTCATGCCGCCCTCGGGGCCGACGACGACCTTCATCTCCTCGTCGGCGAGGGACTTCACCGTGTCCAGGGCGAGGATGATCTTCTTGCCGTCGCCGCGGGCGGCGAGCAGCGTCTTCTCGACGGAGACCGGGTGGACGGTGTCGCCGTTGGCGAGGATCACCGAGTGCTTGATGGCGTCACGGCCGCACCACAGGGAGTAGGCGTTGTTCCACTCCTCGGCCTTGTCGTTGTCGATCAGCGTGATCTTGACGCCGTACTTCTGCTCGAGGGCCTCGCGGCGCTCGTAGATGGCCTCCTTGGCGTACCCGACGATGATCGCGACCTCGGTCAGGCCGATCTCGGCGAAGTTGCCGAGGGTCAGGTCCAGGACCGTGAGGCTGTCCTCCGCGCCCTCGGGGCCGACCGGCACCAGCGCCTTGGGCAGGGTGTCGGTGTAGGGGCGAAGACGGCGTCCGGCGCCGGCCGCCAGCACGAGGCCGATCATGCGGGTTCTCCTTCATCGTGTACGGCGGGCGCCCCGGAGGACACCCAGAAGCGGATGCTCTCGAAGAGCACCACCAGCGCCGCGGCCACGGCGAGGACCGTGAGCGCGACCTTGAAATCTGTGGCCGCGAGCAGTGCGGCCAGGACGGTGACCAGCAGCGTCCTGCCCTCGTGCCCGCCGAGTGCCCGCACCAGCCAGTGCGGCGGCGCGCCGGCGTCGCCGCGGATGCGGTACACCGTGTCGTAGTGATGGTAGGCGACCGCGGACACCAGTCCGAAAGCCGCCGGAAGTGCCCCGTTCACGTCGGCCTTGGCGGCCAGTACCAGCACGGTGCCGTATTCGGCGGCCCGGAAGAACGGCGGAACCAGCCAGTCCAGGGCTCCCTTGAGGGGCCGGGCCAGGGCCGGCGGAGACAGGAGCACGTAGAGCGCGGCGCCGAGGACCGGCCACCAGCTCCCGTACGGGGAGAGCCAGGCGCCGAGGACCACGACGGCACCGGCGACCAGGGCGACGGCGGCCGGGCCGCGGGCCGCCCCCGGCGGGGTGACGCGGGTGAGCAGCTCGGCGAGGGGCCCCGAGTCGGTGAGGTCGGCGAGGGCCCCCGCCGCACGGTCCGTGCGCCGGGCCCTGCGGGTCAGCGACCGCAGCACGCGGCCCGCCGTGGTGTACGTGGCGGCCAGCGCGCAGCCGGCGAGCAGCGCGTAGAAGGTGATGCGGGGCGTCGTGAGGGCGGTGAGGACGGCGATCATCGCCCACCGCTCGCCGATGGGCAGGACGATCATCCGGCGCAGCCACACGGTCCAGCCGACGCTGTCCAGTCTGTCGGAGAGCGCGGCGGTGGGGCTGGTGTTGGCGGTGGCGTCGTGGTTCGCCTCGTTGAAGGAGAAGTCGACGACGTGCCGGCAGGTCTGCAGGACCATCGCGCCGAGCGCCAGCGCCCACACGTCGTCACCGCCGCGGGCCGCTCCGAGGGCGAGGCCCGCGTAGTAGGCGTACTCCTTGGCGCGGTCGAAGGTGGCGTCCAGCCAGGCGCCGAGCGTCGAGTACTGCAGCGAGTAGCGGGCGAGCTGCCCGTCGGTGCAGTCCAGCACGAAGGAGGCGAGGAGCAGGACGCCGGCGGCGACGAAGCCGGGGCGGGTGCCGGTGGCCGCGCAGCCGGCCGCGATCAGCGCGGTGATCAGCGAGGCGGTGGTGACCTGGTTCGGGGTGAGGCCCCGGCGGGCGCACCAGCGGGCGATGTAGCGCGAGTACGGGCTGATGCAGTACGTGGTGAAGAACCCGTCCCGGGACTTCACCGCGGTGCGCAGCCGTACGGCCTCGTCGTCGACGTTCGTGACGGCCTGCCGGGCCTCGTTGCGGGCCTGCGGGTCGGCGGGGACGACGGCGACGAGGGTGCCGAGTTCGGGGCGGTGCACGGGGACGCCGTCCGCGTCGAGGGCGGCGGTGACCCGGTCGGCGAGGTCGTCCGCGACGAGCGTCGCCGTGCCGTTGCCGGCGGCGGAGCTCGTGCGGGCCACGGCCCGGGTCAGGGCCTGGCGGGCCTCGGGCTGGACGGTGACGGCGCCGGGGACGGCGGCGGCCGGGAAGCGGGGGTCGGTGAGTCCGAGGCGCAGCGCGTGCAGGTGCCCGACGAAGCGGGCGTCGACGACGGCCACGCGCTGGTCGGACGGCACGGCGGCGAGCAGGGTCTCGGCTTCACCCGCGTCCGAGGCGACCCGCACGTCGAAACCGAGCGACCGCAGATCGCCCTCGAGCGACGATCCGAGGCCCGGCTGACCGGTGAGGATGGCGGTCGACAGACGAACTCACTCCCTGGGTGCCGACGTGGGAACGCCGGGCGTGCGCGTGGTGGGGGCGCCAGCGGCCGACGTGGCCGGGCGGCATGTCGGCAGAGGCTATCGGATGGACGGAAGCGGGCGTTCATCGCCCGTTCACGGCCCGATCAGCCGTTGCCGGCGGCGCCTTTGCCACGATCATCATTGTGGATCGCGCCCCGTGGACCAAACCCGCGGGCACAGATGCGCACATTCGCGGCATCGGCGCGGGGGCGGGTCACGGCGCGGGCTCAGGGGGTGTCCGGCCGACCATGTCGCGGGACGTCGGCGGCGACCGGTCGGCGTGCGTGCCGGGCCCCGTGCCGTGGGGCAGAGGGGAGCTTGAGGACAGGGCCTAGGGTTGGCGTCCATGACATGGCTGATCACAGGTGGAGCTGGATACATCGGGGCGCATGTGGCGCGGGCGATGACCGAGGCCGGAGAGCGGGTCGTCGCGCTCGACGACCTGTCGACGGGGGTGCCGGACCGGCTGCCCGCGAGCATTCCGCTGGTCCAGGGTTCCTCGCTGGACGGGGAGTTGCTGAAGCGCGTCCTGGCCGAGCACGCGGTGACCGGCGTGGTGCATCTCGCGGCGCGCAAGCAGGTCGGTGAGTCGGTGGAGCAGCCGGTGCGCTACTACCAGGAGAACGTGGGCGGTCTCGCGACGCTCCTGGAGGCGGTCGCCGGAGCCGGGATCGAGCGGTTCGTGTTCTCCTCGTCCGCCGCCGTCTACGGCAATCCGGATGTGGACCTGATCACAGAGGACACCCCGTGCGTCCCGATGAGCCCGTACGGCGAGACGAAGCTCGCCGGCGAGTGGCTGGTGCGGGCGGCCGGGCGGGCGCACGGCATCGCGACCGTGTGCCTGCGCTACTTCAACGTGGCGGGGGCGGCGGCCCCCGAGCTGGCCGACACGGGAGTCTTCAACGTGGTCCCGATGGCCTTCGACCGGCTCACGCGCGGCGAGTCCCCGCGTGTCTTCGGCGACGACTACCCGACCCCGGACGGCACCGGTGTACGGGACTACATCCACGTCGCCGACCTCGCGGACGCGCACCTCGCGGCCGCGCGGCGGCTCGCCGAGGGCCGGGTCACCGGTGACCTGACCGTGAACATCGGACGCGGCGAAGGTGTTTCCGTGCGCGAACTGTTCACCCTGATCGGCGAGGTCAGCGGGGACACCCGGCCGGCGGTCGTCGAGGCGCGGCGCCCCGGTGACGCCCCGCGCGCGGTCGCCTCGGCGCGGCTGGCCGGGGAGAGGCTCGGCTGGAGCGCGCGGCGCGGGATGCGGGAGATGGTCGAGTCGGCGTGGCAGGGGTGGCTGCTGCACCATCCCGAGGCGGCGGCGCGGGGCGCGGGCGCCTGACGGCGGCGACGCGCTGACCTGCGCGGACCCGCGCGGGGCCCTGCCCGTCGCCCCGCGCCGGTCGCGCGGGCCGGCGCGGACGGTCCCGTCACGGACGGCGGGCGCCGCCCCTGCCCGCCCGTCACGGTTCGTTTACGCAGGTCAGAGCATATGACAACGGTGTTCGGTGTCGCGTTGCCCGATACCCCCGGACCGTAGTTGACTGGGCCCCGGCAGAGGATCAGGCAGCGCGCGGGAGGCGGCTTCCATGGGGGCTGGGCACGACCACGGGCACGCGCACGGCGCCCCCGTCACCGGCACGGCGGCGGCCGCGTACCGGGGACGGCTGCGGGTAGCGCTGTCGATCACGCTCACCGTCATGGTGGTCGAGATCGTCGGCGGTGTCCTCGCCGACTCGCTCGCCCTGGTCGCGGACGCCGCGCACATGGCGACGGACGCGCTGGGGCTCGGCATGTCCCTGCTGGCGATCCACTTCGCGAACCTCCCACCCTCCGGCAACCGTACGTTCGGTTACGCGCGCGCCGAGATCCTCGCGGCCCTCGCCAACTGCCTGCTCCTGCTCGGGGTCGGCGGGTACGTGCTGTACGAGGCGGTCCAGCGGTTCATGACGCCCGCCGGCACGTCGGGCGGCCTCACCGTCGTGTTCGGCCTGATCGGTCTGGTCGCGAACATGGTGTCGCTCACGCTGCTGATGCGGGGCCAGAAGGACAGCCTCAACGTGCGCGGCGCGTTCCTGGAGGTCGCCGCGGACGCGCTGGGGTCCGTGGCGGTGCTGATCTCGGCGGCGGTCATCCTGACCACCGGCTGGCAGCCCGCCGACCCGGCCGCCTCGCTCGTCATCGCCCTGATGATCGTGCCGCGCACCTGGAAGCTGCTGCGCGAGACCCTCGACGTGCTGCTGGAGGCGGCCCCCAAGGGCGTCGACATGGCCCAGGTGCGGGCGCACATCCTGGAGCTGCCCGGCGTCGAGGACGTCCACGACCTGCACGCCTGGACCATCACGTCCGGTATGCCGGTCCTCTCCGCGCACGTGGTCGTCAGCACCGACACGCTGAACGCCATCGGCCACGAGAAGATGCTCCACGAGCTGCAGGGCTGCATCGGCCACCACTTCGACGTCGAGCACTGCACGTTCCAGCTGGAACCGAGCGGTCACGCCGAGCACGAGGCGAGACTCTGCCACTGACCACGGTCGGAGTCCCTCCGCCCGGTCCCGCGCAGCCGGAACCGGGACATGCGGGAAGCCGGGAAGTGTCGGGAGGGCCGGTTCCGTACGGCAGACTTGGGGCTCGTAGACCGATGCGAAGGATGGGTATGCCGATCACACCTGCCACCGCGACGCCCAGTTCGTCGAACGGCACCGCCGAAGTGATCCTGCTGGAGCTGGTCGACGAGGACGGCACCACGATCGGTACGGCGGAGAAGCTCGCCGCCCACCAGCCGCCAGGCCAACTGCACCGGGCCTTCTCCGTCTTCCTCTTCGACGAGCGCGGACGGCTGCTGCTCCAGCAGCGCGCCCAGGGCAAGTACCACTCCCCCGGCGTGTGGTCCAACACCTGCTGCGGCCATCCCTACCCCGGTGAGGCGCCGTTCGCGGCGGCGGCCCGGCGGACCTACGAGGAACTGGGGGTCTCCCCCTCGCTGCTGGCCGAGGCGGGCACCGTCCGCTACAACCACCCCGACCCGGACTCGGGGCTGGTGGAGCAGGAGTACAACCACCTCTTCGTCGGGATGGTGCAGGCCACGCCGCGGCCGGACGCGGACGAGATCGGCTCGACGGCGTTCGTGACCGCCGCGGAACTGCGCCGGCGGCACGCCGAGGACCCCTTCTCGTCCTGGTTCATGACGGTCCTGGACGCGGCGCGCCCGGCGGTCAGGGAGCTGACGGGGCCGTCGGCCGGCTGGTGACGGGCGGCGCCACGGGACCGTGGCGCCCGGTCCCGCGCGCGGCATGGCGTGATCCGGACGCGAGATCCTAAGGGGTGTACCGGGGTTTGAGCGGCAGGGCGGCCCAGATCACCTTGCCGCCGCTCGCCGTGTGCTCGACGTCGCACGCCCCGCCCGACTCCCTGGTGATCTCGCGCACCAGCAGCAGCCCGCGCCCGCCGGTCCGTCCGTGGTCGGTCTCCAGGGCCGTCGGCCGGTAGGGGTGGTTGTCCTCGACCGCGACGCGCACCCACTCGGCGCCCACGGCGACCTCGACGGCGAGCGTCGGTGACAGCAGCGCGGCGTGCCGGACCACGTTGGTGACCAACTCGGAGACGATCAGCAGCAGTCCCTGGACGGTGTCGTCCGCGGCCGGGACCCCCTGGCGGGCGAGCAGGTCACGGACGGCGTGCCGGGCCTGCGGCACCGAGGCCTCCACGGCGGGTGCGGTGAACCGCCAGACGCCCTCGTACGGCAGCGGCGCGGAGGGTCTCGGGCCGGGCTGCTCCTCCCCGCCGGCTGCGGGGCGCGGGTCGGACCCTCGCCCGGGGCTGTCCATCGTCAGGTCGCCACCCTTGCGCTCGATTGTCACCACACGTCGAGTGTTGGGAACGCACCGGTCCACCCCGGAGGACTGAACAGAAGTCAGCGGTTATCGGCGCTTCACGACCGTCCGTGCACGACAACGCCGTATATCCGACCGCCTTTGGCCTTTTGAAGTCGCTGTGAGCCACTCTTCGGGTTGTACGGGTTCCGAGTTCCGACGACCGGCCCCTGCCGGGCACCCGTCCGGCGGGGCCCGGATAGCATCCGGGACATGGAGCCGCACCTTCCGCACAGCGTCGCCGACGGGGTCGCCACCGTCGTCGTCCACCACCCGGCCAAGCGCAACGCCATGACGGCCGGCATGTGGCGCGCGCTGCCCCCACTGCTCGCCGGGCTGGCCCGCGACGACGCGGTTCGGGCGCTGGTGCTCACCGGGGAGGGCGACACGTTCTGCGCGGGCGCCGACATCTCGACGCTGCGGGAGTCGCCGGCCGAGGCGCAGGGGCTCGCCGTACTCGCCGAGGAGGCGCTGGCGGCGTTCCCGAAGCCGACGCTGGCGGCGGTCCGCGGCTACTGCGTCGGCGGCGGCTGCCAGCTCGCCGCCGCCTGCGACCTGCGGTTCGCCGAGGACGGCGCGATGTTCGGGGTCACGCCGGCGAAGCTCGGCATCGTCTATCCGGCGTCCTCCACCCGGCGGCTGGTGTCGCTGGTGGGCCCTGCGACGACCAAGTACCTGCTCTTCTCCGGGGAGTTGATCGGCACCGGGCGCGCGCTGCGGACGGGACTGGTGGACGAGGTGCTCCCGGAGGGCGGACTCGACCGGCGCGTGGCCGAGTTCACGCGGGTCCTGGTGGGGCGTTCGCAGCTGACGCAGGCGGCGGCGAAGGAGTTCGCGGACGGCCGCCTGGACCGGGACGCCCACTGGGCGGAGCAGGCGCGCGCCGGCGGCGACACCGCGGAGGGTGTCGCCGCCTTCCTGGAACGCCGGACGCCGCGCTTCGGCTGGACCGCTACGCGAACGTGAACCGGCTCTTCGCGCGCATCGCCTCGACGATGCGCGCCGGTGCCTTCTCCGGGGACCCCGCGTCGTAGGGCGGCTGCGGGTCGTACTCGGTCAGCAGCTGTACGGCCATGGCGTGGTCGGCGCCCGCGATCGTGCCGAGCAGGGTGAGCCCCATGTCGATGCCGGACGAGACACCGGCCGCCGTGACGTACTTGCCGTCGGTGACCACCCGCTCTCCCGTCGCCTCGGCGCCGAACCGCCCGAGCACGTCGTACGCCAGCCAGTGCGAGGTGGCCCGGCGCCCTTCGAGAAGCCCGGCGGCGGCGAGCAGCAGCGAGCCGGTGCACACGGAGGTCGTCCAGGTGGTGGTGGCGTCGGCGGCGCGCAGCCAGTCGAGCAGCACGCCGTTGTCCATCTGCGCCGTCTGACCGGGGCCGCCGGGGACGACGACGATGTCAGGGCGGGTGACCTCGGCGAACGTGCGGTCCGCGACGAGTGCCAGGTTCCCCGTGTCGGTGCGGACGGGGCCGGCCTGCTCGGCGACGAAGACGGTCTCGGAGTCGGGCAGGCGGCCGAGGGTCTCGTAGGGTCCGACGGCGTCGAGGGCGGTGAAGCGGTCGAAGAGGACGATCGCGATCTGCATGGTCTTCCTTCCGGTGGGTGTGGTGCGCACGGGCCGTGGGGCACGCCGGCGGGAGCGCGGGCGCACACGGCGGCTCGCGCCCTGCGCCGCGGACCCCGGGCTCCGGGGCTGGTCCGGGTGCTGGTTCCGGTTCGGGTACTGGTTCCGGTGGGCCCGTCAGAGGGCGGGGGCGGGGCGGAAGCGGCGCCGGTACTCGGCGGGCGACGAGCCGAGCGTCCGGACGAAGGCGCGGCGCATCGCCTCGGGGGTGCCGTAGCCGCTGGCGCGCGAGATCACCTCGACGCCGTCGGCGGTGTCCTCCAGGAGACGCCGCGCGTGTTCGAGGCGGACCCGGTCGACGTAGCGGCCCGGGGTCATGCCGGTCTCGGCCTGGAAGGCGCGGGCGAAGTGGCGGGGCGAGAGCCGGGCGCGGCAGGCGAGGGACTCGACCGACAGGTCGTCGCCGGGGTGTTCGGTGATCCACAGCTGGACCTCGCGCAGCGGCTCGCGCTGCGCGGTCTGCGCGGCCAGCTGGGCGCTGAACTGGGCCTGGTTGCCCGGGCGCAGCAGGAAGACGACGAGGTGGCGTGCGATCGCGAGGGCGGCCTCGCGTCCCAGGTCCTCCTCGACGAGGGCGAGCGACAGGTCGATGCCGGAGGTGACGCCGGCCGAGGTGGACACCTGTCCGTCGCGTATGTAGATGGGGTCGGCGTCGACCTCGATCTCCGGGTGGTCGCGGGCGAGCTTGTCGCAGTAGGCCCAGTGGGTCGTCGCGCGGCGGCCGTCCAGGAGGCCGGCCCGGGCGAGCGCGAGTGCGCCGGTGCAGACCGAGACCAGGCGTTCGGCCCGGGGTCCGTGGACGCGCAGCCAGTCGACGAGCCGCGGGGCCAGGTCCCGGGTGCCCCGGCCGCCGGGGACGATCAGGGTGTGCGGGGCGGGGGCGTCGGCGAGGGCGTGGTCCGGGGCGAGGCGCAGACCGCTGGAGGTGCGGACCGGGGAGCCGTCGAGGGAGGCGGTGCGGATGCGGTAGGTGCCGGCCGCCCGCAGCTCGGCCCCGTTGAAGACCTCCACGGGCCCGGTGACGTCGAGGCTCTGTACGTCGTCGAAGAGGACGACCAGCACGGTTCGCGTGACGTCGATTCTTCGCGGGACGGCGGCCGTCCGCAATGACGAACACCCCTCCTTTCCTGCCATGACGCGGCTCTCATTCCCCTCCCGGCCGTTCCCCCCGTACTGACCAGTCGGTAACGTGCCGGTGCATGACCACTCCTCTGCCGGAGCGCGCCGGCCGGCGCTGCCACAACGTCCTCAACTCGCTGCACTCGACGCACTACTTCTCGCCCGACCTCGGCCGGGAGCTGGCCGCCGTGGGAGTGGAGGACCCACGGGGCGCCTACTTCGCCGTGCGGGCCGCCGCCATGGGCCCGGTGGGCGCGGGCGTGGTGACGGCGACGTTCTACAACTTCCGCCACGAACTCGTGGCGGAGCACGTCCCGCACGTGTGGTCGCTCGCGTCCGCGCAGACCGTCCTCGCGGCACGCGCGCGCGTGGTCGACGCGACCCTGCGCCGGCTGCTCGGCGAGGACGTCCTCGTCTCCCCCGGGCTGGCCGAGGCCGCCGAGCTGGCGCTGCGGGCCACCGAGGCCTGCACCCGCACCGCCCGCCCGCTGTACGCCGCGCACGCCGACCTGCCCGTGCCCGAGGCGCCGCACCTGCGGCTGTGGCACGCGGCGACCCTGCTGCGGGAGCACCGCGGCGACGGCCATCTCGCCGTCCTGCTCGGCGCCGGGCTCGACCCGCTGGAGGCACTGGTCAGCCACACCGCGACCGGCAAGGGCATGTCCCCCAGGTGGGCCCTGGGCACGCGCGGCTGGTCCCGTACCGACTGGGACGCCGCGGCCGGCCGGCTGCGGGAGCGCGGACTGCTCGACGGCGAGGGTGAGTTGACCGAGGCCGGGGTGGAGCTGCGCCGCCGGGTCGAGACCGAGACCGACCGGCTCGACCGGGCACCGTACGAGCACCTCGGCGCGCCCGGCGTCGAGCGGCTCACGGAACTCGCCATGGGCCTGATGACGAAGGCGTTCGCCGCGGGTGCCTTCCCGGAGGGCATGATCGGCAAGAACTGAGGTACCTGGAAAGGCCCCGGGCGGACAGGCCGGGGAGAGGAAAGGGGACCCACGTGTTCCGTGCCATCGCAGACGTGCTGCGACAGATCGGCGGGGCGATCGCCACCGTCGTGACCCTGCCGTTCCGGGCCGTGGCCCGGCTGTTCGGCGGCGCCTCGGACTCCACGCGCCGCGGCGGACGGGCCCGCAGGGCCTGACCCGCACCGTCACCGGAGCCGGACACGCCGAGGCGTGTCCGGCTCCGGTGTGCCGGGATTCGTCCGGGCCCGGCCGCGCCGCCGGGCGCCCTGATCCCCCGTTGTCGGCGTCACCTGCCACAATTGCCGCGCAACCCAGTGAAGAAGGCGGTACGGGATCGTGACGACACCCGGGTCCATCCAAGTAGGGTCCGTCGAAAGCAGGATCGCCGAGGAGCTCGGCGTACGGGAGCGGCAGGTCAAGGCCGCCGTGGACTTGCTCGACGGCGGGTCCACGGTGCCCTTCATCGCCCGCTACCGCAAGGAAGCGACCGAGATGCTCGACGACGCGCAGCTGCGCGCGCTCGAGGAGCGGCTGAGGTATCTGCGGGAGCTGGAGGAGCGGCGCGCCGCGATCCTCGACTCCGTGCGCGAGCAGGGCAAGCTCACCGCCGAGGTCGAGGAGCGGATCCGGGGCGCGGAGACCAAGGCGCGCCTGGAGGACATCTACCTGCCGTTCAAGCCCAAGCGGCGCACGAAGGCGCAGATCGCCCGCGAGGCGGGCCTGGAGCCGCTGGCCGACGGACTGCTCGCCGACCCCTCGGTGGACCCGCTCGCCGCCGCCGCGGCCTTCGTCGACGCCGGCAAGGGCGTCGCCGATCCGCAGGCCGCGCTCGACGGCGCCCGCTCGATCCTCACCGAGCGGTTCTCCGAGGACGCCGACCTGATCGGCGAGCTGCGCGAGCGCATGTGGGTGAAGGGACGGCTGGCCGCCCGGGTGCGCGAGGGCAAGGAGGAGGCGGGCGCGAAGTTCTCCGACTACTTCGACTTCTCCGAGCCGTTCACCGAGCTGCCCTCGCACCGGATCCTGGCCATGCTGCGCGGCGAGAAGGAGGACGTCCTCGACCTCGTCCTGGAGCCGGAGGAGGCCACCGACGGCCCGTCGTCGTACGAGGCGACGATCGCCCACCGCTTCGGGATCGTCCAGCGGGGCCGCCCCGCCGACAAGTGGCTCGCGGACACCGTCCGCTGGGCCTGGCGCACCCGCGTCCTGGTGCACCTCGGCATCGACCTGCGGCTGCGGCTGCGCACGGCCGCCGAGGACGAGGCGGTCGACGTGTTCGCGGCGAACCTGCGTGACCTGCTGCTCGCCGCCCCCGCGGGCACCCGGGCGACGCTGGGCCTCGACCCGGGTTTCCGTACGGGCGTCAAGGTCGCCGTGATCGACGCGACCGGCAAGGCCGTCGCCACGGACGTGATCCACCCGCACGTCCCCGCCAACCGGTGGGACGAGGCGATCGCGAAGCTGGCCCGGCTGTCGGCGGCGCACGCGGTCGAGCTGATCGCGATCGGCAACGGCACGGCTTCCCGCGAGACCGACAAGCTCGCCGGTGAACTGATCACCAGGCACCCGGAGTTGAACCTCACCAAGGTGATGGTCTCCGAGGCGGGCGCCTCCGTGTACTCGGCGTCGGCGTTCGCCTCTCAGGAGCTGCCCGGCATGGACGTGTCGCTGCGCGGCGCGGTCTCCATCGCCCGGCGGCTCCAGGACCCGCTGGCCGAGCTGGTGAAGATCGACCCGAAGTCCATCGGGGTCGGGCAGTATCAGCACGACCTGTCCGAGGTGAAGCTGTCCCGTTCCCTGGACGCGGTCGTCGAGGACTGTGTGAACGGCGTCGGTGTCGACGTCAACACCGCCTCCGCGCCACTGCTCTCCCGCGTCTCCGGGATCTCCTCCGGGCTCGCCGAGAACATCGTGGCCCACCGCGACGCGAACGGCCCGTTCCGTTCCCGCACCGCGCTCAAGGACGTGGCCCGCCTCGGCCCCAAGGCGTACGAGCAGTGCGCGGGCTTCCTGCGCATCCGCGGCGGCACGGACCCGCTGGACACGTCCAGCGTGCACCCCGAGGCGTACCCCGTGGTGCGCCGGATGGTGAAGAAGGCCGGGGGCGAGGTCGCCTCGCTCGTGGGCAACACGGCGGTGCTGCGCTCCCTGCGGGCGGACGACTTCGTGGACGAGAAGTTCGGCCTGCCGACCGTGACGGACATCCTGAAGGAGCTGGAGAAGCCGGGGCGCGACCCGCGTCCCGCGTTCAAGACGGCCACCTTCAAGGAGGGCGTCGAGAAGATCGGCGACCTCGCGCCCGGGATGGTCCTGGAGGGGGTCGTCACCAACGTCGCCGCGTTCGGGGCGTTCGTGGACGTCGGTGTCCACCAGGACGGGCTCGTGCACGTCTCCGCGATGTCGCGGACGTTCGTCAAGGACCCGCGTGAGGTCGTGAAGCCCGGCGACATCGTCAAGGTGAAGGTGATGGACGTCGACATCCCCCGCAAGCGGATCTCGTTGACGCTGCGGCTGGACGACGAGGCGGGTGCCAAGGGACGGGACGAGGAGGGACGCTCTCCGCGCGGGGGACGGCCTCCGGCGCCTCGCCAGGGGCAGCGGTCCAGGGGGCAGCAGGGTCAGGGGCAGGGCCGGCAGGGGCGTGGGGGCGGCGCCCGGCAGGGCACTCCCGCGTCGCCCGCGCCCGCCAACGGGGCCATGGCCGACGCGCTGCGGCGGGCGGGGCTGGCCGACCCGAAGCGGGGACGGGGCTGAGAGCGATGCCGGGGCCCCTGGTCGGAGGGGCCCCGTCGGCGGGGTGGGCGTGACTGCGGTGGGATGACGGACCGGCGCCTGACCGGGTGCCGCCTGCGCCCACCCGTGCCGCCAGGGCGGCAGGGGTGGGCGCAGGCTGAGCTACTGCTCCTTCACCTGGCCGTTCGCCACCTCCAGGCGGCGGGTGGTGTGGACCGCGTCGAGCATGCGGCGGTCGTGGGTCACCAGGAGGAGGGTGCCCTCGTAGGTGGAGAGGGCGGACTCCAGCTGCTCGATGGCCGGCAGGTCGAGGTGGTTGGTCGGCTCGTCGAGGACGAGCAGGTTCACGCCGCGCCCCTGGAGCAGGGCGAGGGCCGCGCGGGTGCGCTCGCCCGGTGACAGCGTCGCCGCGGAGCGCAGGACGTGGTCCGCGGTGAGCCCGAACTTGGCCAGCAGGGTTCGCACGTCGGCGGGCTCGGTGTCGGGCACCGCCGCGCCGAACGCGTCCAGCAGCGATTCCGAGCCGTGGAACAGCTTGCGGGCCTGGTCGACCTCGCCGACGACCACCCCCGAGCCCAGGGACGCGTGCCCGGCGTCCAGCGGGACCCGGCCGAGCAGCGCGGCCAGCAGCGTCGACTTGCCGGCGCCGTTCGCGCCCGTGACGGCGACCCGGTCCGCCCAGTCGATCTGCAGGGTCACGGGGCCCAGGGTGAAGCCGCCGCGGCGCACCTCGGCGTCGCGCAGAGCGGCGACGACGGCGCCGGAGCGGGGGGCCGCCGCGATCTCCATGCGCAGCTCCCACTCCTTGCGCGGTTCCTCGACCGTGTCCAGCCGCTCGATCATGCGCTGGGTCTGGCGTGCCTTGGCGGCCTGCTTCTCGCTGGCCTCGCTGCGGAACTTGCGGCCGATCTTGTCGTTGTCGTTGCTCGCCTTGCGCCGGGCGTTCTTGACGCCCTTGTCCATCCAGGAGCGCTGCATCTGGGCGCGTCCTTCGAGGGCGGAGCGCTTGTCGGCGTACTCCTCGTAGTCCTCGCGGGCGTGCCGGCGCGCGGTCTCGCGCTCCTCCAGATAGGCCTCGTAGCCGCCGCCGTACAAGGTGATCTGCCGCTGGGCGAGGTCGAGTTCGAGGACCTTGGTGACCGTGCGGGTGAGGAACTCGCGGTCGTGGCTGACGACGACGGTGCCCGCGCGCAGCCCGGACACGAAGCGTTCGAGGCGCTCCAGGCCGTCCAGGTCGAGGTCGTTGGTCGGCTCGTCGAGCAGGAACACGTCGTAGCGGGAGAGCAGCAGCGAGGCGAGCGAGGCGCGGGCCGCCTGGCCGCCGGACAGCGACGTCATCGGCTGGTCGAGGCCGACGGCGAGTCCGAGGGAGCCGGCGACCTGTTCGGCGCGCTCGTCGAGGTCCGCGCCGCCCAGGGCGAGCCACCGCTCCAGACTCGTCGCGTAGGCGTCGTCGGCGCCCGGTGCGCCGTCCACCAGGGCCTGCGTCGCCTCGTCCATGAGCCGCTGGGCCTCGGCGACGCCCGTGCGGCGGGCGAGGAAGTGCCGCACGCTCTCGTCGTCGCGCCGCTCCGGTTCCTGCGGCAGATGGCCGACCGTGGCGGTCGGCGGGGAGAGCCGGCGCTCCCCCTCCTCCGGGGCGAGGAGCCCGGCGAGCAGCCGCAGCAGGGTGGACTTGCCCGCGCCGTTGGCACCGACGAGGCCGATCACGTCCCCGGGGGCGACGACGAGGTCGAGCCCGGAGAAGAGCGAGCGGTCGCCGTGTCCGGCGGCGAGGTTCTTGGCGACGAGAGTGGCAGTCATCAGGAGGCCGATCCTAACGGCCCCGCGGCGGGCCCCCGTACCGGCTTTTCAGCGGGCCACCGGCTCGACCAGCACGGCCTCCGCCGTGCGGGCCACCAGGAAGGACGTCCCTGCGACGGCCTTCGGGTCCAGCGGGATCCGGTGCCGGTACGGCGTTCGCCGAGGTGCGGTCACTTGTGTTCGTGGCCGAGCGGGTCGCCCTCCGTGTCCAGGCCCTGGCCGGGGCCGATGCGGATCTCGAAGTCGCCCTCGTAGCGCTTGTGCCCCTCGATCACCGCGAGTTCGACGGCCTCCGAGGCCATCTCGCCGCGCACGATGAGCGGGTCCCTGCGCAGGTCGCGCATGAGGGCCACGCACATGCCGACCATGACGAGCACGAACGGCGCCGCGGCGAGGATCGTGAGGTTCTGCAGGCCCGTCAGGGCGTCGCCCTCGCCGCTGCCGACCAGCAGCATGATGGCGGCGACGGCGCCGGTCACGACGCCCCAGAACACCACGACGAGACGGGCCGGTTCCATGGCGCCCTTCTGGGAGAGGGTGCCCATCACGATGGAGGCGGCGTCCGCTCCGGAGACGAAGAAGATGCCGACCAGGATCATCACGAGCAGGCTGGTCGCGGTGGCGACGGGGAACTCGTGCAGGACGCCGAAGAGTTGTCCCTCGGGGGTGGACTCGGCGCCGAGCCGGCCGCCCTCCTTCATCTTCATCGCCGAACCGCCGAAGACGGCGAACCAGACGAGGCTGACGGTGCTCGGGACGAGGATGACGCCGCCGACGAACTGCCGGATGGTGCGGCCGCGGCTGATCCGGGCGATGAACATGCCGACGAACGGCGTCCAGGAGATCCACCAGGCCCAGTAGAAGACGGTCCAGTTGCTCAGCCACTCGGCGACGCCCTTGCCGGTGCTGGCCTCGGTGCGGCCGGCCAGCTGGGGCAGGTCGCCGAGGTAGGAGAAGATCGAGGTGGGCAGCAGGTCGAGGACGATGATGGTGGGGCCCGCGATGAACACGAACACCGCGAGGGCGAGCGCCAGCACCATGTTGATGTTGGACAGCCACTGGATGCCCTTCTCGACGCCCGAGATGGCGGAGGCGACGAAGGCCGCGGTCAGCACGGCGATGATCGTGACGAGCAGGCCGGTGCTCACGTCGTCCATCCAGTCCAGCACCTTGAAGCCGGAGCCGATCTGCAGGGCGCCGAGGCCCAGCGAGGCGGCGGAGCCGAAGACGGTGGCGACGATCGCGAGGATGTCGATCACCCTGCCCCAGTGCCCGTTGGCGTGCTTCTCGCCGATGAGCGGGGTGAAGACCGCGCTGATCGTCTGCCGCCTGCGCTTGCGGTAGGTGCTGTAGGCGATGGCGAGGCCGACCACCGCGTAGATCGCCCAGGGGTGGAGCGTCCAGTGGAAGAGGGTCGTGGCCATCGCCGTCTGCATGCGTTCGGCGGAGTCGGAGGGGCTGGTGCCCGGCGGGGGGTCGGTGTAGTGGGCGAGCGGCTCGCTGACTCCGTAGAACATCAGGCCGATGCCCATGCCGGCGCTGAACATCATCGCGACCCAGGAGACGGTGCGGAACTCGGGTTCCTCGCCCTCGGCGCCGAGGTAGATCTTGCCGTAGCGGCTCGCGGCGAGCCAGAGGGCGAAGACGACGAAGCCGGAGGCGGCGAGCATGAAGGCCCAGCCGCCGTTGTGGATCAGCCCGTGCAGCAGGGTGCCGGACGCGCTCTCCAGGGAGTCGGTCCAGGCGGCTCCCCAGACCACGAAGGCCACGGTCAGTGCGGCGGTCACGCCGAAGACCACCCGGTCGGTACGGTGTGCGGAGCCGTCCGGGAGATCCGGTGCACCGCCCGCCGCCCCTCTCTTCTTCAGGTCGTCTGTCATGCGCGGCACCTTCCCCTGGAGGGCGGACGGACACGTGTTTCCCGTATGCCCCAGGAAGTACCACAGGCACCGCGCCTCGCCCTTCTCCGCGGCGCCGGTGTCCCGTCCGATGTGGGTCCCATGTCGGCCGAATGGCGATCGTGTGACAGGGGTGGCCATGGACATGACCGTGGCCGGAGGGGCTGAATAGGCTCGAACGGACCACGGGCCCCTACCACTTGGAGCTTCAGTGCACCGCAGACTCATCGCCCCGGGCGCGCTCGCGGCCTCCCTGATGCTGGCGATCCCGGCATCGGCGGCGGACTTCCGGCCCGGGGCGCCGGGCATCGGCGACCCCTACTACCCGGACTACGGCAACGGCGGATACGACGTCTCGCACTACGACCTGCGGCTGAAGTACCAGCCGCGGACGGACGAACTGGAGGGCACGGCGACCCTCTCGGCCACCGCCCGGCAGGACCTCTCCCGGTTCGACCTCGACTTCCTGCTCGACGTGAGCGAGGTGCGGGTCAACGGCGCCAGGGCGTCCTTCACCCACTCGGGCGAGCACGAGCTGGAGATCACCCCGAAGACCCCGCTGCCAGAGGGCGCCCCCATGACCGTGGTCGTCCGCTACCGCGGCGTGCCCTCGTCCGAGCAGGCGTACGGCTTCACCAGCTGGCACCGCACCCCGGACGGCGGTGTCGGGGCCAACGAGCCCGAGGCCGCCTGGTGGTGGTTCCCCAGCAACGACCACCCCCTCGACAAGGCCACGTACGACGTCTCGGTGGCCGTGCCGGACGGGACGCAGGCGATCTCGAACGGCACCCTGCAGTCGACCTCCTCCCGCCTCGGCTGGACCCGCTACAACTGGCGCTCCCGCAAGCCGCAGGCGACGTATCTCGCCACGCTCGCGATCGGCAGGTTCGACCTCACGACCGGCACCTCGGACAGCGGCATCCCCGTCGTGAACGCCTACAGCAAGGACCTGGGCGACAACGACGGGGCGGCGCGGGCGAGCGTCGAGCGCACGGGCGAGATCGCCGACTGGCTGAGCGGGTATTTCGGGCCGTATCCGTTCGACGCGCTCGGCGGGTACGTCCCGAACACGAACACCGGCTACGCCCTGGAGACGCAGACCCGGCCGTTCTACAGCCCCCGCCAGTTCGCGTCCGGCTCGAACGTCTCCGTCGTCGTCCACGAGCTGGCCCACCAGTGGTACGGCGACGACGTGTCCGTCGCCGGATGGAAGGACATCTGGATCAACGAGGGCTTCGCGCGCTACGCGCAGTGGCTGTGGTCCGAGCACGAGGGCGAGGGAACGGCGCAGGAACTCGCGGACTACGTGTACGCGTCGCATCCGGCCGGCGACGCGTTCTGGACGGTCGCGCCGGGTGACCCCGGCCCGGAGAACCAGTTCGACATCGCCGTCTACGACCGGGGCGCGCTGGCCATCCAGGCGCTGCGGAACGAGATCGGCGACGACGCGTTCTTCGCCGTGCTGAAGGGCTGGCCGAAGGAGCACGCGTACGGCAACGCGACGGTCGGCGACTTCCTGAAGTACGCCGAGCGGATCTCGGGCCGGCCGCTCGCCGCGCTCTTCGACACCTGGCTGTACCAGCCGTCGAGGCCGGACGCGTCCGCGGCGAAGGGCGCGGCGCTCACCCGCGCGGCGGCGCCGCCCCTCCGGCCGAGGTCGTGGAAGGCGATCGCGGCGACGAACGCGGTCCACGCGCGCTGATCCCGCGGCAGCACGGGAGCCCCGGCGGGCCGCCGGGGCTCCCCCGTCCGGGTCAGCCGGGGCGCCTGGCCCGGGCGCGGGCGCGCCTCGCCAGCGGGAGGTAGCGCAGCCGCTCCGGGAGGAGGGGGACGACGACGCGGACGACCCGGCCCAGGGCGCGCAGACGGCGTTCCTGGGCGTCCGTCCAGGGCAGTCCGATCGCCTCCCGCGCGTCGGGCGGCATCAGACCGATCGTGGCGAACCTGCGGAACCGGGCGATCGGGGGGAACAGCACCGGCCACAGCAGGCGCAGCGGCAGCCTCAGCGCGAGGGGGCCGCGGTCCGGGGGCGGCACCGGCCGGTCCACCGAGGTCAGCTCGTCGGCGACCGCGGTCAGCTCCAGCTCCTCGGCGAGCATCCTGCGGTAGTAGGGCCAGAACTCCTCGAGCGTCTGCGGCATGTCGCGGTCGTGGATGCCGAGGATCCGGCCGACGCGGAGCCACTCGGCGTACAGCTGCCGCTCCTCGGCCGGGGTGTACGGGCGGCGCTGGAGGTAGGCGCTCGCGTGCCGGAAGACCGGGAAGCCGGTCGCGTGCACCCAGGCGTAGTTGGCCGGCATGAGCGCGTGGTACGGGCGCCCGCGGGTGTCGGTGCCCTGGATGGTGCGGTGCAGGCGGCGCAGCCGGCGCCCCTCCTCGGCGGCTTCCTCGCCCCCGTACACCCACAGCTGCGCCGAGCGCAGGGACCGCTCGCCGCGGCCCCAGGGGTCGGTGCGGAACACCGAGTACGTGTCGACGCCCGCGCCGACGGCGGGGTGCGCGACCTGCATGGTGAGCGCGGAGGGGAGGGTGAGCAGCACCCGGATGTCCCCGGCGACGCTCCAGAGGATTCCGCCGACGGGCGGCGGGGCGGGGTCCCGCCGCCCCGCCCCGTCCGGCTCTTCGGACTTCCCCCCGGTCTCCCACGTCATCTTTTCATCGTAGGAGACCGGAGGACCCGGACCGGGACCGGGCCTAGCCGTTCGTGAGCCGGGTCAGCTCCCGGTCCTCGGCGGCGCTGACGCGGCGGCGGACGACGAACCAGCCCGCGGTGAGCAGGACGGCGAGGAGCGGGACGAGGTAGAGGGTCTTGCGGCCCACCTCGGGGTCGTTCCCCATCAGGCCGAGGACGGCGAGCAGGAACGCGATGGTGACGATCTCGGTGACCGGGCTGCCGGGGAGCCGGAAGGACGGCCGGCTGAGCAGGCCCTCCCTGGCGCGGCGGACGAACGCCAGGTGGCAGACCATGATGATCACCCAGGTGCTGATGATGCCGAGGGACGCCACGTTCAGGACGATCTCGAAGGCACGGTTGGGCATCAGGTAGTTGAGGCCGACGCCCAGGACGCACACGGCGGAGGTCAGCAGGATGCCGCCGTAGGGGACCTGGCTGCGGTTCATCCGTGCCGTGAACCGGGGCGCGGAGCCGGCGGTCGCCATCGAGCGCAGGATGCGGCCGGTGGAGTACAGGCCGGAGTTCAGCGACGACATGGCGGCCGTCAGCACGACCAGGTTCATCACGTCGCCGGCCGCCGGGACGCCGATGCGCGACAGGACCGTCACGAACGGGGACTCGTCGGCCGAGTACACCGAGCCGGGCAGCAGCAGCGCCAGCAGGACGACCGAGCCGACGTAGAAGAGGCCCACGCGCCACATGATGGAGTTCACCGCGCGCGGCACGACCTTGTGCGGCTCGGCCGTCTCGCCGGCCGCGACGCCCACCAGTTCGAGGGACGCGTAGGCGAAGACGACGCCCTGCATGACGATGACGACGGGCATCAGCCCGTGCGGGAGGAGGCCGCCGTTGTCCGTGACGGCGCCGAGCCCCGGCGTCCGGCCGCCCACGTCGTGCTGGGTGACCAGCAGGAACACGCCGACGCACATGAAGGCCACGAGGGCCGCCACCTTGACGACGGAGAACCAGAACTCCATCTCGCCGAAGATCTTCACCGAGATCAGGTTCACGGTCAGGACCACCGCGAGGGCGATCAGGGCCAGCACCCACTGGGGGATGTCGGTGAACAGGCTCCAGTAGTGGGTGTAGAGGGCGATCGCCGTGATGTCGGCGATGCCGGTCGTCGACCAGTTGAGGAAGTACATCCAGCCGGCGACGTAGGCGCCCTTCTCCCCCAGGAACTCGCGCGCGTACGACACGAAGGAACCCGACGAGGGCCGGTAGAGGACCAGCTCACCGAGGGCGCGTACGACGAAGAAGGCGAAGACGCCGCAGACGAGGTAGGCGAGGGCCAGCGCGGGGCCGGCGGAGTGGAGGCGGCCGCCCGCCCCCAGGAAGAGTCCGGTGCCGATCGCGCCGCCGATCGCGATCATGTTGACGTGGCGGGCCTTGAGGTCCTTGCTGTAACCGGCGTCGCCCGCGTCCGCGGGCGTCGTGGTCGCGACGGTGGGGGACGCGACCGCGGCCGTGTCTACGGCGTCCTTGCTCACGGGTGGATCTACTCTCTGGTGCGCCCGACGCACTGCGTGCTCGGGTGTCCCGGTGGGGGGTGGGTCCGGCCCGTCCCGCTTCGCGGGCGGCACGGACCAGTGCGCCACCTTCCCCGAAGCTCTCCCGGCATGCGGTGGCACGCCTCACACCGCGGCGCATCTCACACGGTGGGGGCGGGTCGGGAGGGCGATCGGGAGGGTGGTTTCACAACACTGGTGAGACAGCAATACTGTGCCACCTGATCGATGTGACACCGAGAGGTGAGGGGCTGCGATGGCGACGGACACCGGGGAGCCTGCGGCGCGGGACGGACGGACCGCCGAGGACGACGGGGAGCCGGACCTCACGGTGGACGAACTGGCCGCGCGTGCGGGCGTCACCGTCCGCACGGTCCGCTTCTACGGCACCAAGGGCCTGCTGCCCCCGCCCGTGCTCGGCCCGAGGCGGGTGGGTCTCTACGGGCAGCGGCACCTGTCCCGGCTGGCGCTCATCGAGGAACTGCAGCACCAGGGCATGACGCTCGCCGCGATCGAGCGGTATCTGCACCAGCTGCCCGCCGATCTCAGCGCCCGCGACCTCGCCATCCACCGCGCCGTCGTGGCCTCCTGGGCCCCGGACGCGGCGGAGGACATGTCCCGGGCCGAGCTGGAGCGGCGCGCCGGGCGGCCGCTGACCGGGGAGGACCTGGACCGGCTCGCCGCGATGAACGTCGTGGTGCGCACGGCGGCCCCCGGCGTCTTCAGCGTGGACCCGGGGCTGCTGCGGCTCGGCGTGCAGCTCCTGGACGTGCCGATCGCGCACGAGACGATCCTGGCGGCACGCACCGTCCTGATGGAGCACGCGCGGGAGGCGGCCCACGAACTGGCGCGGATGTTCCGCGAGGAGGTGTGGGAGCCTCGCCGGGAGCAGGAGCCGGACGCGGAGCACGTCGCGGCCATGAAGTCCCTGTCGGCGCACATGCAGCCGATGGTGGTGCAGGCGCTGCTCACCACCTTCCAGCGCTCCCTCAAGGAGGAGCTGAGGCAGCGGCTCAAGGACTCCTGAGCCGCTCGCCCCGGCGGCGGCGGCTCGGGACACCCCGGGCCGCCGCCGTCCGCCGCGCGTCAGCGCGCGTCGCTGAACCGCTCGCCCTTCTCCGCCTTCCCGACGAGCAGCGCCGGCGGCTCGAACCGCTCCCCGTAGCGCTCGGCGAGCTCACGCGCGCGTGCCGCGAATCCGGGCAGTCCGCCCTCGTAGCCGTTGATGTACTGCAGGACGCCGCCGGTCCAGCCGGGGAAGCCGATCCCGAAGACCGAACCGATGTTGGCGTCGGCGACGGACGTCAGGACGCCCTCCTCCAGCAGCCGGACGGTGTCCAGCGCCTCGGAGAACAGCATCCGCTCCCGCATGTCCTCGAACGGGATCTCGTACCCGGGCTTGGTGAAGTGCTCGCGCAGGCCGGGCCAGAGCCTTCCGCGGGCGCCGTCCTCGCCGTACTCGTAGAACCCCGCACCGCCGCTGCGCCCGGGCCGGCCGAACTCGTCGACCATGCGGTCGATGACCGTCTCCGCGGGGTGCGGGGTCCAGGTGCCGCCCGCCTCCTCGACGGCCCGCCGGGACTCGGCGCGGATCTTGCGGGGCAGGGTGAGCGTCAACTCGTCCATCAGGGAGAGGACCTTGGCCGGGTAGCCGGCCTGGGCGGCCGCCTGTTCGACGGAGGCGGGCTCGATGCCCTCGGCGACCATCGCGACACCCTCGTTGATGAAGTGGCCGATGACCCGGGAGGTGAAGAAGCCGCGCGAGTCGTTGACGACGATCGGTGTCTTGTCGATCTGCCGTACGAGGTCGAAGGCGCGGGCCAGCGCCTCGTCGCCGCTGCGCTCGCCCCTGATGATCTCGACCAGCGGCATCCTGTCCACGGGTGAGAAGAAGTGCAGGCCGATGAAGTCGGCCTGGCGCTCCACGCCCTCGGCGAGCGCGGTGATGGGCAGGGTGGAGGTGTTGGAGCACAGCAGCGCGTCGGGCTCGACGAGGTGCTGGATCTCCTGGAACACCTTGTGCTTGAGCGCGGTGTCCTCGAAGACGGCCTCGATGACGGCGTCGCAGCCCGCGACGTCGCGCGGGTCGGCGGTGGGGGTGATGCGGGCGAGCAGCGCGTCCGCCTTCTCCTGGGTGGTGCGTCCCCGGGAGACCGCCTTGGCGCACAGCTTCTCGGAGTAGCCCTTGCCCTTGACGGCGGCCTCCAGGGCGACGTCCTTGAGGACGACGTCGATGCCGGCGCGGGCGCACGAGTAGGCGATACCCGCGCCCATCATCCCGGCGCCGAGCACCGCGACGCGGCGGACCTCACGCTTCGGCACGTCCTTCGGCCGGTTGGCCCCGGAGTTGACGGCCTGGAGGTCGAAGAAGAACGCCTGGATCATGTTCTTCGCGGTCTGCCCGGTGACCAGCTCGGTGAAGTAGCGGGCCTCGATGACCAGGGCGGTCTCGAAGTCGACCTGGGAGCCCTCGACGGCGGCCGCGAGGATGTTGCGCGGGGCCGGGTAGGGGGCACCGTTCAGCTGCTTCCTCAGGTTGGCCGGGAAGGCGGGCAGGTTGGCGGCGAACTTCGGGCTGGCCGGGGTGCCGCCGGGGATGCGGTAGCCGGGCCTGTCCCAGGGCTGCTGCGACTCGGGGTGGGCGTCGATGAAGGCGCGCGCCTTGGCCAGCATGTCCTCGGGGGTGGCGGCCACCTCGTGGACGAGGCCGTTCTCCAGGGCCCGCTTCGGGGAGTACTGGGTGCCCTGGAGCAGCACCTTCAGCAGGGCGTCGGCGATGCCCATGAGGCGGACGGTGCGGGTGACGCCGCCGCCGGCCGGCAGCAGACCGAGGGTGACCTCGGGCAGGCCGATCTTGGAGCCGGGGGCGTCGAGGGCGACGCGGTGGTGGGAGGCGAGGGCGATCTCGTAGCCGCCGCCGAGGGCCGCGCCGTTGATCGCGGCGACGACGGGCTTGCCGAGGGTCTCGATGCGGCGCAGGGAGGACTTGATGGCCGTACCGGTCTCGAAGGCCTGCTGGGCCTGTCCGGGGCCGACCTTCATCATGTCCTTGAGGTCGCCTCCCGCGAAGAAGGTCTTCTTGGCGGAGGTGTAGATGATGCCGCGGATGGAGTCCTTCTCGGTCTCGGCGCGTTCGGCGATCGCCGCGATCGAGTCCCTGAAAGCCTGGTTCATGGTGTTGGCGGACTGGTCGGGGTCGTCGAGGACGAGCGTGACGACGCCGGTCTCGTCCTGTTCCCAGCGGATGGTGGTGCTCTCGGTCATGACGAAGGTCTCCGGTCTCCGTAGAGGGGTGGTGGTCCGCTGGGGTGCTAGAGGCGCTCGACGACGGTCGCGATGCCCATGCCGCCGCCGACGCAGAGGGTGGCGAGGCCGTAGCGCTTGTCCTGGCGCTCCAGCTCGTCGATCAGGGTGCCGAGGATCATCGCGCCGGTGGCGCCGAGCGGGTGGCCGAGCGCGATGGCGCCGCCGTTGACGTTGACCTTGTCCAGGGACAGGCCCATGTCCTTGACGAAGCGCAGGACGACGGCGGCGAACGCCTCGTTGATCTCGACGAGGTCGATGTCGTCGATGGTCAGACCGGCCTTGGCGAGCGCCTTGCGGGTGGCGGGCGCGGGACCGGTGAGCATGATGGTGGGCTCCGAGCCGGAGACGGCGGCGGAGACGATCCGGGCGCGCGGGGTGAGCCCGTGGCGCTCGCCGACCTCCTTGGAGCCGACCGCGACGAGGGAGGCGCCGTCGACGATGCCGGAGGAGTTGCCCGCGTGGTGGACGTGGTCGATGGCCTCGACCCAGTGGTACTTCTGCAGGGCCACCGCGTCGAAGCCGCCGAGGTCGCCGATGTCCGCGAAGGACGGCTTGAGCCGGGCGAGGGAGTCGGCGGTGGTGCCGGGGCGCAGGTGCTCGTCGTGGTCCAGGACGACGAGGCCGCTGCGGTCCTTCACCGGGACCACGGACCGGCCGAAGCGGCCGTCCTTCCAGGCCGCGGCGGCCCGCTCCTGGGAGAGGGCCGCGTACTCGTCGACGTCGCGGCGGCTGAAGCCCTCGATGGTCGCGATGAGGTCGGCGCCGATGCCCTGGGGGACGAAGTTGGTGGCCAGGTTGGTCATCGGGTCGGCGAACCAGGCGCCGCCGTCGGACGCCATCGGCACCCGGGACATGGACTCGACGCCGCCCGCGAGCACCAGGTCCTCCCAGCCGGAGCGGACCTTCATCGCGGCGAGGTTGACGGCCTCGAGGCCGGAGGCGCAGAAGCGGTTCTCCTGGACGCCCGCGACGGTGTCGGGCAGACCGGCGGCGATGGCGGCGATCCGGGCGATGTCGGAGCCCTGGTCGCCGACCGGGCCGACGACGCCGAGGACGACGTCGTCGATGGCGGCGGGGTCGAGGCCGGGGAACCGGGTCTGGATCTCGTGGATGAGGCCGACGACGAGGTCGATGGGCTTGGTGCCGTGCAGGGCGCCGCCCGCCTTGCCACGGCCGCGCGGGGTGCGGATCGCGTCGTACACGTACGCTTCGGTACTCACTGGTGAGCCTTTCGGGAGGGGCGGGGCGGGGGCGGGGTCAGCCGAGCAGGGACCGGCCGATGATCTCCTTCATGATCTCGGTGGTCCCGCCGTAGATGGTCTGGATGCGGCCGTCGGTGAAGGCCCTGGCGACGGCGTACTCGGTCATGTAGCCGTATCCGCCGTGGAGTTGCAGGCAGCGGTCGGCGACGCGCTTCTGCAGCTCGGTCGCCCACCACTTGGCCATCGAGGCGTGCACCGCGTCGAGCCGCCCCTCGGAGTGGTCGACGACGCAGCGGTCGACGAAGGTGCGGGTCACGGCGCACTCGGTGGCCATCTCGGCTATCTCGAACCGGATGTGCTGGAGCCTGGAGAGCGGGCGCCCGAAGGCCTCGCGCTCCTTCACGTACCGGGTGGTGATCTCCAGGAGGTGCTCGGCGGTGGCGATCCCGGCGACGGCGATGGCCAGGCGCTCCTGGGCGAGGTTGGTCATCAGGTGGACGAAGGCGCCGTCGAGCTGTCCGAGCAGGTTCTCCTTGGGCACGCGGACGTCGTGGAAGAACAGCTCGGCGGTGTCCTGGGCCTTCTGGCCGATCTTGTCGAGGTTGCGGCCGCGCTCGAAGCCGTCCATGCCGCGCTCGACGACCAGCAGGGACAGGCCCTTCGCGCCGCCCTCGGGCGTGGTCCGCGCGACCACGACGACGAGGTCGGCGAGGATCCCGTTGGAGATGAAGGTCTTGGAGCCGTTGAGCAGCCAGTGGTCGCCCTTGTCCTCGGCGTGCGTCCGGATGCCCTGGAGGTCGGATCCGGCGCCGGGTTCGGTCATCGCGATGGCCGTGATCAGGGAGCCGTCGCAGAAGCCCGGCAGCCAGCGCCGCTTCTGCTCGTCGGTGCCGAGTCCGGTCAGGTACGGCCCGATGATGTCGTTGTGCAGCCCGATCGCGAGCCCCGGCGCCCCGGCGCGGGTGAGCTCCTCGGCGAGGACGGCGCTGTAGCGGAAGTCTGGCTCGCCGCCGCCTCCGTACTCCTCGGGGACCGCGAGGCCGAGCAGGCCCTGCTCGCCGGCGGCGCGCCAGGCGGCGCGGGAGGTGATGCCGTCCTTCTCCCACTGGTCGTAGTGCGGCCGCACCTCCTTGGCGAGGAAGGTGCGCACGGTCTCGCGGAACGCGTCGTGGTCCGCGGTGAAGATCTGCCGTTCCATCGGTCAGTCGCCGTCCTTGGTCAGCCGGGGTACGTCCCAGTCGCGGGCCACGTCCGCCGTGTCGGCGCCGGGCCGGGCGGGCCCGCTCCGGACGGTGGTGGGCGTCGTGGAGAAGCGGGGTGCCGGGGCGGGCTGGGTGATGCCGCCGTGGCCGGTGAAGGTGGAGCGGGCCGCCAGGTGCGGGTGGTCCGGCGCCTCGCGCAGGGTGAGCACCGGCGCCACGCAGGCGTCGGTGCCCTCGAAGACGGCGGTCCACTCGGCGCGGGTACGGGTCCGGAAGCGGGCGGCGACCCGCTCGCGCAGCTCGTCCCAGCGGGCCGGGTCCGCCCGCAGCGGTGCCGCGTCGTCCAGGCCGAGCAGGGCGGCGAACTCGTCGTAGAACCTCTGTTCGAGGGCGCCGACCGCCATGTGCCGGCCGTCGGACGTCGCGTAGGTGCCGTAGAACGGGCAGCCGCCGTCGAGGAGGTTGGCGCCCCGGCGGTCCTGCCAGGCACCGGCCGCGACCATGCCGTGGATCATCGAGGCGAGGTGCGCGGCGCCGTCGACGATCGCCGCGTCCACGACCTGGCCGGTGCCGCTCGCGCGGGCGTGGTGGAGCGCGGCGAGGATGCCGACGACCAGGTAGAGGGAGCCGCCCGCGTAGTCGCCGACGAGGTTGGCGGGGACGACGGGCGGCTCGCCGGGCGGGCCGATCATGCCGAGGGTGCCGGTCACGGCGATGTAGCCGATGTCGTGGCCGGCGCGCGGGGCGAGCGGGCCGTCCTGCCCCCAGCCGGTCATCCTGCCGTAGACGAGCCGGGGGTTGCGGGCGTGGCAGGCGCCGGGGCCGACGCCGAGGCGTTCGGCGACGCCAGGGCGGTACCCCTCGACCAGTACGTCGGCCCGTTCCACCAGGTCGAGGACGCGGGCGGGCCCGTCCGCGTCCTTCAGGTCGACGAGGACCGAGCGCTTGTTGCGGTTGGTGATGTCGTACTCGGGGTCGATGCCGAGCCCGGCGCCGCCCGGCCGGTCCACCCGGACCACGTCGGCGCCGAGGTCGGCGAGCAGCATGGCGGCGAACGGGCCGGGGCCGATCCCGGCCAGCTCCACCACGCGCACCCCGGTGAGCGGCCCGTTCCCCGCCGTTCCCGACGCTGCCATGGAACCCCCAGCACTGTGACACAACCGATGTAACATCAGCGATGTTAGGAACGGGGTCCTGCGTGCACAACCCCGGGCGAGCAAGCGCTTGGCCAATTGTGACCGACCTCGGGCGCCCGCGCCCGGGGACACACGCCGGTCACACCGGGGTGGCCTCCGCGAGGGCGCGCCGGCACAGGGCGTCGGCCCTGCGGGTCGTCTCCGGGAGGCGGTATCTCGGAGTGAGCGCCAGCGTGTGCGCGCACGCCGTGTCGAGGCTCACCCGGTGGCCGGCGGAGACGAACACCGGCTTGACGCCGTCCCGGGTGCGCAGGGCACGGCCCACCTCCTCCTCGCCCGCCAGCAGCGGGGACGCCGAGCCCCGCGAGGCGCCCGGCTCTTCGTGGGAGAAGACGAAGGGGTTCTTGGCGACGCCGATCGTGGCCAGTCCGGTGAGCACGCCCAGGTGGCAGGCGAGACCGAAGCGGCGCGGGTGGGCCAGGCCGTAGCCGTCGCACACCACGGTGCCCGGCGGGCACGGCAGCGCGTCGAGCGCGGCCAGCACGGTGGGCAGCTCCCGGAAGGCGAGCAGACCGGGCACGTACGGGAACGAGATCCGACCCACGGCCGTGGTCTCGGCGACGACGTCGAGGCTCGCCGCGTCCAGGACGACGGCGGCGGCCGCGACGAGGTCGCGCGCGTCGTCGTAGGCCACGTCGACCCCGGTCACCCGTCCGGTGCCGGGCGGCGGGCCCGGCTCGCCGAGGATCAGCCGGTCCCTCAACTCGTCCTGGACGGCGCGGGCTTGCTCTTCGGTTGCGGGCCATCCCGCGGGAACAGGTACGTTCGTCATGATGGGGACGAGCGTACGGACCCGTCGGCGGGGCGGCGGTGCCACGAGGGTAGGCTCGCGATCATGTTCGTACTGGAACTGACCTACACGGTCCCGCTCGAAGAGGTCGACGCGCTTCTCGAGGCGCACGTCGCGTGGCTGGACGAGCAGTACGCGGCAGGGGTGTTCCTGGCTTCCGGGCGCATCGAGCCGCGCACCGGGGGCGTGATCCTGGCCGCCGGTGCCGACCGGGCGCGGATCGAGGAGATCACCGGCCGCGACCCGTTCGCCGTCGCGGGCGCCTGCACCTACCGGATCACCGAGTTCGTCGCCACGAAGACGGCTCCCGCGCTGGAGCGGTACCGGGAACCGCTCGGCTGATCCGGCTCCGCCGGGCCGCCCGGCGTCACGGACGGCCCGGAGGCGGGCGCCGTCACTTGTCGCCGAGAGCGCGCTTCAGCTGCTGCTTGTTCATGTCCGAGCGGCCGTGGACGTTGCGCCGCTTGGCCTCCGCGTACAGCTGGTCGTAGGTCGGCCCCTGGGCCCCCTGGTGCGAGCGCTGTCCCCCGCGCTCGCCGGACGACTTGTCCTGGGTGGACGAACGGCTCGCGTTCTTCGACTCACCCGAGCGGGCCCGCTCCTTGTTCACGGTGCGCGCGGCGATCTCCTCGGCACGCCCCTCGCTCTCACCGCGATCCCGCGCGCTCTCCTTGATGTGCTCGTACTGGCGTTCCCGCTTGGGACTCGAACCACGGGGCATGACCGCTCACTTCCTTTCGTGTCGGCTGACCGTGTACCCGCTCCCGAGGCAATCACGGCAGGTCCCGGGCCGCGCGGTGGGCGGCCGGCCGCCCACGCCTTCCTCGGGACGAGAAATGAATCACCCCGGGGAATGGACTCGGTGACAGAGGTCACTCGCTCCACAGGTGCACGGACTGGCCGATTCCTTCGTCTGTTCAAGTGCACGGCCGCATCCGCCCGGAGCCTGTCCAGCCGTCACAAGGGAGCAAGGCGTTGTCCACCCTCATCGAGCAGCCCGTAGAGGCCCGCCTCGTCGCCGCCGCGCCGCGGATGCCGAGCATTCCCGCCACGCTCCACTACGACATCGGCGACCCGTTCGCCGTCCGGATGACCTTCCCCGCGCCGGCCACGCTGGAGGGCGTCGAGGTCTGCTGGACGTTCGCGCGCGAACTGCTGGTGTCCGGGATGGAGCGCTCCGAGGGACACGGCGACGTCCGGGTGCGGCCCTACGGCTACGACCGCACCGTCATGGAGTTCCACGCCCCCGAGGGCACCGCCGTGGTCCACATCCGCTCGGGCGAGCTGCGGGACTTCCTCGCGCGCACGACGGACCTGGTGCCGCTGGGCCACGAGCACCGTCAGCTGGACCTGGACCACGGCCTCGCGGAGCTGATGCGCGACGCGTGCTGAGCACGCACGTCCGACGGCGGCGGCACAGCACGGGTCCGGGCCGTCAGCCGGGCGCCGAGGCGGTCGTCGCCGATGCCGACGTCACCGCGACGGCCACCGCCGTACGGACCTCCTGGATGACCTTGCGCAGGGCCGGGGCCGCCGCTCCGCCGCGGTCGGTCAGCGCGTCGATCCGGTCCTTGTGGCGCTTGCGGTCCCGGCCGGGGACGAGCGTACGCAGTTCGGCCGCGGCGGCCAGGGCGACGAGCGCCGCGTCGCGGTCGGCGACCTCGCCGACGGGCAGCGGGCCCTCCAGCACCAGGCGGGCCTCGGCGCGCAGCCGCTCGACGGCGGACGGCCGCGCCAGCACGTACTCCACGGACGGGAAGACCCCGAACACGCGCTTCTTCTCGGCGCGCAGATATCCGTCGGCGGCGAGCTGCGCCCGTACGGCGTCGAGGGTGACCCGCGCCCGCAGCGTGACCCAGGCCTTCCACCTGCGCGGCCGGGACTCCTGGATGAGCTCCAGCAGTCCGTCGAGGGCGAGGTCCTCCGTACGGGCGTCGAGGTCGACGGGCGTCGCGATCCCGTCCACGTCGGCGAGCAGCCCCCGCTGGGCCAGTTCGGTGAGGGCGCCGGCCCGCACCAGATGGTGGAGGTGGGTCGCCCCGGAGACCTTGAGTTTCGTGGTGTCCCAGGCCAGCAGGTAGAGCCGGGCGGGCAGCGAGAGCGAGCCGTCGGGCACGGGGACCTCCTTCGCGGCCCCAAGCGTGCGGCCGCCTTGCCGGTCGAGGGCGCGTCACGTTAACGCGTTGACACCTCTTCTGCCCGCTCCTACCGTGTACAGCGGTTCTGTTGTCGTCGATCGGAGAAGGACGTTGCTCGTCTGAGGTCTGGAGACACCGCGTCACACCCCGCGCGGCCCCTGGCGGCCCCGCTCCCGTGTGCGCAGCGTGCGACCTCGGCATACGAGCCGTCCCCCGGAACAGGGCCCTCTCCTTCCGCCCTTCCCGGCTTGTGGCCCCGCCTCTGCGGTGGAGCGTCGTCGCCTCGCGGTGTCCCGATACGCGTTGCCCCGACCACTCCAAGCAACCGCGAGGCCTGCTCATGTCTACCGCCCCCACCTCCATCACCTGTACCTCTCTCGCCTTCGCCTGGCCGGACGGCACCGATGTGTTCGACGGACTCCAGGTCGCCTTCGGCCCCGGCCGGACCGGACTGGTCGGCGTCAACGGGTCGGGCAAGTCGACCCTGCTGAAGCTGATCGCCGGTGAGCTCGTCCCCGCCGACGGCGCCGTACGCGTCGCCGGCGAGATCGGGTACCTGCCGCAGAACGTCACGCTCGACACCGGCCTGAGGGTCGACGAGGCGCTCGGCATCGCCGCCGCGCGCGCCGCGCTGCACGCCATCGAGGCGGGCGACGTCGCCGAGGAGCACTTCACGGCCGTCGGCGACGACTGGGACGCCGAGGAGCGCGCCCGGGCGACCCTCGGTGAACTCGGACTCGGCCACATCGACCTGGACCGCACCATCGGGGAGGTCTCCGGCGGCGAGTCGGTGCTGCTGCGTCTGGCCGCGCTGCTGCTGCGCCGGCCCGACGTGCTCCTGCTCGACGAGCCCACCAACAACCTCGACCTCCACGCCCGCCGGCGCCTGTACGCGGCCGTGTCGGCATGGCCCGGGGTCATGGTCGTGGTCAGTCACGACCGTGAACTGCTCGACCTGGTCGACCAGATCGCCGATCTGCGGTCGGGCGAGGTCACCTGGTTCGGCGGCAACTACTCCGCCTACGAGGAGGCGCTGGCCGTCGAACAGGACGCGGCCGAACGCATGGTGCGGGTCGCCGAGTCGGATCTCAGGAAGCAGAAGCGCGAACTCGCCGACGCGCAGGTCAAGCTGGCCCGCCGCAAGCGGTACGGCCAGAAGATGCAGGACAGCAAGCGCGAGCCGAAGATCGTCATGGGGGCGCGCAAACGCGCCGCCCAGGAGTCCGCGGGCAAGCACCGCATCCTGCACGAGGAACGGCTCACCGAGGCCAGGGAGCGTCTCGACGAGGCGGTCGAGGCGGTGCGCGACGACGACGAGATCCGCGTCGAACTGCCGTACACGGCGGTGCCGCCCGGCCGGAGCGTGCTCACCCTCATGGACCTGGAGCTCCGGTACGGCGCGCGCGTGGAAGGGGGTCTCGACCTGCGCGGACCCGAGCGGATCGCCCTGATCGGGCGCAACGGCGCGGGCAAGACCACGCTGCTGCGGACGATCGCCGGGGAGCTGGAGCCGGTCCGTGGCGAGGTCCACGCGCACGTGCCGATGCGGTTCCTACCGCAGCGGCTGGACGTGCTCGACGACAGACTCACCGTCGCCGAGAACGTGGCCCGTTTCGCTCCGGGCGCCACCAACAACAGGGTCCGGGCGCGGCTGGCCCGCTTCCTGTTCAAGGGCGCCCGAGCCGACCAGCTCGCGGCGACGCTCTCCGGAGGCGAACGCTTCCGCGCGGCACTCGCCGCGCTGATGCTCGCCGAGCCCGCCCCGCAGCTGCTGATGCTGGACGAGCCGACGAACAACCTCGACATGGCGAGCGTCCGCCGGCTCACCAGCGCCCTCGAGTCCTACGAGGGCGCGCTGATCGTGGCCGGCCACGACGTGCCGTTCCTGGAGTCCATCGGGATCACCCGCTGGCTGGTGCTGGACGGCCGGCTCAGCGAGACGACCGCGGAGGCGGTCGGCGAGCGGGGGTCCTTCGGGCTCCCCGGGTAGCGGACCCCCGAAGGGGCGGGTCCGCCCGGCCGCCGGGTCACCGACGGCGCAGGGCGGCGCCCGCCCCGGGCGGGGCGGCCGTGGGGTCTTCTGTCCACGGCCGGGCGCGGTGCATGATGTGCGCCGACACCCCCTGCCGAGGAGAACCGCCCGTGTCCAGCCAGAAGGCACTCGTCCGCCGCCCCGGTCCGCGTCTCGCCGAGGGCCTGGTGACACACGTCGAGCGCACGGACGTGGACGTCGAGCTGGCCACGGAGCAGTGGGAGGCGTACGGGGAGGCGCTGCGGGCGCACGGCTGGGAGACCGTCGAGGTGGAGCCGGCCGACGACTGCCCCGACTCCGTGTTCGTCGAGGACGCCGTCGTGGTCTTCCGCAACGTCGCGCTCATCGCGCGCCCCGGCGCAGAGTCCCGGCGCGCCGAGACCCCCGGTGTCGAGGAGGCCGTGGCCCGGCTCGGCTGCTCGGTCAACCGGGTCCGGGAGCCGGCCACACTCGACGGCGGCGACGTCCTGAAGGTCGGCGACACCCTGTACGTGGGCCGCGGCGGGAGGACCGACGCGGCCGGGGTCCAGCGGCTGCGGACGGTCTTCGAACCGCTCGGGGCGCGCGTCGTGCCCGTACCGGTGAGCAAGGTGCTGCATCTGAAGTCCGCGGTCACCGCGCTGCCGGTCGGCACGGTCGTCGGGCACGAGAGGTACGTGGAGACGCCGTCGCTCTTCCCGCGCTTCCTGCCGGTACCGGAGGAGTCCGGCGCCCACATGGTGCTGCTGGGCGGCGACCGGCTGCTGATGGCGGCGAGCGCGCCGAGGACGGCTGAGCTGTTCGCGGACCTCGGGTACGCGCCGGTGCTCGTGGACATCGGCGAGTTCGAGAAGCTGGAGGGCTGTGTGACGTGCCTCTCGGTACGGCTGCGGGAGCTGTACGTCTGAACAGGTGACAGAGTAGGCCGTACGGGTACCCGGAGCTGCGGGCCCCGTGCATTCCCGTGAGGGGTGGAGCGGACCCCGGGACCCCTGTTGATCAGCGGT
Source organism: Streptomyces sp. NPDC008313 (assembly GCF_042956125.1). NCBI lineage: Bacteria > Bacillati > Actinomycetota > Actinomycetes > Kitasatosporales > Streptomycetaceae > Streptomyces > Streptomyces sp. NPDC008313. Next base: position 61,544 of record NZ_JBIBFR010000004.1, read on the forward strand.
CTTTACGGTGCACTTAACCTACGGTGTCGTAACCTACGGAGACGTAGCCTACGATGCCGTAGGTTCTGCACCCGCTCAGTTCTCCCGTCCCCTGGAGTACCCGTGACGATCACTTCCCCCCAACTCGCCAGTCCGTCCGAATGGACCGACGCACGGCTGCTGTACGCGCTGGAGGAAGTGGTCGAGCAGGAACTCAACCGCCACCTGAAGGTGGCGAAGGACTGGATGCCCCACGAGTACGTGCCGTGGAGCGACGCCCGCAACTTCCCCGGCCTCTTCGAGGACGGCGAGGCCTGGGGCAAGGAGCAGTCCAAGGTGACGGAGATCGGCCGGATCGCCCTGGTCGTCAACCTCCTCACCGAGGACAACCTGCCGAGCTACCACCACGAGATCGCCTCGCTGTTCGGCCGCGACGGCGCCTGGGGCACCTGGGTGCACCGCTGGACGGCGGAGGAGGGCCGGCACGGCATCGTGATGCGCGACTACCTCCTCGCCTCGCGTGCCGTGGACCCGGACCAGCTGGAAGCGTTCCGGATGGCGCACATGAGCGAGGGCTTCGAGTCGGACAACCGCCACTCGATGCTGCACTCCGTCGCCTACGTCGCCTTCCAGGAGCTGGCGACCCGCATCTCGCACCGCAACACCGGCCACCAGTCGGGCGACCCCGTCTGCGACCGGATGCTGGCGCGCATCGCCACCGACGAGAACCTGCACATGGTCTTCTACCGCAATCTGCTGAAGGCCTCGTTCGAGCTCGCCCCCGACCTCACCATGCAGGCCGTGCGGGACGTCGTCGTCAACTTCCGGATGCCCGGACACGGTATGCCCGGCTTCGAGCGGGCCGCCGCGCAGATGGCGATCGGCGAGGTCTACAACATGCGCATCCACCACGACGACGTGCTGCAGCCGGTCCTGCGCCACCTCAAGGTCCTGGACATGGACGGTTTCGGCCCCGAGGGCCTGCGCGCCCAGGAGGAGCTCGGCCTGTTCATGAACGGCCTCGACAGCGAGGCGCTGAAGTTCGACGAGAAGCTCGCGGCCCGCAAGGCCCGTATGGCGGCGCGCGCCGCCCACTGACGAACCGCCGTCCGTCGTGGGGGGGGGGGGGCCCCCCCCCCCCCCCCCCCCCCCCCCCCCGCGCCCCCCCCCCCCCCCCCCCCCGCGGGGGGGGGGGGCGGGGGCCCCCCCCCCCCCCCCCCCCCCGACGTCCCCCTTTTCCCCCGCTCCCCCGCTTCCCCCCGTTCACCGGCGCGGCTCCGCGCCCCCGCCGAGCCGCGCCGGGGCCGGTTCAGCCGTCGGTGCCGCGCCTCAGGTGCAGCCGTTCCTTCTCCGACAGGCCGCCCCAGACTCCGAAGCGCTCGTCGTTGTCCAACGCGTACTCCAGGCACGCCGGGCGCATCTCGCACATCCCGCAGATGCGCTTCGCCTCACGCACCGAGCTGCCCGGCTCGGGGAAGAAGAAGTCGGCACCGGTCTGTGCGCACAGCGCCTGCTCCTGCCAGGCGAGGCCGGGTGAGGTCATCGTGTCGATGTGCATGACGCCGATCGTGCCGTCGGCCGAAAAACGTCCGATCAACGCCTGATCAACGCCTGGTCGCGCCCGGTCGACACCGCGTCCCGCCCCTCGCCCTTCCCTCGGCCCCCGGTCCTCCCCGGCCGCCCCGCGCCACCACGGGTACCGCCCCGATGATGGACCCCCGCTCACCCGGACGCACGGCGGCGCGCGCGGCGGTTGTCAGTGGGCGGTGCGAGACTCGTGAGAGCAGACAACGGGACCACCTCGAGGAGGGCTCTCATGCTCACCACCCGTTTCGTCACCGGCGCTCCCAACTGGGTCGACCTCGGCACCTCCGACATGGACGGCGCCCAGTCCTTCTACGGCGCGCTCTTCGGCTGGACCTTCCGGTCGGCGGGACCCGACGCCGGGGGATACGGCTTCTTCCAGCTGGACGGCAAGACCGTCGCCGGCGGCATGCAGAGCACCGGGGAGCAGGGTCCGCCCTCCTGGACCGTGCACTTCCAGAGCCCCGACGCCGAGGCCACGGCGGCGTCGGCCGAGAAGGCCAGGGGCGCCGTGCTCGCGCCGCCCATGGACGTGATGGGCGAGGGCCACCTGGCGATCCTGGCCGACCGGGCGGGCGCCACCTTCGGCGTCTGGCAGCAGGGCCGGAACAAGGGCATCGAGGTGGCCGGCGACACGGGTTCGCTGTGCTGGGTCGAGCTCTACACCCCGGACGTCGCCGCGGCCGCCGCCTTCTACCATTCCGTGTTCGGCTGGGACACCTCGGCCGTGCCGTTCCCCGGCGGCGGCAGCTACACCTGTATCAACCCCGCCGGCACCGGGGAGGACGCCATGTTCGGCGGTGTCGTCCCGCTGGCCGACGATCCCACCGAGGCCGGATCCCAGCCGTACTGGCTGCCGTACTTCGAGGTCGAGGACACGGACGCCGTCGCGGGCCGGGCGCAGGAGCTGGGCGGGAAGGTACGGATGGCGCCGACGGACGTGGAGGGCGTCGGCAGGATCGCCAGGCTCGCGGACCCGTACGGTGCGCGCTTCGCGGTGATCAGGAGCGCGCCGCAGCAGCAGGGCTGAACACGAGCCCGGCCCGACCTGACCTGACCCGCTCGCGCGACCGGGGCGGCCGGTAACGGCGGGCTACGCGGAGGCGCGGCGTACCAGGGTCGTCGGCAGTATCACGTTCGAAGGGCCGCCCGGCTCGTTCTCGCCGCCGTTGCCGCGGTCGAGGTCGCGCAGGAGCAGGCGGGCCATCAGCCGCCCCATCTCCTCGATGTCCTGACGGACCGTGGTGAGCGGCGGTTCCGTCTGCTCGGCGAGCGGCAGCATGTCGTCGAAGCCGATGACGGCGACGTCGTCGGGGACCCGCCGCCCCCGCTCGCGCAGCACGCGCAGGGCGCCGGACGCCATCAGGTCGTTCGCGGCGAACACCGCGTCGATGTCGGGGCGGCGCTCCAGCAGCTCCCGCATCGCCCGCTCGCCGCCCGCGGGCGTGAAGTCGCCCCCGGCGACGAGCCCGGGATCGGCGCCGGCCATGACGTCCCGGTATCCGTCGAGCCGGTCGACGGCGGAGGTCTGGTCGAGGACGCCGGTGATGTGGGCGACGCGCGTACGGCCGAGTCCGACGAGGTGACGTACGGCCTCGCGGGCGCCGCCCCGGTTGTCGCTGTCCACGTACACGGCGACCCGGTACCCGCCGTCCCGGCTCCCGGCACCGCGTGCCCCCTCGCCCCAGCCGGGCCGCCCGCCGAACACCGTGGGCACGCCCGCGCCGTGGATCAGGCCCGGCAGCGGATCGTCGAGGTGCAGGGAGAAGACGAGGGCGCCGTCCACGTGGCCGCCCGCGAGATACCGCCCGACGCGCACGTGATCGTCGCGGCCCTCCGTGAGCAGCAGCACGAGCTGGGAGTCGTGGGCGGTCAGTTCCTTGCTGATGCCGCGGAGCTGGAGCCCGAAGAAGGGGTCGGCAAAGACCCTGGTCTCCGGTTCGGCGATGACGACGGCGACGGCGTCGTGCCGCCGGGTGACCAGACTGCGCGCGGCCTGGTTGGGGACGTAGCCGAGTTCCTCCACGGCCTTCCTGACCCGCTCGACGAGGGTTTCGCGCACCCCGTCGCCGCCGTTCACGACGCGTGACACGGTGGCCCGGGACACCCCGGCCCGGGCGGCGACGGCCTCCAGCGTGGGGCGTGACGCGGTCTCGGTCACCTCAGGGCTCCTCCTCGGCGGGTTGCCGATCAGGATAGCCGCGCACCGCGCCGGCCCCCTTCCCGCGTGTCATGACCGTCACGCCGCAGCGGCCCTGACCCGGCCGGAGCGGGGCGGGGCGCGGCGGGCGGCAGGCGGCGCGGCGGCGCCTAGTGTGCGTGCGGCTCGTAGCCCGGGACCGTGCCGTCCGTCCCCTTGACCAGGAACAGCCCGGCCATGCCCCGGTCGGCGTGGCTCTGGACGTGGCAGTGGTACATCCAGGCACCGGCTCCGACGCCCTCCCCCGCGATCACCTGGAAGCCGAACGAGTTCGCGGGGCCGACGATCTTGGTGTCGACGATCTGGCTGGGGTCTTCGGGGCCGGTGAGGGTGCCCGTGCGATTGTCGGCCCAGCGGTGACCGTGCAGGTGGAACGTGTGGAAGGTCTCGCCGTGCGTGATCATGACGATCTCGACCCGGTCCCCCAGGGTGACCTCGAAGTCGGGGCCCGAGCGGGCGGGCTTGTTGTTGATCAGCATGTCGTTGAAGACGATCGTCAGCGTCGTGTCGGGCAGGACGTCGCCCTGCCGGCGGACGACCACCGGTCCGTAGAGGCCCTTGCGGATACCGCCCGTGCCGTGATCGGTGCCGACGACGTGGTCGTGGTAGTGCCAGTACCCGGCGCTGCCGCCGCGCCAGGTGCCGTCCTCGCGGCGGCCGGGCACGTGGGTGCGCCAGGTGTACGTACGGGTCTCGCCGGGCGCGACCGCGCTGTCGTTGAGCCGGGTGCCGTCGCTGGAGATCTCGTAGTCCAGGCCATGGACGTGCAGGCTCGCCGCCACGTCCATGGTGTTCTCCAGCTCGACGTGCAGCGTGTCGCCCTCGTTGAGCTCGATCAGCGGCCCCGGGATCGACGCTTTGCCCTTCTCCAGGCCGTAGCCCATCTGCCCGTCGGCCAGTTTCTCGGCGTACAGCTTCATGTGGCGGACCTCGCCCCCGGCCGGCGCGGTCCTCGTCGAGCCGTCGGCGCGGACGGCGTCGGCGGACGCGACCGGGGACAGCGACGCCGCGCCGGTCGCGACGGCGGCCCCGCTGAGCAGGACCCGCCGGTTGAAGCCACGCCTGTCCATGCGGACTCCCCACCCTGGTAAGGAATTGACGGAGACACACACGTGAGCCGCGGCGACCGCGTCGCCGGCACGTGATGGGATCACCATAGGGATATATCGGGACATATTGCAGTCACATTTATAGGCGCGTCGCGAAGAGACGTCCGCCCGCTCAGTCCTTGTGCCGGGCCCGGCTCGGCTGCACCCGCTTCGGCTCGCCCGGCATCTTCGGGTACTCGGGCGGATAGGGCAGGTCACCCAGGCCGTGGTCGTGCTCGTCGCGGCTCGCGAGCTCCAGCAGCGCCTCCAGGGAGAAGGCGTGGTCGTCCATGTCCGCGTGGACGTCGCCGAGTTCGGCGAAGCGCCGCGGCATGGTCGCCAGGTCGAAGTCCCGGGGCCTGGCCTCGCCCACCTCCTCCCAGCGCAGCGGCGCGGAGACCGGGGCGTGCGGGCGGGGACGCACCGAGTAGGCGGAGGCGATGGTGCGGTCGCGGGCGGTCTGGTTGTAGTCGACGAAGATCTTCTCCCCGCGCTCCTCCTTCCACCAGGCGGTGGTGACCCGCTCGGGCATCCGGCGCTCGAGTTCGCGTCCGGCGGCGATGGCAGCCCTGCGCACCTGGGTGAAGGTCCAGCGCGGCTGGATCGGCACGAACACGTGCAGCCCCCTGCCGCCTGAGGTCTTGGGCCAGCCGCGCAGGCCGCCGTACTCGTGCAGGACCTCGCGGAGTTCGTGGGCGGCCCGCACCGCGTCGGCGTAGTCCGTGCCGGGCTGGGGATCGAGGTCGAGGCGGAACTCGTCGGGGTGGTCGACGTCGTCGCCGCGCACCGGCCACGGGTGGAAGGTGAGCGTGCCGTACTGGGCGGCCCACAGGACGGCGGCGGGCTCGGTGGGACACATCTCGTCGGCGGTGCGGCCGCTCGGGAAGGCGATGTGCGCGGTCGGGATCCAGTCGGGCATGCTCTTGGGCGCCCGCTTCTGGAAGAACGACTCGCCCGTGACGCCGTCCGGGTAGCGCTCCAGGGTGGTGGGGCGGTTGCGCAGGGCGCGGAGGATGCCGTCGCCGACCGCGAGGTAGTACCGGGCCAGGTCCAGCTTCGTGTACCCGCGCTCGGGGAAGAAGATCTTGTCCGGGCTGGACAGCCGCACGGTCCGCCCCGCCGCCTCCAGCTCCACCGCTTCACCCATGCGAGCCACGGTAGGCGTACCGCGCATACCGCGCACACCGGGCGGATCGCCGCGTACCCACGCAGAATCGGAGCATGGACCTGCCGGTGATGCCGCCCGTGAAGCCGATGCTCGCCAAGTCCGTGGCCAGGATCCCGCCGGACATGCACTACGAGGCGAAATGGGACGGGTTCCGGGCGATCGTGTTCCGTGACGGCGCCGAGGTCGAGCTCGGCAGCCGCACCGGGAAGCCGCTGACCAGGTACTTCCCCGAGCTGGTCGAGGCGCTGCGGGAGCGGGCGCCCGACCGGTGCGTCCTGGACGGCGAGATCGTGATCGCTCGGGACGGCCATCTGGACTTCGACGCGCTCAGCGAGCGCATCCATCCGGCGGCCTCGCGGGTGCGGACGCTGGCCGAGCGCACTCCCGCCTCGTTCGTCGCCTTCGACCTGCTGGCGCTGGGCGACGAGTCGCTGCTCGACGCCCCGCTGGGCGACCGGCGCGACCGCCTGGAGACCGCGCTCGCCGGGGCCACCCCACCCGTGCACGTGGCTCCGGCGACCACGGACCGGGCGGTGGCCGAGCGCTGGTTCGAGCAGTACGAGGGCGCCGGACTGGACGGGGTGGTCGCCAAACCGCTCACGCTGCGCTACCGGCAGGACGAGCGGGCCATGTACAAGATCAAGCACGAGCGCACGGCGGACGTCGTCGTGGCCGGCTACCGCCTGCACAAGAGCGGGCCCGTCGTGGGCTCGCTGCTGCTCGGCCTGTACGACGCGGGGGGCGCCCTCCAGCACGTGGGGGTGTCGGCGGCGTTCACGATGAAGCGGCGCGCGGAACTGGTCGAGGAACTCGCCGGGCTGCGGATGCCGGACATCTCGGAGCACCCGTGGGCGGCCTGGGCCGAGGAGTCGGCGCACGAGTCGGCCCGGCTGCCGGGGGCGCCGAGCCGCTGGTCGGGCAAGAAGGACCTGTCCTGGGTGCCGCTCAGACCCGAGCGGGTGGCGGAGGTGGCGTACGACCACATGGAGAACGGCGTCCGCTTCCGCCACACCGCCCGGTTCCGCCGCTGGCGCCCGGACCGGACCGCGCGCGGCTGCACGTACGAGCAGTTGGAGGAGCCGGTGCGCTACGACCTGGCGGAGATCCTCGGCGAGCGGTGAGCGCTCCGTGTCGCCACCGGGGCGCGGGTCGCACCGGGGGCGGTGGCGGTCACGGCTGCATGAGGACCTTCACCGCTCCGTCCCGCTTCTGCTGGAACATCTCGTACGCCTTGGGTCCGTCGGTCAGCGGGATGCGGTGGGTGGCGAAGCCGTCGACGCCCAGCCGGTCCTCGTCCGTCAGCAGCGGCAGGATCTCGTCCGTCCAGCGGCGCACATTGGCCTGACCCATGCGCAGTTGGAGCTGCTTGTCGAACATGGTGAGCAGCGGCAGCGGGTCGGCCTGTCCGCCGTACACCCCGGAGAGCGAGATGGTGCCGCCGCGCCGCACCATGTCGATGGCCGTGTACAGGGCGGCCAGCCGGTCGACGCTGAAATGTTCGGCGAGCTTCGACCCGATCCCCCGGGGCAGGAGGGCGGCGGCGTTCTGCACGAACTTGGCGGCGTGGCTGCCGTGCGCCTCGGTGCCGACCGCGTCGATCACGGCGTCGGGCCCGCGCCCGTCGGTCACGTCCTGAACGGCGGCGACCAGTTCCTTCTCGCTGTCGAAGTCCCGCAGGTCGTACGTCTCCACGCCCCGTTCGCGGGCCCGGCGCAGCCGTTCGGTGACCAGGTCGACACCGATGACGCGTCCGGCGCCCTTCTCCTTGGCGATCCGGCAGGCCATGTCGCCGATCGGGCCGAGGCCGAGGACGGCGACGCTGCCGCCGCGCGGGACGTCCGCGTACATGACGGCCTGATAGGCGGTGGGCAGCACGTCGGAGAGGTAGACGAACCGGTCGTCGGCAGGCCCCTCGGGCACCTTGATCGGCCCGAACTGGGCCTGGGGAACGCGCAGATACTCCGCCTGGGCGCCCGGCACCGCTCCGTACAGCCGGGTGTAGCCGAACAGCGGCGCGCCCATGCCCTCACCGGTGACCTGGGTGGTCTCGCACTGCGTGTACAGCCCGGAGTCGCACATCCAGCAGTGCCCGCAGGCGATCTGGAACGGTACGACCACACGGTCCCCCGGCTTCAGGTTCGTCACCTCGGAGCCGGTCTCCTCCACGATGCCCATGGGCTCGTGGCCGAGGATGTCACCGGGCGTCATGAACGGCGTGAGCACCTCGTACAGGTGCAGGTCGGAGCCGCAGAGCCCGCTGGAGGTGATACGGATGACCGCGTCCGTCGGCTGCTCGATCACCGGGTCGGGCACGGTCTCGATCCGCACATCGCGCTTTCCCTGCCACGTCAGCGCCTTCATCGTGTCCGCTCCGTCCTTTTCGTCAGGCCATGGGTGACACCCGAGTACCCGGGCGCCTCTCGCCGAACCGTCGCCGCGCGTCAGCCCCCGAAAGGCCACACGGGGGCACAATCTGAACAGGGACGCACGAAACGGAACGCAAGGGCCGTACGGCGACGCACGGCAGCACACAGCCGCACAATCGAAGAAACGGGCAAGGTGGGCACGGTGGGCGTGGGACGGATGACGCGTACGGGACGCCGCGGGGCGACGGCGGCGCTGCTGGCCGCCGTGGCGGCGGGCTCCCTCATGGCGGGCTGCACCGCGGGCGGCGGAGGCGACGACGGAAGCGGACACAGACCCCCGGGGCACGACAGCGCGCGCGGGACGGGCCCGGTGCTGGCGGTGAAGATCGACAATGTGCCTCAGGCCCGCCCCCAGTCGGGCCTCGACGCGGCGGACGTCGTGTACGCGGAGCAGGTCGAGGGCGGTCTGAGCCGGCTGATGGCGGTGTACGCGACGGCGCTGCCGAAGGCCGTAGGGCCCGTCCGCAGCGCCCGCGAGTCCGACCTGGAGCTGCTCGGCCAGTTCCACGACCCGACGCTCGCGTTCTCCGGGGCGCAGCACAAACTGCTGCCGCTGATCGACGACGCGCCGCTGCGGGCGGTGCCGCCGGGAAAGGACGCGGGTGCCTACTACCGCGCGCCGGACGAGGCCGCGCCGCACAACCTCTATCTGCGCCCCCGCCAGCTGATGGACTCCGCGCCGGGAACCGGCGCCCTGCCCGCCGGCTTCCGCTTCGGCGCGGCCCCCGCGGGCGGCACGCCGACGGCCGAGCGCACCGTCCGCTTCCCGTCGGCGCGCTTCACGTTCACCTGGGACGAGGGACGGCGGCGCTGGCTGGTGGCCATGGACGGGGCGCCCGCCGTGACACCGGAGGGCCGCAGAGTGGCGCCCGCGACCGTGATCGTGCAGCACGTGAAGGTGCGCGCGTCCCGGTTCCACGACTTCCTCGGCAACACCACCCCGTACACGGAGACGGTGGGCTCCGGGAAGGCCGACCTGCTGCGGGACGGGCGGGCCTGGGAGGTCGGGTGGAAACGCCCCACCGCGTCGGACGGCACGGACTTCACGACGGCCGAGGGCGCGCCGGTGAACCTCGCCGAGGGCCAGGTGTGGGTGGTGCTGGCGGGCGACTGACGCCGTCCCCCGTGGGCGGAGGCGGTCCGCCCGTGAGGGGAGGCGGTGTGCCCCGGGGCTCACCGGCGGTGTGCCCCGGGGCGGGGTCCGTCCGGGCTCAGCCGGTGCCGCTGATGCTGTCCAGCGCCCCGCGGGCCCGCTCGGCGAGTCCGTCGGCGCCGCACACCTCGGCGAGGGTCAGGCCCCGGCGCAGCTCGGCCTCCGAGCGGCCCGCGATGCCGTACTCGACGCGGGCCACGGCGTGTTCGTACTGGCAGGGGGACGCCTCCAGGTACGTGACCGCCTGGCCGTACAGCCGCACCGCGCGCAGGCCCGTCTCCAGGGCGGCGGCGCAGCGCAGGGCCTCGCCGATCGCGGTGTCCGTGCCGAAGCGCTCGGCCTGCCGGCGGGCGTCGGCGGCCAGGGACGAGGCGCGGACGGGGTCGTCGGAGGCGAGCGCCCTGGCGAGGTCGAGGGCCCAGGGGGCGAGGACCGTGTTGTGGTGGCCGCGTGCGGTCGCCGCCTTCTCCGCGGCCTCCAGTTCGCTCACGCCCTCCTTGGCGCGTCCGACGGCCAGGAGCAGCCGGCCGCGCACCGAGCGCGTGTCGGGCAGCACGATCGTGGACGGGTAGGGCGGGGCGAAGCCGTACCGCTCGGCGATCTCCTCGGCCTCGGCGATGTGGCCGCGGGCGAGGAGGGTGTCGATGAGGCCGCAGGCCGCGGACCAGTACAGGGGCAGCCCGCGCCCGACGCGCTCGGCCAGCCGCAGCGCTTCGCGCTGGTAGCTCTCGGCGGTCTCCAGCCGTCCCCGCCTGCGGTGGGCCAGTCCCACGTACGTGTGGGCGAGGGCGAGGTGGCCGCCGCTCCAGCCGGCCGTCTCGTAGGCGCGCAGGGCCTCGTTGAACAGGCTCTCCGCACGGTCGAGCCGGTCGGCGTAGGCGTAGGAGCTGCCGAGCATCATCAGCAGCTCGACGCCCCACTCGGTGTCGGTCCAGCCGAGGCCGGGCGCGAGGCGGCCGTTGACGAGGGCGCGGTCGCAGAGTTCGGTGACCTCCTCGGCGTTCTCCCCGCGGGTCATGGCCTCGAAGCCGCGCAGGATGAGGACGGCACGCTCGGAGTTGTCCCGGCCGGTGCAGGTCCGCACGAGCTCCGCGAGTCCGCGGGAGGCGCGCGGGGAGCCCGCGTCGCCCGCGTTCAGGCCCTCCCACATGTGGTGGACGGCCTGCAAACGCATCCGGCCGGGCCCGGGTTCGAGGCGGGCGGCCTCGGCGTCCACGGTCCGGACGGCCTCCTCCAGCTGGTTGTTGTGCAGCAGCGCCTGGGAGAGCCGGAAGACGGCGTCCACCCGCAGGTCGCCGTCGAGGCCGGGCATGTCGAGCGCGTCACGCAGATGACCGATGGTGGTGGCAGGGGCCGTCAGGAGGGTGGCGCAGCCCAGCTCGTACAGCACCTGGGCGTGCGTCTTGGGCAACGGCGGTTCGCGCAGGGCGCGTTCCAGGCAGCGTCTGGCGGCGTCCGGGGCACCGACGGCGAGGTGTTCGCGGGCGGCCTCCCGCATCTGCTCGACGAGTTCGGGGTCGTCGTCGGGGTGCACTTCGAGCAGGTGGCGGGAGGCGGCCGCCGCCCCGCGGCCGGACTCGGTGACGGCCCAGGCGGCCTGGCCGTGCATGGCGGTGCGCAGGGCGTCGGGGATCGCGCGGTAGACGGCGCTGGCGATCACGGGATGCACGAACTCCAGCTCCTCCTCGGCGCCTTGACCGCTCAGCGCCGGGGACGTGGTGAGGATGCGGGCGGTCCCGAGCAGTTCGGCGCAGCGTCTGGCCTCGTCGAGGTGCATCCCGGCGAGCTGCGCGGCGAGTTCGAGGGAGATACCGGTGCCGAGGATGGCGGCGGCCCAGGCGAACCGGGTGGCGTCTATGCCGAGTCCCTCCAGCCGGGCGACGAGTCCGCGGCCCTTGGCGGAGCGGTTCAGCACCCGCAGCTCGGTGGCGGACGCCTCGACGGGGTCGAGTTCGCTGTCCTGCACCTTGGCGAGCAGTTCGACGGTCTCGTAGGGGTTGCCGCCGGTGACGGCCCAGACCTCGCGGCAGAACGGGGCGTCGGCGTGCTCGCCGACCGTGGCACGGGTGAGTCCGGTGGTCGCCTCGGGTGTGAGGGGGCTGAGGGTGGCGACCGGGCGGGCCGCGGCGGCGACGGCGTCGAGGTGGCGGGCGCTCTCGCCGGTGATCTCGCCGGGGCGTCGGGCGACCACGACGAGTACGGGCAGGTCGTCGAGGCGTTCGGCGAAGGCGGCGAGCCACTGCAGGGTCTCCTGGTCGGCCCAGTGCGCGTCGTCGATGAGCAGGACCAGCGGCCACTCGCGCTTGGCGAGCCTGCGGACGGCGGCGACCAGTCCGTCGCGCACGCCCTGCGGGTCGGCCTGGCGGCCGGCCGGTTCCGTGATGCCGAGGGCGGGACCGGCGATCTCGTACCAGTCGCCCAGGTATTCGCGGGCCTCCTCCGGCATCATCGACACGAGAGCGGGCTGGAGGAGCTGGCGTACGACGTTGAAGGGGACGGACGTGACGGTCTCGCCGCCGCGGGCGGCCCACACCGCGCAGCCGCGGTCCTCGGCCGTACGGCGCACCTCGGCGAGGAGCGCGGTCTTGCCGACGCCGGTCTCCCCGCTGAAGACGAGCAGGGTCCCCGAGGACGAGGCGTCGGCGCACAGGGTGTCGACGGCCCGTGCCACCTCGGCCAGTTCCTCGTCGCGCTCCCACAGGGAGCCCGGGGCGGCCGTCCCGGGCCGTGCCTCCGTCATACCGCTGCCTCCCCAGGTCGCCCGAACGACGTACAGGGATTGAGCCTAGCCGTCCGAAGGCCCATGTGGTGAGGGCTCCGGGGTCCTGTTGCCTCGAGGAGTGACACCGGGCACTCGGGGTCGACGCGCCGGAGCGCCGACCAGGCGTCGTGAAAGTTATCGGCCGTCAACAGGCGTGATAATGAAGGTAAGTTCCGGGCATCGGCACGGCCCGTGAGGAATCGGTGTGGACGCCTTCGCGCGCGGCCGCGCGCCGCACACCGCCCGGCCCGCGCACTCACCGAGAGCGCTGCCGGCGGGTCGCACGGGCAGCTTCGCCGAGCGGTACGCGTTCGGTGTCCGCGGGTACTCCGCCACCGTCATCGCGGCCGGGTTCCTCACGACGCCGGGGGCTGCTCGCCGGGACGCCCCGGAAGGAGCCGGGCGCGGTGGTGGTGGGGGCTCTCATGCCGCTTTCACGCTCGCCTCATACGGTGGGGCCATGACGCAGGTGACTCCTCCCGGGTGGTATCCCGACCCCGGGCAGACGAATGAGGGCCCCGCCACCGAGCGGTGGTGGGACGGCACAGCCTGGACGGACCAGACCCGGCCGGTGGGTTCGGCGGGCGCGTGGGGTCCGCCGGCGTACCCGGCACCGGCCGGAGGGTATCCGGCCGGGGGCCGGCCCGGCGCGCGGCGCGGGCTTCGGACCGGCATCGCCGTCGCGGCGGCCGTCGCGGTGCTCGCGGGCATCGGCGGCGGCGTGTACGCGCTCACCGACGACGACGGGGGCGGCAGCTCCGCCTCCCGGGGGCCGCTCGGCCAGGACGGGCCGGGTGGGCCCGGCGGCCAGGACGGCACGGAGGGCCCCGACGACCGGGGCGGACCCGGCGGGCCGGACGGCGGCTCGGGCGGGCAGACTCCGCGGCCGGGCGAGTCGGGGCAGCCGCAGACCGAGGACGGTTACGCGACCGACCCCGTCAGCGGCATCAGCATCCCCGTGCCGGACGGCTGGACGGGCTCGACCATCACGGTGGGCGCGTCGGTGTCGGCGAAGGGGACCTACAAGTGCCCGGGCGACACCTCGCAGCAGTGCACACCCGGCGGGGCGTACTCGGCTCCCGCGAGCGCGCTGAAACTCAAGGCCACCACCGCGGAGGCGGCCGCCAAGGAGGACATCTCCAAGAACGCGGAGGAGTCCTACGGAAAGGGCTACGGCAAGCTCACCTCGCACGAGGAGCTGGCCTCCGAGGCGGTCACCGTCGCCGGGGAGAAGGGCTATCTGGTCCGCTGGAAGGCCGTCACCGGCAAGGGCGCCGACGGCTACGTCGAGTCGCTCGTCTTCCCCTCGCCCGCCCGCTCCGGGCAGCTCGTCGTGGTCCGCTTCGGCATCGACGTCGGTTCCGGCGGCCCGGGGCAGGGCGTGATCGACGAGATCACCAAGGGAATCAAGGAGGCGCCCGGCGGGAGCGGCAACGGCCAGAAGGTGTAGGGCCCCTCGTCCGGGCCGGGCTCGCGGGGCCCGGCCCGGACGCAAGGGCTGCCGGGCCGGACGCAAGGGCTCGTGATCCGGACGCAGGACCTACCGGCCCGGACGCAAGACCTACCGGCCCGGGCGCAAGGGCTCGGATACCCGTCGGCCGGGTGGGGCGCCTCTCCGCTCAAGAGGAACCCCACCCGGCCGGGGGGTGCGCGCCGCCCCCGTCCCCACGGTGCGGCGCGGTCGGGCCGTCGTCCGGTCATCCCGCGGACGGCGGCCCGAGTCTCAGGTCAGGCCCAGTGCGGGCAGCACGACGGCCTCCACGAACCCGGTCAGATACGGGACGTCCGCGTGCCGGCCCTCCAGGACGGGCCGTACCCGCAGAACGCCGAGCAGTTGCGCCGGCACGTACTCCAGCGCCGGGTGGTCCGCGGGGACCTCGCCGCGCTCGACGCCGCGCCGGATCATCTCCTTCAGCGCGGCGACCTCGGGCTCGACGAGTGCCTCGCGCAGCGCCTGCTGGAGTTCCTTGTCCTGGGTGAGCGCGTGGCCGAGGGCCTGGAGCAGCTCGGTGGAGTCGTGCCCCGACCACTCGCACGCGGCGCGCGCCGCCTCCCGCAGATCGCCGGCGAGCGAGCCGGTGTCGATGCCCGCGAACCGCACGCACCGGTTGGCGCGCAGAGCCGCCGCCACGAACTGGGGCTTCGTCTTCCACTGCCGGTAGAGCGTGGACTTGCTGCACCGGGTGCTCGCGGCGACGCCCTCCATGGTGAGCGCGTCGTACCCGCAGCTGCGGATCCGTTCGAGCACGGCGTCGTAGAACTCCTGCTCACGCTCCGGCGTGATCTTGGAGCGGCGCGAGGCGACGACCGTCTCCGGTCCCTCCGCTGCCTGCGACGTCATGGCTCTTCCTCTCGCTCCCGATGGCACGGGCCGGTCCGGACCGGCGGCCTCGTCGTCCAGTCTACCGATACGCGGCAGTACCGATACGCCAGTGTACCGATACGGTTGCGTATCGGTACACTGGCGTATCGATGAGCCTCGGACAGGACCCCACTCCCGGTCGAGTGGACCCTGTCCCGGGCTCACCACGCACCACCTCATCAGACCGTCAGCAAAGGGGCCGGGGGATGGATTCCCTCACCGAGCCTGCCGAACCGGAAGCGGAGCCGGCGACGCGGCGTCCGCCACTCGTACGCGAGCTGCTGCTCGTCGCCGGGCTCTTCGTCGTCTACAAGCTCGGCCGGCAGCTGGCGAGCGGCCACACCGCGGAGGCCTCCCGCAACGGGCACCGCGTCTGGGACCTCGAACGGACCGTGCGTCTGCCGGGCGAGGGCGCCGTGCAGTCGGCGCTGCTGCACAGCGACGCCCTCGTCCACCTCGCGAACACCTACTACGCGACCGTCCACTTCCCGGCCACCGCGGCCTTCCTGGTCTGGCTGTACCTGCGGCGCCCGGGCCACTACCTGTGGGCACGCCGGACCCTCGCCGCGGTCACCGCCGCCGCCCTGGTCCTGCACCTCGCCTTCCCGCTGGCACCGCCGCGCCTGCTGCACGCCACCGGACTGCTCGACACGGGACAGGTGTACGGGCCCACGGTGTACGGCGCCTCACCGGCCGGCGACTCGCTCTCGAACCAGTTCGCGGCCATGCCCTCGCTGCACTTCGGCTGGGCGCTGATGCTCGCCATCGGACTGATCGCCGCGACCCGGTCGCGGTGGCGCCGGCTCTGGCTGCTGCACCCGCTGCTGACCCTGCTGGTCATCGTCGGTACGGCGAACCACTACTGGCTCGACTCGGTCGTGGCGGCCGCGCTGCTCGTCGCGTCCCTGGCCGTGATCCGCCCGCCGCTGCCCGCCACCGCGGAGACCGGACGCCGCCCCGGCTCCGTCGTCCGCGCACGCCCGGGCGCCCGCGCGGGCTCCCTCGTCCGGGGCGGCCCGGACGCCCGTCCCGGCCCCGCCGCCGGGGGCGACGACTCCGTACCGGAACTCGCGGGAGCCGGCCGATGAACGCCACGCTGCTCGCCGTCGTCCTGTCCCTGTTCTCGGCCGTGGCGTACGCCGCCGCGGCCGTGGCCCAGGAGCGCCTGGCCTCACGGGACGCCGGTCACGGTCCCGGCGGGGCGCGGCTGCTGGCCGACGGTGCCTGGTGGTGGGCGGTGGCGCTGAACGCGTCCGCCGCGCTGCTGCACGTCGCCGCGCTCAAGTACGGTCCGCTGACGCTGGTGCAGCCGCTGGGCGCGCTCACCCTGGTGGCCGCCGTGCCGCTGGGCGCCCGGGTCGCCGGGCGGCGCGTCGGCGCCGTCGAGTGGCGCGGTACGGCACTGACGCTGGCCGGGCTGTGCGCCCTGCTCGTCACGGCCTCGGGGCCCGCTCCCGAAGACGTCCTGAGCGTGCCTCAGGCGCTGGCGGTCGCCGGGACCACCGCCGTCGTGATCGGTGCGCTGTCGCGGCCCGGCGCACGGCCGGGACTGCGGCACGCGTCCGCCTCCGGGTTCGCGTCGGGGGTCGCCTCGGCGCTGACGCAGACCGTGACGGTGGCCGTGACGGACCGCTCGGGACCACTGCTGAGCACCCGGGTGATCGTCGTGGCGCTGCTCGTCGCGGCCTTCGCGACGGGCGGGCTGCTGCTGTCGCAGACGGCGTACCGGGGCGGCCTCGGCGCCCCGCTCGCCGTCGTCACCCTGGCCAACCCCGTGGCCGCCGCGGCGATCGGCGTCTGCCTGCTCGGCGAACGGCTGCGCGGCGGGCCGGCCGGTCTGGTGCTGGCGGCGGCGGGAGCGGCGGTCGCGGCCCGGGGCGTGCTCACCCTCTCCCGGTTCACGCCCGAACCACCGGGGGCCTCGGAAACCGTCGGCGTGGCCACGGCCTCCGCCGCGGTGGCGGCCTCCGGCACGTTCGCGGCTTCCCGCGCCGTGCCCGACGACGACGAGCACCCGATCGCCGCGGTACTCGCCTCGCCGCCCGCGCCGACGGAGTACGGACCCCCGCTGCCGCTGATGCCACAACAGCCGGCGCCGGGCCACCTCACGTCGCACTAGAACCTCCGCACGGCCGCACGGCCGCACGGCTGACGGTGCCGCCACCGGTGCGCGCGGGTCGTTCGCCGGCACACGCGTGAGGGCGGTCGCGAACGTGTCGCGACCGCCCTCACGCGTGTGCACGGTGCCGCGCGGGCACCGACGCCGGATCAGCCCCAGCCGCGGGCGTCCTGCTTGAGCGCCGTGTCGACCGTCAGGGCGGTCGCCACGACCAGGCTCAGCAGGGGCTCGGGGAGCTGGTAGTGGATCTGCAGGACGTAGTTGTCCGCAGTGGTGAACATCGTCTTCGCGAGGCCTTCCCAGGTCTTGGTGATCCGGGCGACCTCGTTGTCGGCGTGGTCGACGATCGCGAAGTTCCAGGCGCGCCAGTTCTCGGCCTTGATGGCGCCGACCTGCTGTCCGCCCGCGTTGATCGCGAAGTTGATCTTACCGATCATGTTCTTCTGGACGATCTCGCCGACGGGCTGTCCGTCCGGACGCTCCACGACGACGCGCGACTTCATGAACTTCGCCGGGCGCGTCAGCAGCAGCTGCGGCTGGCCGTAGGCGTCGCGGATCTCCAGCTTGTGCGTCATGAACTGGTCGAGGCTGGAGACGAAGCGCAGGGCCTTCTTCAGGAAGCTCTGGCCGACCTGCACGACGGAGCCGAGCTGGTTGCCCTGCTGGTCCATGACCTTGTACTCGTTGGTCAGCTCGATGAGCTTGGCCTTCTGGTTCACCACCAGGACCGGCTCGGTGAACAGGGTGCCGCCACCGGAACCCCCGGCCGTCACCCCTGCCTGCTGCTGCACCTGGCGCTGCACGCGCGGGTCGGGGGCGGGGGCCTGGAAGGCCGGCGCCTGGCCGTGCTGAGCCTGCGGCGGCACCTGGGGGGCGGACTGCCCCTGCTGGTCCGCGCTGGTGTGCTGGGTCCACTGGGAGCCGTCCCAGTACCGCAGTGTCTGGGTCGCTCCCTGAGGGTCCGGGTACCAGCCTGCAGGAGTGTTCGAATGCGTGGTCACCGGGGCACACTACCGCGAGCCCCCCGGAAAGCAACCGGCTGCCCGGGGACCGTCCCACAACCGAAATCCCCGGCGACGGCACGCGCTGTTCGAACGCCCGGGACGGAGTTGATCGAAGGGCGGTCCAAGGAGCCCGCCGGCTGGCATAGTTGAGGCCATGGGGGAGTTTGTGGAGTTCACCTTCGAGGACGGCCAGACGGTACTGCTGGAGGTCTTTCCCAGTCCGCTCGCCGGCTCCGCGACGGGCGACGGCACGCCCGGTTCCGCGCCGCTCGTACCGGTCGCCCGCGACGGGAACGGCCGGGTGGCGCGCGCCGCCCGCGGTGCGCTGCGGCAGGTTCTGCAGCCGCTGGTCCCGGTGCTGCAGTCGGTCCACGACACGGTGTCCGCCATGGACCGGCGGCCCCAGCAGCTCACCGTCGACCTGGGCGTCAAGATCGGCAACGACCTGACCCTCGGCATCGTCGCCAACAAGGGCGAGGCCAGCCTCTCCGTCTCCGCGACCTGGAACCTCGAAGTCACCGCCCCGACGGACTGACCGTGCACGGGCACTACGACGACCCGGACGCCCGTATCCGCCGCGCGTGGGCCACCGTGCACGACAAGGCGGCGGCCGGGCCGGGTCTCGGCGCGGGCGTGGTCGTCGCCGAGGGCTTCCTGCTGACCTGCGCCCATGTGGTCAACGCCGCCCTCGGGAGGGACAAACTCGCCGTCACCGAACCGACCGCGGCGGACATGCCCCGGGTCGCCGTCTCCTTCCCGGCGCTCGGCGGCGACCGGCACACCGTGGAGCTCGCAGGATGGCGGCCGCCCACCGTGGAGGGCGACCAGTGGTGGGACGGCGACCTGGCCCTGCTGAGGTTCGGCCCCGCCGTGGCCGGCGTCGAACCGGTGCCGGTCAGGGAGACGCCCTCGCAGCGCCTGACGACGTGGTACGCCACCGGCGCCCAGCGCTCCCTCGTGGACGTCCGGGTCCAGGGCAGCATGGGGCCCTGGTACATCCTGGACCCCGGGTACGCCCCGCTGGAGATCCGGCCCGGCCACAGCGGAGCGCCCCTGTGGGACCGCGAACAGGGCTGTGTGACCGGGCTGATGGTGTCCGCCGAACCGGAGGGCGGCCGCTCGTACGCCATCCGCGCGACCGCGGTGGAGGAACTGCTGACCGCGGCCGGCGTGCCGTGCGCCGGGGCCGCCGAGACGCTCGACCCGCGGACCCGCGCCCTGGTCGACGAGCTGGTGATCGCCCTCGGCGACCTGCCCGACGGCAAGCTGGGGCCGTGCGCCGAACACCTCCGCTCCGCTCTCGGCGGCGGCCTCCCCCGGTACCCCGGCACCTGGCGCGAGCTCGTCGTCCCGCTCCTCGGCCACCCGCGCGGCGCGGCGACCCTGATCAGCATGGTCACGGCGCACGAGGCGGTGGCGCGGCGGCTCCGGGACACGGCCGCCAGGCTCGGCACGCAACGCCTGCTCACCCAGGGCGAGTACGAGGAACTCACCGCGCTGCTCGGGCCGGCCGCGTACGCGGAGGTCCGCGCGGCGGCCCAGCGGGCCGTACCGCACCTCCTGCTCACCGACTGCGGTCCGCCCGGTGTCCCGGCGCTGGTCGAGGACCTGGAGGACCGGGCCGCCGGACCGGGCGTCGTACCGCCGGTGGTCCAGGTGGCCGAGGAGGTGGCGGCGGGCCGTCCCGAGGGCGGGGACGCCCTGCGGGAGTGGTCGGACCGCGTGACCGGCCGGCTGGGCGTCAGCGCCGAGGCCGTGGTGCAGTGCCGCTACGCCGCCGACTCCCGTGCCGCCGCCCGGACTTCGCAGCCGGTCCTGCGGGTCTGGCTGTGGGCGGCCGAGCCCACGGCGGACTCCTTCCACTACGTCATCCGCCTGTACGACGCCTACGGCCATCCCGTCAGGACATGGACGGGCGACGACGCCCTGCGCAGCCGCGACGACCTGTGCGCCGACCTCTCCGAGGCCGTCGACGAACTCGACCAGTACGACGACACGGCGGGCGTCGAGTTCCTGCTGGAGGAGGGGTTCTTCGGGCTGGCCGTGGACCGCCTGCCGACCAGCGCCGGTCCCCTCGGCACCCGGCCCGTGGGGCTGGACCGGGCGGTGGTCCTGCGCGGGCAGAGCGTCCGGCGCGCCGGTGTGCTGAGGCGGCGGTGGGAGAAGGGGCGCGGTCCCGAGGCGGGCCCCTATCTGCTGCACGACCTGGACGCGGCCAACGGTGATCTGACGCGGCGTGAGGAGATCGCCTGCGTCGTCGCCTGCTGTCCGCCCGACCGGCACGACGACACGCTCGTGCTGTGCCGCTGGCTGGGGGTGCCCGTGATCCTCTGGCAGCGCGGCGGCCACGGCCCGGACGCCGCCGAGACGCTGCGGGCCGTCGTACCGGAGAACTGGCCGGACAGCCTGCGGGAAGAGGTCAGGCGGTGGCGTGCCGAGGCCTTGCACGACACCGCGCACATGGGCGCCCATCTGGCCCTGCTGTGGGAGGACCCGAGCTGGGCGCCGCCCCGGCAGCCGCTCACGCACCCCACGAGACGGGAAGGAGGCGTCGCGTGAACAGCGGACGCCCACAGGAACGGCTCTTCCGCGGCGACGGCGGCACCTACGACGACGCCGTGCCGCTGCCCGAACCCCCGCCGTGGCGACGGCCCCGTCCGGACGGCGAGCCCCGGGAACGACGGCCGTACCTGATCGGTGAGAAGCAGGTGGAGGTGGTCAACGCCGCCCTGCGGCTGCGCCGCCCCCTGCTGGTCACCGGGGACCCCGGCATCGGGAAATCATCGCTCGCCCACGCCGTCGCGGCGGAACTCGGCCTCGGTCCGGTGCTGGTGTGGCCGGTCAACACCCGCGCGAGCCTCACCGACGCGCTGTACCGCTACGACGCCATCGGCCGCCTGCGGGAGCGGGAGGACGGCACCGACGACATCGGCAGCTTCGTACGCCTCGGGCCCCTGGGCACCGCGCTGGCCACCCGGCACGAGGGACGGCCGCGGCTGCTGCTCATCGACGAACTGGACAAGAGCGACGCGGATCTCCCCAACGACCTGCTGTTCGTCCTGGAGGAGGGCGAGTTCACCATCCCCGAGCTCGCCCGGCTGCCCGAGGAGCGGGCCGAGATCGACGTCCATGTGCAGGACTCGCAGGAGAAGGTGCGGGTGCGGCAGGGCACCGTCCGCTGCCAGGACTTCCCCTTCGTCGTGATCACCAGCAACGGCGAACGCGAGTTCCCGGCGGCCTTCCTGCGGCGCTGCGTCCGGCTGGAGCTGCCCAACCCGGAAGGCGAGCAACTGGAGGAGATCGTCCGGGCCCACTTCGCCCAGGACTTGGTTGAGTTGGAGGCGCAGTGGCCGCGGGTGCGGGAACTCGTCCGGGTGTTCACCGAGCGGCGCGACCTCGGCGGCCTCGCCACCGACCAGTTGCTGCACGCCGTCCATCTGCTGCGGCAGGGCGTCCAGCCCGACGCCGAGCACCTCAGGAAGGCGGTGCTGCGTGAGCTCAGGAGCGGTGGGCCCCGGTGAACCGGGCGAGCCCTGGGTCGCCCGGCTGCACACCGTCCTGCACCGCGCCGGGGCGGACCTCTCACCCCGGGAGATCGGCGACGCCCTGTGGCTGGCGCTGCACACGACGTCGAGCGAAGGCCCGCCCGTCGAACCCCAGCGCCACAGCGCGCTCCCGCCCCCGCCGGCGCCCGCTCCCCTCCCCCGGCGGGAGACGCCCCCTCCCTCCCCGAGCGAGGTCCGACGCCCGCTCTACGCCCTGACCGGCGGGCGCGGCGGCGGGGCCCCCGGCGCCCCCGTCCGCGTGCCGGCCGTCCGGGGCCTGGGCCATCCGCTGGGCGTCGTGCGGGGGCTGCGCGCGCTCAAGCGGAGGGTGCCGTCCAGCCATCGCCACGAACTCGACGAGAGCGCCACCGCCGAGGCCATCGCGGAGACGGAGCGGCTGGACGCCGTACTGCGTCCGGCGGGGGACCGCTGGCTCCACCTCGTCCTCGCCGTCGACGGCGGCCCGTCCATGCGGGTGTGGCGTGACACCGTCCGCGAACTGGCCGACGTCCTCACCGGCTCGGGCATCTTCCGCTCCGTCCGCACGAGCCCGCTCGGCGCGGCCGACTCCCTCACCGGCGGCCCGACCGCCGTGCTGGCGGTGACCGACGGGGTCGGCGAACCCTGGTACACCGGGGCCGCCCGCGAGCGGCTGGCCGCCCTCGCCCGCAGGGCGCCCACAGCCGTCCTCCACCTGTTCCCCACCCGGATGTGGAACGGCACCGGGCTGCCCGCCGAGCCGATGATCGTCCGTACGACCGGCCAGGCGCGGCCCAACACCCTGCTCGGCGCGGACGCCCCCTGGCTCCCGCCCCTGGCGGACCTGCGCCCCCGCCTCCCCGTGCCGGTGCTCGAACTGGACGAGGCGAGCCTGCGCCCCTGGGCCGAACTGATCGCCTCGCACGGCGGCGTGGCCGCCCTGCGGGTCGTCGACGCCGCCCCGCCCTCCGACTCCGCCCTCCTCGGACCCGACGGTGACGCCGGTGACCTCGGCGATTCCGGTGACCTCGGTGCCCCCCGCGGCGTCGTCGAAGGGCCCGCCACCGCCGACGAGCGGGTGCGGGCCTTCCGGGCGACGGCCTCACCGCACGCCTACGAACTGGCCGGGCACCTCGCGGCCGTCGACCCGCTGACCCTCCCCGTCATGCGGCTCGTCCAGGCCGCCGCGCTGCCCGACAGCGGCCCGGTCTGCCTGGCCGAGGTGCTGCTGAGCGGGCTCATGCACGGCGAGGACCCGCTCGCCGACCAGGACGTCTTCGCCTTCGCGCCGGACGTGCGCGGGGTGCTCCGTACGGTGATCAACGCGGGCTCGGCCCACCGCACCCTGGAAGCCGTCAACGACTTCATCGTCCCGCGCCTCGGCCGCACTCCGGACTTCCCGGCGGTGATCGCGCACCGGACGGGGACGCTCACGCTGCCGAGAGGGGGCGAGCCGCTGGCGGAGTTCGGGCCTGCGGAGGGGCCGGTGCGGCCCGGCCCTCTCCACAACCTCCCCGCACGCCGCACCACCCGCTGGCTGCCCGCGCTCGAGGCCGACGTGGACTGGGTCGAACAGGCCTTGGCGAGCGGAAGCCGGCCCGTGACGCTGTGCGGACCCGCAGGTTCGGACAAGACCACCGTCGCCCTGGAGTACGCCCACCGCCATCTCAACGACTACGAACTGGTGTGGTGGATCGACGCGAGCACCGAAAGCACTTGGGAGAGGAGCTTCATGAGTCTCGCGAAGGCCCTCTTCGGGGCTATCTCCGCCACTGAGGGCGTGGAGGCCCGGGAGCGGGCATGGCGTTGGCTCAGAGATCACCAACGGTGGCTGCTCGTCATCGATCGTGTCACGGAGGCTCTGTCCGTGACGTGGCTGGAGGGTCGGATGCAAGCGTCGCGCGGACAGCTACTCGTGACCACCCGCCTGAACGCCTGGGCGTGGGGACCGGCACCGGTGCTCAATCTGGCAGACGCCCGTTTCACCCGGTGCGATCCACTCACCGGGCTGCGCGATGCGGAGACGCTGTGCGAGCAACTCTCCGGCCTGCTGTGCGCCGATCCATGGGCCGAGGACACCGTCCGGCACCGGCATCTGCGCGTTCCTCCGGAGGGAACCCGGGCCGGCGGGCACCAGCTGGCCGTACTCCTGTGCACCCTCGTCGGCTTCGAGACCGTCGTCGCCCGGTACGGACGCGGTGCGGGCGACGCTGTGCTCGTCGAGGTCGCCCTCCGGCTCCGGGACGCCGTACGGGACGACGACACCCTGGCTCGCGTCGGCGACAACGCCTTCGTGGTCCTCGCGGCCGGACTGGACCGCACCGCCGCCCAGATGTTCTCGGAGAGGTTGCAGACACACATCATTCTGCCGATTCAGGTCGACGGCAGGACCGTCACGGTCGGGGCCGCACTGGGGATCAGCTGGGCGCGGTGTGGCATGGACGCGGACGAAGTCATCGAGTCCGCGGGCGGGCAGGACGTCGGGCAGTCGCGTGCGATGGCGACTGTCCGTCTGACGGACGCCCTGTGCGATCTGGAATGCATGGCCGAGCCGCAGGGGCGGACGATGTTCGCCACCCTCCTCTCCGAACAGCTCGGGGTGCGGGTCGGCCTCCGCGGCGCCCGACAGCGCGCTGATGTCGTCACCCTGGTACGGGCGGCACTGGGCGTACCCGACGGGTCACGCGCCTTGGTCGATGTGGTAGCGGTCTTCGAAGGGCATGACGCGGCAAGGAAGTTGACACCATTTATCGTCACGATGGGAGCCTTGGCCGTACACGGCCCGGAAGGCGGGGCGGTGGGGCGTGCGCGCCCCGACATCAGTCACATGCTCCAACTCACGAACGCGCTGGAAGGCCTGGAGTGTCTGCAGGACACCGCCGGGCCTGCGCAGTTCGCCGGGCTGCTGGAGGAATTGCTCGACCGGCGAGGGTGGATCGTCCTGCGGGGGGCGCGGCGGCGTGAGGACGTCGTCACCCTGGTGCGGGCCGCGTTGATCACGCCGGGCGGGGTTCGCGCCCTGGTCGACGTCGTGCGCGTCCTCGAAGGAGCACGGGCGGGGGCCGAAGTGGAGCGGCTGGTCGCCCTCGGGTCCGGCCTCCCGATGCCCGGCGTGCTGTCGGCCGCCGAGGAGGAGGCCGCGCTGACCCTTCTGCTGGACACGGCGTCCGAACTACCCGCCGCCCGTCTGCGGGACGCCCTCACCGGTGACCTGAACGGCCTCGACCTGCCCACCGGCCTCACCCCGGACCGGCTCTTCGCGTGGGTGCTGCAGTGGAACGCGCAGCCGGACGGCCTCCTCCCCGCCGTGCTGCTGATGGAGCGTGCCTCCCGTCTCGTCACCTCGCCGGACCACCGCGCCGCCCTGGCCGGATGGGCCGAGACCTGGGCGGCGAACCAGGGCCTGACCGATGCCCTGCGACGGCGCCGGGGAATGCCGTGACCACGGCTCCCGCACCGGTGCTTCCGGGGACGCCGGATGTCGGCAAGTCGCCTGCTCGGCGCGCCACGGGCGTGCTAGCTTCACAGGCCGGGCAGGGGTACCGGCACCGCGGGGAAGGTCGGTGAAGTCGTCGGCGGCATGGACGAGTTCAGGCGTACATCAGTCGTGGGCGCGGAGTTGCTGTTCCGGCTGACCGAGGCGCTGTGCGCACTGCCGTGCCTGGCGTCGCCGGCGGGCCGCCTCCAGTTCGCCGATCTGCTCTCCCCCGGGCTGCGCGCCCGTGTCCCCCTTCGGGGCGTGCGGCTGCGTGAGGACGTCGTGACGCTGGTGCGGGCCGCGTTGAGCGAGTCCGGCGGTGAGTGGCAGCTGTTCGACGCGGTACGCGTCCTGGAGGGCGCCGAGGCGGCCGAGGCCCTGGAGCGGGAGTTCGCCTCCTGGCACGGTGCGAGCGCCCCGGCACCCGAGGTGTCCGGCCCGCTGTCCCAGCGGGAGGTGAGCGCCGCGCGCACACTCCTGGTCCAGCTGGCGGACTGGCTGCCCGGGACGGAGCTGAGCGACCGGCTCGGTACGGACCTCGGCATCGACCTCCCCACCGGGCTGAACGCCGTACAACTCTTCGAGTACGTACTGGCGTTGAACGTGCAGCCGGACGGTCTGCCACCCGCCGTCCTCCTCATGGACGTCGCGGCCGGGACGGTACGGATCTCCGGTCGCCGAGCGGATCTGTCCCGGTGGTCGGAGGAGTGGGCCGCGCGCGCCGGCCTGCGGCCGCAGCTCGAGGAACGCCGGGCCGCCCGTCAGTACGTCCGCGCCGACCCTTCGGTCCCGAGGTGCCTGGTCGTGGTCGTGGAGCCCACCCGCGACGGCACCGGGGACGTCGTCGTCCGGCCCTGGCTCAACACGGTTCCCGGCCGATGGAATCCCGTGCCCGCCGAGCCCGTGACGACGACGCTCGACGGTCTCGGCCCGGCGGTCGAGACGGTTCTGCGCCAGCTCGCACGGCTCTCCCCGCCGTCCGGCTCCCCGCCGTCCTCCCGCTCCGCCACGTCGCCCTGCGTGGAGTTCGTCCTGCCGTACGACCTGCTCAACCACGACATGGCCGGTCTGACGTACCGGTCGCCGGAGGGCGGGTCGCTGCCGCTCGGGGCGGCCTACGGGGTGCATCTGCGCAGTCTGGAGCGGATGCGTTCGGACGACGCGCTGGTCAGGCGCCTGTGGCGGGCGCGGTGGGCCGCTCTGGAGGCGAACGGGGTGACGGTGTACGACTGGCGGGAGGACGACGAGCGGCGCCCGCACCGGTGGCGGGCAGCCCTCGCGTGCGAGCACCGGTACACGGCGGTGGTCCTCGACGCGCCGGACAGGGGCCCCGCGTCGGAGGCTCTCAGGGCGGCGATCGCCGAGGGCGTCGGGGTCGCGGTCTGGGACCGGCGGGGAGCCTTCGTGGATGAACGCAGGGAGGTCGTGTCGGCGATCTTCGCCTCCGTGCCGACTGCGTCCCAACTGCCCGTCAGTGTACAGAGGTTGAGGCGCACAGCCGCGACCGGCACCGGTACCGGCGGAGCCTCGCTGCTCGGCCGGCACCTCGCGTTCTTCTGGGACGATCCGAACCGGCTCGTCGACGTCCCCGACAACCACTCGGGCGCCGGCTTCGGCACCATCGACAGTGAGGAGCGGTAGATGCGCGGGACGACACCAGAGGACGGGCATGCCTGGCGGGTGTTCCACGCCACCGGCGTCGCACCCGGCGCGGAGCCCCGCCCGCTGCCCGAGCCGCCGCCCTGGCGCCGGTTCGCCGGGGGGCCGGTCCTGCCCCCGCCCCCCGACGACGAGGCCGCCGCACTCCGTCGGCTGGGGACCGTGGACGCCGTCCCGCAACTCGAAGAGGAGGCCGTCGACGTCGTCAACGCGGCCCTGGTGCTGCGCCGTCCGCTCCTCGTCACCGGCCCACCCGGCGTCGGCAAGTCCACCCTCGCCTACCTCATCGCCCGCGAACTGGGCCTGGGACGCGTACTGGAGTGGAACATCGTCAGCCGCACCACGCTGCGCGACGGCCTGTACGCGTACGACGCCCTGGGCCGGGCCCAGGCCATCGCCGCCTGGCGGGCGGGCGCGGAGGGCTCCCTCGCCGCGGTGGCGAGCCGGGAGGAGGCGCAAGCAGCCCCGGCGCTCGGTGATTTCCTCACCCTGGGCCCGCTCGGTACCGCCCTGCTCCCGTACGGACGTCCCCGTGTGCTGCTCGTCGACGAACTCGACAAGAGCGACATCGACCTGCCCAACGACCTTCTGCACGTGTTGGAGAACGGCAGCTACGACCTTCCCGAGCTGGTGCGCCACCCGGACGAGAGCGCGCTGGTGCACACCAGCGACCCCGGGCTGCGGGCCGAGGTGCGCCACGGGCGGGTGGAGTGCCGGGAGTTCCCCGTCGTGGTGATCACGAGCAACGGTGAGCGGGAGTTCCCGGCGGCGTTCCGCAGGCGCTGTCTGCCGCTGGAGATGCCGGCACCCACCCGGGCCCAGCTCCTCGCCATGGTGGAGAGCCACTTCCGCGCACTCCCCCCGTACGCCGAGTCCCTGGTGGACGTCTTCACCGAACGGATCGCGGCAGGCGGGACGCACTCACTGGACCAGCTCCTGAACGCGGTGCAGCTGACCACGGAGGGCGCGTTCGAGGCCGACGGCACGGGGCGCAGGCTCGTCGAGACGCTGCTGCGCGATCTGTCGAAGGGCCGCTGAATGGACGGGATTCCACGGGAGCGCGCGCCGGGAGAGGGGGGCGACGACCCGCACTGGCAGGAGCTGGCGGACGCCGTCTGGCTGGCGGCCCACTGGACCCGTACGGGGCGCACCGTTCCGGTGGAGTCCGTCGTGCCGGACGGCGAGGAGCCGGTGGACACGGTGCCGCCGCCCCCGGCCCCGCCGCCCCGCGACCGCGTACCGCCGGCAGCCGCCGGGCCCGGTCCCGCCGCGCCGCCGGGCCGACCGGAAGAAGGGCAGAACGGTCCTGGCCCCGGGAGTTCGATGGCTCCGCTCCTGCCCGGCCCCCGGCCCGCCGGAGCCGGTCGTGGCGCGCGCACCGCTCGTATGGCCCGCGCCCTGCACCGGCTCGCCCGGAGGGTGCCGTCGCGCAGGTTCCACCTGCTCGACGAGGAGCTGACCGCCGAGCGGTCGGTGGCCGACGGGTTGTGGATGCCGTTCCTGAGGCCCGCCGAGTCCGCCGCCTTCGACCTGGTCGTCCTCGTCGACGACGGCCCGACCATGGGCATCTGGCGGGGCGAGACGGCCGCGCTGAGGGACGCCGCCGAGCACAGCGGCGCCTTCCGGTCCGTGCGGACCGTCCAGGTGCGCGTGCCGGGCGCCGGTGAGGCCGCCGCGCCGACGCTGCGCTGGAGCGCCGGGGCGCGGAGCAGCGTGGAGCTGGGTGAGGTCCTCGACGGCGGAAGGGGCCGTGTCTTCCTGGTCGTCACCGACGGGCTGGGGCACGGCTGGGCCGCCCGCGGCGCCGACGCGCTGCTGCACCGCCTCGGCCGGACGGGCCCGACCGCCCTCGTGCACCTGCTGCCGCCGCACATGCGCCACCGGTCCTCCCTGTACCCGCACCACGTGCTGCTGGAGGCGGGGGGTTTCGGCGCCGCCAACGGCGCTCTGGGCTTCCAGGGGCGGGACCCGCTGCGGCCGCTCCCGGAGGACGACGGCGAAGGGCTGGCCGTCCCCGTGGTGTCCCTGAGGGCCGGGTCCCTGGCGGCCTGGGCCGATCTCGTCGTCGGAGAACGGGGCGTGCGGCGTGAGCTTCCCGCCGTGCTGACCGGCTCGCTGAACGCCGGACGGCCCGCGCCCGGACTGCGCGCCCCCGCGCCGCCGCAGACCGCGGCCAGCGCCGTGCGGCACTTCTTCGGGCAGGCCACACCCGCCGCCCGCCGCCTCGCCACCCATCTCGCCGCGGCACCCTTCGACTTCGACCTCGTCGCGCAGCTGCGGAACCGGACGATGCCCGACACCGGCGCGGAGCACCTGGCCGAGATCCTGATGGGCGGGCTCATCGACTGGGGCGGCGACGCCGACGACCGGCTGCCCGACTTCGCCGACGGCGTCCGCGAGGCCCTGCTGGCCACGACGACCCGCGTGCAGCTGGCGACGGTGGTCAGCGCCCTCGGGGAACTGCCGGGTGCGGGCGAGCGCGGCGTCGCCCTGCGCGCGGCGCTGCGCGATCCGCTGGGCATCGCGCTGCCCGACCCCGGCGCCCCGCAGTGGCTGCGGGCCGAACTCGCCGTGATGCGGGCGCTGGCGGGCCCCTACGCACAGCGGGCCCGGATGATCGAGGGGGCGGGCGCCGCCGTCGCCCGTCACGCCTCCATCTCCGGTCCGGTGCCCGGCGCGTCGTACCGCTCGGATCCCGGCACGGTGCCGGCACCCATGGCACGCGCCGAGGCGACCGCCGCGGCCCTGGACGCGCCGCCCGCCGACGCCGATGCCTATGCCGACAAGCGCTCGGCCGCACCCGCCGTCCTGGTCGACGTCCCCCCGCGCAACGGCGCGTTCGTGGGCCGGACCGGCTTGCTCCGGACGCTGCGGGAACGCCTCGCGGAGCGGGACCTGGTGTGCGTACTGCCGGACCCTTCACACGCCTCGGGCGGCGTCGGCAAGTCCGAGCTGGCGCTGGAGTACGTGTACCGGCACCAGGACGACCACGACCTCGTCTGCTGGATCCCCGCCGGGAACACGAGCCTCGTCCTGGCGGCCCTGGCGAGCCTGGCGGAGCCGCTGGGCCTGGGCGGCCCCTCTGACGGCGACGCCCGGGCCGTCGACCGGGCCGTCCCCGCGGTGCTCGACGCCCTGCGCACCGGTGTGCCCTATGACCGCTGGCTGCTGGTGCTCGACGACGCCGGAGACGTCGAGGCGCTGCGCCGTCATCTGCCGGAGTACGGTCCCGGGAAGTTCATCGTCACCTCACGCGACCGTGACTGGGAGCAGGTGGCCTCCGCCGTGGAGGTCGGTCCGTTCGCCCGCCAGGAGGCGGTCGAGCTGCTGGGGAGGCTCGCCCCCGCCCTTCCGGCGGCGGAAGCGGACCGGATGACGGACATCGTGGGTGACGTGCCGCTCGCCGTGCGGCTGGTGGGTGCCTGGTACAGATCGGCCGGCCCGCCCGTCTCCGAGTACCTCGAACGGCTCGACCACCACGCGTACGCCGACGGCCCGAGCGCCCCCGATTCACTGGCCCCCGCGCTGGACCTGACGCTGCGGCGGCTCGGGGACGAGTCGCCCCGGGCCCGGCACCTGCTCGACGTCTGCGCGAGCCTGGGCCCGGAGCCGATCCCCCGCGCCCTGCTCGCGCACGTGCCGACCGGCGACGGAGCGCGGGCGGAGGGCGAACCGGCCGGGCCGGTGGAGGTGTCCCGGGCACTGCGCACCCTGAGCCTGCTCGCCCTGGTCACGGTCGACCACCGCGCGGGCACGGTGCGGCTCGACCGGCAGCTGCGGACGGCGCTGCTCGACACGATGCCTCCCGAGCAGCGCGAGCGGGCCCGCGCGAGCGCCCACCGGCTGCTGGTGGCGGCCCGCCCCGGCTCCCCCTCCTCACCGGCGGCATGGCCCGCCCACTGGTCGCTGCTGCCGCATGTACTCGGCTCAGGAGCGGTGGCCGGTACGGACCCGGAGCTACGGGCCCTCGTGCACGACACCGTGCTGTTCCTCGACCACTGCGGCGACCGCGAGACAGCCCTCGCCCTCGCCGGGGAGGCCCGTGCCGCCTGGCTCACGCTGTCCGGGGAGGAGAACGGTGACGTCCTGCGGATGTCCCGGACGTACGCGCTCCTGCTGCGGCGCGCCGGCCGGCTCGCGGAGTCCGTCCCGCTCGCGGAGAGCACGCTGGAGGTCGCGCGCCGGAAGGCGGCCGACGCCGAGGAGATGATCGAGTCCCTCTGCCAGCTGGCCGACACCCGCCGCCACCAGGGCCGGTTCGAGGAGGCACGGGCACTGGGCGAGGAGGCCGCGGGTCTGGCCACCCACGCGCTCGGCGACGAGGCTCCCCTCACGCTGCGGGCCGTCCACGGTCTGGGCGTGGGCCTGCGGCTGGCCGGGCGGTTCGAGGAGGCGCTGGCGCTGGACCGGCGCAACGCCCGGCTGGCCGGCCTCGCGCTGGGTCCTCTCGGTCACCTCACCCTCGAAAGCGCGGGCGCCGTCTCCGCCGGCATGCGGGAGACCGGTGACTACCCCGGCGCCCGCGCGGCCCAGGAGGACCTCTACCGCATGGCCCGCGCCGGACTCGGCGAGCAGCACGGGGACACGCTGCGCGTCGCCACCGGTCTCGCGGCCTGCCGACGCCGCGACGGTGCCTTCCGGGAGGCGGCGGGGCTCTCCGAGGAGACGCTGTACCACTGCACGGCCCGCTACGGGGCCGACCACCTCGACACCCTCGCGGCCGCCGTCGGCGCGGTCGTCGACCGGCGTCTGGCCGACGACGCGGAGTGGTCGTGGCAGCTGGGCGGGACGACTGTGGAGCGCCTCGCCGCGCGGCTGGGCGCGGACCACCTGTGCACCCTGGTGGCGCGGGCGAACCTGGCCGCGACGCTGCGCGCCCTCGGCCTCGTCGACGAGGCGCGGGACGTGGAGGACGATGTCGCGCTCCGGATGGAGGCGACGGCCGGCCCCCGGCATCCGACAGCGCTGACCGTCACGCTCGGCAGGGCCAACACGGCGTACGCCCGGCTGGACTTCGAGCGCGCACGCCACCTGGACGAGGCCGCGTTGCCCGTGCTGCACGAGAGCATGGGCGCGCGGCACCCGCTGAGTCTGGTCTGCGCCGCCAACCTCTCCCTCGACCTGCGGGTACTGAGCCGGGGCGCGGAGGCCGACGCGCTGTGGCGGACGGCCGTGGAGGGGCTGGCCGTCACCGTCGGAGACGGCCATCCCTGGCTGACGGCGGTCCGGCAGCGGCGGCGCATCGAGTGCGAACCGGCCTACGTTCCCTTCTGACGCGGCCACGGACGCGGGTCACCCCGCCGCGGACACCCGCGCAGCCCCGGTGAGGACCAGCTCGGCGAAGCGCTCGCCGATGCGGCGGTGGGTGGCGGCGTCCGGGTGGAGCTCGTCGGGCAGCGGCAGTTCGGCGTAGTCGGCCTCTCCGTAGAGTGCGCGGCCGTCGAGGTGGCGCAGGTTCGGGTCGTCGGCCGACCTCTGCTCCACGATGCGGGCCAGCTCGTCCCGGATGACGCGGAGGGTCAGTTGCCCGCTCGCGCGCCCGGCCGGGTCACCGGCGGCCCGGAACCGCAGCCGCCCGGTGGCGAGGGAGGCGAAGTCGGGGGCGCTGGGGCCGGGTGTGTCCTCGTGGATGGGGCACAGGATGGGCGAGACGACCAGCAGGGGTGTGGTCGGGTGGCCCTCCCGGACGGTGTCGAGGAAGCCGTGGACGGCGGGGGCGAAGGCGCGCAGCCGCATCAGGTCGGTGTTGACCAGGTTGATGCCGATCTTGACGCTGATCAGGTCGGCGGGGACGTCGCGCAGGGTGCGCGCGGTGAACGGGTCGAGCAGGGCGCCGCCGCCCAGGCCCAGGTTGATCAGGTCCACCCCGCCGAGGGAGGCGGCCACGGCGGGCCAGGTGGTGGTGGGGCTCGCGGCGTTCGAGCCGTGGCTGACGGAGCTCCCGTGGTGCAGCCACACCTTCCGTCCCCGGTCGGGTGCGGGCTCGACGGGGGCGTCGGTGCGCAGGGCGACGAGTTCGGTCGTCTCGTCGTGCGGCAGCCAGATCTCGACGTCCTTGTCGGCGTCGGACAGGCCGTGGAAGCGGACGGTGCCGGTCGGCCCGGGCTGTCGCTCGGCGGTTCCCGCGGCCATGTCGATGGTCAGGGTGTTGCCGCCGGTGACGCTCGCCCGGCCGGCCGGGCGGCCGTCGACGAGCAGGTCGTAGACGCCGTCGGGGCGGGGCGGGGCTCCCACGTAGACCCGTTTGGTGGGCAGTGTCTCCAGCTCGACGGTGGTGGCCCGGGTACGGAAGGCCAGCCGTACGCCGGAGGGCTGGGACTCGGCCATGGCGAGCTGCGGGTCGTCGCACTGGGCGCGGGCCCACGCGGGCAGCCGGTGCGGGAGCACGCCGTGCTCGGTGCGCTCCAGGTCGAGGGCGCCGCGGATCAGGTCCGGGGTGAGGGGCGTGGTGAGGAGGGGCGCGGTCGCCTCGGAGCGGTGCGTGTTCATGATCCCAGCCTGGTGGTCTGTGCTCGGTGGTCAGCGGTCAGCGGTCAGCGGTCAGCGGTCAGCGGTCCGCTCGGTGCGGTGCGTCATGCGGGGCGTCGTTCGGTGCGTCGTGCGGTTCGGGGTGGTGCGGCAGGCCGCGCAGCAGGGTGTCGAGCCGGTCGACGACCCAGGCCCAGCTCTCCTCGCCGCCGGGCGCGCTGTGGCTGAAGCCGCCCGCCAGCTCGAGGCTGACGTAGCCGTGGAAGACGCTGCCGAGGAGCCGGACGGCGTGCGTCTCGTCCGGCTCGGTGAGGCCGTAGCCGCGCAGGACGGCCCGGCTCATCTGGGCGTGCCGGACCCCGGCGCTCGCCGCGGCGGTCTCGGGGTCGAGCCGGAACCTGGCCGCGTCGTAGCGGCCGGGGTGCTCCCGGGCGTAGTCGCGGTAGACGTCGGCGAGGGCGGCCAGGGCGTCCTTGCCGGCGCGTCCGGCCAGGGCGTCGGCGGCGCGGTCGGCGAGTTCTTCCAGGGCGAGGAGGGCGATCCTGGTCCTGAGGTCCTGGCCGCCCTTGAGGTGCGAGTACAGGCTCGCGACCTTGACGTCGAACCGCCGGGCGACCTCCGAGACGGTCACGTGCTCGAAGCCGACCTCGTCGGCCAGCTCGGCGCCCGCCCGCACCAGGCGTTCCGTGGTGAGTCCCGCGCGTGCCGCCATGTCCGTCCCTCGCCCGCCTTCATTGCCTGAAAGTATTATGCAGGAGCCTAAAGGGTTTAGGCAAGCGGACGAGCCCGGCGTGCCGGGTGCGCCCCGCGCCTCGCCGGACCGCCGACCCGGGTGTACGAGCGGTCCGGCCGGCCGGTGCGGCGCGGGGCGTCCTCGCCGGTCAGGACAGGTACGCCTCCACCTCACTGAACTGCGCGGCGGGCCAGCCCGTGTTGGCGGTGACGTGCAGCCGGAGGTAGCGCGGCTTCGCACCGTCGGGCAGGGTGACGGTCACGGTGTTGCCGGTGGCCGGGTCGAAGCGGTAGCCCTTCGAGGCGACCAGGGTCGAGTAGCCGGAGCCGTCGGTGCTGCCCTGCACGGACAGGGTCTGGGTGCGGGCCTGCCAGGCGGCGGCCGGCGGCACCTTCAGGACGAGCCTCCGCACCGACTGCGCGGAGCCGAGGTCGACCGTCCACGCCTGCGGGAGGGCATTGTTGGCGGACTCCCAGTACGTGTTCGCGTCGCCGTCGACGGCCTTGCCGGGCGTGTAGACGTCCTGCGAGCCGGTGGCCGTGGCGGGACGCCCCTTGGCGAGGTTGCGTCCCGGGTCGGGGTCCGGGTTCCCGGCGCCGGGCTGCGGCCAGCTGGAGCAGTCCGCCCAGGTGCTGTCCCAGCCGGAGTTGCCCCCGCCGTCGGTGAGGGTGAAGGAGCCCGAGCCGGTGGGGTAGGGGCAGTTGTAGACGCCCGCGGACCCGACGCCGGTGGCCTGTACGCCGCTGAACTTCGCGGCGCCCTGGGACTCGGCCTGCACGACGACCGTTCCGGTGTTCTTGACCGTCGCGCCGGCGACGTCGATGTTCCTGGTCGCGTATCCGCGGCCGCCGCCGGAGACGAACTCGAAGGCGCTGTACGGGCTGTCGGTGATCGTGGTGTCCGTGATGTTCACGGTGGCCTCGATGGCGCTGTCGTACGAGTCGACGCGCAGCGCGCCCATCGGGTGCTGCCAGTTGGGGTTCATGGCCCCGGCCCGTACGAGGGTGTTCCCGGAGACGGTGATGGTTCCGGCGAGCGGGTGGAAGGGGTCGAGGAACTTCTGGTTGGAGATCGCGATGCCGCTGCCGAGGGCGTCGGTGTCGGAGACCAGGTTGTTCTTCACGGCGATGTCGGTGCCGCCGTAAATGGCGATGCCGTTGGCGAGGTTGGGCTGCGAGATGGTGTTGTTCTCGAAGCTGCTGTCGGTGTCGGGCGCGTACAGGGACCACATGGCGAGTGCGTCGTCGCCGTTGTTGCGCAGGAAGTTGTTCCGGACGCGGACGTTCTTCGCGGTGCCGTTGAGGTTGAGGCCGTCGGCGGTGGTGTCGAGGATCCTGTTGTCCTCGACGACGAGGTTGTCGTTGTTCCCGGTGAGCCAGAGGCCGACCTTGAGGTGCTGGAGCCACATCCCGGAGACACTTGAGTCCGGGCCGAGCGAGCCGTTGACGAAGTTGTCCGGGCTGGAGTCGACGCGCTCGGTGACCTCGCCGACGACGGCGAAGTCCTTGAGGTGGACGCCCCCGGAGGAACTCGTCTGGTCGATGAACCGTGAGGCGTGCACCACGGAGTGCCAGCTGCCGGCGCCCTGGATCGTGACGCCGGTGACGCCGTTCAGGGAGGACGTCACCCGGTAGTCGCCCGGCGGGATCCACACCACCCCGCCCCGGGCGGCGGTGATCGCTTCCCGGAAGGCCTGCGTGGAGTCGCCCTGGCCGCTCGGGTCGGCGCCCTTGTCGGTGACGGACACGGCGCCCGCGGGCCTGCTCGCGGCCCCGGCGACCTGTTCGAAGTCGGCGACGTCCACGGCGACCTGGGCGGAGGTGGCCTCGAAGGCGACCTTGTCACCGGCCCCCACGTCCCGGCCCAGCAGCATCCGGGCGTTGTCGTAGAAGTGGTGGGTCTTGGCTCCGGCGATCCAGGGTGTGTCCACGTAGGAGTACTTGGAGGTGACGGCGAGGGTCTTCGCGAGCTTCTGCCCGTTGACGTACACGGCGAGGGAGCCGGACTGGCCGTCGGGGACGTTGTAGGCGACGTTCACGACGTTGGCGGACCGGGGCACGGTGAACTCGACGCGCTGTCCGGCCAGGAGCCGTACGGCCCGGCGTCCCGACGCCTCCGAGGCGAGGGTGCCCTGTGTGTAGTCGGGGCCGAGTTCCGTGCCGGTCGACGAGGCCGATTCCGCCTCGACCGAGGTGAAGGGCAGGTCGGCGCCGGCGGCCGCGGCGGCCGCGTGCGCGACGGGAGCGGTGGCCGTGAGCATTCCGGCGGCGAGGGCGACGGCCGCGGCGGCCGCGAGCGGAACCCGCCTCACCGGTGTTGGCATGATCCTGACATGCATGGAGCGACGCATTGCTGATCCCTTCGGGGTGGGGGTGCGGGATAGCGCCCGTACGGACCCCGCGGCCCGTACGGTTCGTGCGTGCGGCGGTGGCTCAGTGGCGCAGCCAGGCCGCCGTGTCCTGCGGGAGCCGGCCGTCCTCGTCCAGAGGGCCGCTGGTGAGCAGGAGTCCGGTGTGGTCGGGCAGGTCGGCCGGGATGCCGGAGAGGTTGACCACGCACACGGCGCCGCCCTCGCGGGCGAAGGCCAGGACACCGTCGGGTGCGGGCAGCCAGGTCAGCGGGCCCTCGCCGAGCGCCGGGCGCAGGCGGATCGCCTCGCGGTAGAGGGTGAGGACGGAGTCCGGGTCGGCGGCCTGGCGGTCCGCCGCGTACGCCGGCCAGCCCGCGGGCTGCGGCAGCCACGGCTCGCCGCCGAAACCGGCGTGCGGGGCGCCGTCCGTCCACGGCAGCGGCACCCGGCAGCCGTCCCTGCCCGGGTCCGTTCCGCCGGAGCGGGCGTGCATGGGGTCCTCGATGCGGTCCCGGGGGATGTCGGCCTCGGGCAGTCCCAGTTCCTCCCCCTGGTAGACGTAGACCGATCCGGGCAGGGCCAGCGACAGCAGGGCGGCGGCGCGGGCCCGGCGGGTGCCGAGGGCGAGGTCGGTCGGTGTGCCGAAGGCCTTCGTGGCGAAGTCGAAGCCGGTGTCCTCGCGTCCGTACCGGGTGACCGTGCGCGTCACGTCGTGGTTGCACAGCACCCAGGTGGCGGGGGCGCCGATCGGGGCGTGCTCGGCGAGGGTGCTCTCGATGGAGGCGCGCAGCCGGGCCGCGTCCCAGGGGCAGGTCATGAAGGAGAAGTTGAAGGCCGTGTGCAGTTCGTCGGGGCGCAGATAGCGGGCGAAGCGCTCGGTGTCCGGGAGCCAGACCTCGCCGACGAACACTCCCCCGTACTCGTCGGCGACGGCGCGCCAGCCGCGGTAGACGTCGTGCAGTTCGTCGCGGTCGACGTAGGGGTGCGGGTCGCGGCCCTCGACGAAGTCCGGCAGGCGGGGGTCCTTGACCGGCAGGGCGGCGGAGTCGATGCGCACACCTGCGACGCCCCGTTCGAACCAGAACCGCAGGATGTCCTCGTGCTCCTGGCGGACGGCCGGGTGGGCCCAGTTGAGGTCGGGCTGCTCGGGGGCGAACAG
This sequence comes from Streptomyces sp. NPDC008313, assembly GCF_042956125.1. Lineage (NCBI taxonomy): Bacteria > Bacillati > Actinomycetota > Actinomycetes > Kitasatosporales > Streptomycetaceae > Streptomyces > Streptomyces sp. NPDC008313. Next base: position 98,759 of record NZ_JBIBFR010000004.1, read on the forward strand.
GTGGAGGTACCAGTCGCCGTCGGGCAGCCGGGTCCAGGCGGAGCCGCCGAACTCGGACCTCCAGTCGTTCGGCGGTAGTTCGCCGTGGGCGCCGCGGCCGGGACGGATGTGGAACAGGTCCCGCTCGGGGCCGCCCCGCAGCGCCGCCCGGAACCACGGGTGCTGGTCGGAGACATGGTTGGGGACGATGTCGACGAGGGTGCGGATGCCCAGTTCGCGGGCCTCGGCGATGAGCTTCTCGGCCTCGGCGAGGGTGCCGAAGGCGGGGTCGATGGCGCGGTAGTCGGCGACGTCGTAGCCGCCGTCCTTCATGGGCGACACGTACCAGGGGTTGAACCACAGGGCGTCGACGCCGAGTGCGGCGAGGTACGGGAGCCGGGCGCGGACTCCCGCGAGGTCACCGGTGCCGTCGCCGTCGCCGTCCGCGAAACTGCGGACGTACACCTGGTAGATGACGGCCGAGCGCCACCAGTCGGAGGGCGTGCGGGCAGGGGTGGGCTGTCCCACGGTGCGTGCCTTTCTCTTAGGGGGAGGGCGTCAGCCCTTGCTGCTGCCCGCGCTGATCCCGGCGATGATGTGCCGCTGGAACACCAGGAACAGGGCGACCATGGGGATGCTGGCGATCACCATGGAGGCGATGAGCACCGTCAGCGGGATGTTCTGCGACAGCTGGACGACGGCCACGCTGATGGGCTGTTTGTCGGTGTCGGAGAAGACCATCAGGGGCCAGAGGAAGTCCTGCCAGACGGCGACCAGGGCGAAGATCGACACGACGCCGAGCACCGGCCGTGACATGGGCAGCACGATCGACCACAGGGTGCGCAGGCGTCCGGCGCCGTCGATCTCGGCGGCCTCCAGGACGTCGCGGGGTATCTGGTCGAAGAAGCGCTTGAGGAGATACAGGTTGAAGGCGTTGGCCACGGCGGGAAGCCAGATGCCGAGGGGGTCGTTGAGCAGACTGGTGTGGATCAGCGGCAGGTCGGCGACGGTCAGGTACTTCGGTACGACCAGGGCCTGGGCCGGGACCATCAGGGTGGCGAGGATGCCGCCGAGGATCACCTTGCCGAAGGCGGGTCTCAGCTTGGACAGGGCGTAGGCGGCGGCCGTGCACAGGACGAGCTGCAGCAGCCAGGCGCCGGCCGCCTGGACGACCGTGTTCCACAGGTGGAGCGGCAGTTCCATCAGGTCCCAGGCGTCGGTGTAGCCGTCCAGGGACCACGTGTCGGGGACGAGGGTGGGCGGTGTGCGCACGACCTCGTCCGGCGACTTCATCGCGCCGGTGACCATCCAGTACACCGGGAAGAGGAAGGCGAGCGCGAACAGCAGGACCACGCCGGTGAAGACGGCCCAGTACACGGCCCTGCCGCGGGGGCGGGCCAGGGTGAGCGGTGAGCGGTGAGATGAGGGTGCGGGTGCTCACGAGTCCTCCCCGGTCGGGCGGGTCAGCCGCAGATAGAGCGCGGAGAAGGCGCTGAGCAGCACCAGGAGCATGACGCTGAGCGCGCAGGCGCCGCCGAAGTCGTTGTAGAGGAAGGCGTACTTGTAGATCAGGTAGAGGACGGTGACGGTCGCGTTCTCCGGGCCGCCGCCGGTGATCACGAAGGGTTCCGTGAACACCTGCATGGTGGCGATGATCTGCAGCAGCATCAGCATGAGGATGATGAAGCGGGTCTGCGGGATCGTGACGTGCCGCACGCGCTGCCAGAGGTTCGCGCCGTCCAGCTCCGCCGCCTCGTACAGCTCCCCCGGGATGCCCTGGAGCGCCGCCAGGTAGATGAGGACGGTGCCGCCCATGTTGGCCCACGTCGCGACGATGACGAGGGAGACGAGCGCGGTGTCGGCGCCGTTGGACCAGTTGGAGGTGGGCAGGTGCAGGAAGCGGAGCGTCTCGTTGGCGAGGCCGGCGCCGGGATCGTAGAACCACTTCCACAGCAGGGCGCTGACGACCGGCGGGATCATCACGGGCAGGTAGACGACGACCCTGAAGAACGCCCTGGCGTGCCGCAGTTCGTTCAGGACGAGTGCCATGACGAACGGGACGGCGAAGCCGATGAGCAGGGCGAGGAGCGTGAAGGTGAGGGTGTTGCGCCAGGCGGCGGAGAACTCGGGGTCGTGCAGGACGCGGGTGAAGTTGGCGGTGCCGACCCATTCGGGGTCCGATCCCGGTGTGTACTTCTGGAAGGCGATGACAACGGCGCGGACCGCCGGGTACCAGGAGAACAGGGCGAAGCAGAGGACGCCGCCGATGAGGAAGGCGTAGGCGCGGGACTGGTCGGCGAGGCGGCGGCGCCACGGGCGGTGCGGGCTGCGGCCGCCGGCCGGCCGCGCCGCCGGCGGCACGCGCACGGCGGCCGGAGGGGGCGCGACGGGTTCGGCTGCGGTCTTCATGAAGCGGTCAGCCCCGGGCCAGGATGCTGTCGATCTTGCCGGACGCGTCCTTCAGGAGCCGGTCGACGTCGGCGTCCTTCTTGGTGAGGACGGCGGAGACCGCGCCGTCGAGGACCGAGTAGATCTGCTGCGCCCTGGGCGGCTCGATCTTCATCTGCAGGTCCTGGTTGCCGTCGAGGAACGCCTGGTAGTTCTCGACGGGCACATTGGCGTTGGCCTTCTTGACCTGCTGGTCCCTGGCGTCGGCGGTGCCGGTGAAGAGACGGGGCTCGGGCAGGCCCACCGGGGCGTCGTTCCTCTTCGCGCGGGCGTAGTCGCCGAGGAATCCGTCGCCGGGGGTGAGGAACATGTGGTCGAGCCACTTGAGTCCGGCCTTGATCTGCTCGGGGGTGTCGTTCTTGTTGAACATGTAGCCGTCGCCGCCGATCAGGGTGCCCTCGCCGCCGGGCATCGGTGCGAGCGCGAGGTCCTTGTAGTTCCCGCCCTTCTCCTTGACCAGGATCGGGATGTTGTCGGGTGCGGAGAGGTACATGCCGAGCTTGCCGGAGCCCATCATCTGCTGGACGTCGTTGATGACGAGGAGCTGCTTGCTGCCCATCGACTCGTCCTTCCAGCGCATGTCCTTGAGGTTCTGCAGGACCGCCCTGCCCTCGGGGGTGTCGATGGTCGCCTTCCTGCCGTCCCCGCTGACGACGTCACCGCCGTGCGCGTACAGCTCGGCGGTGAAGTGCCAGCCGCCCTGGTTCTGCGCGCTGTAGTCCGCGTAGCCGACGGTCCCGCCGCCGAGCCCGGCGATCTTCTTGGCGTCGGCGCGCAGTTCCTCCCAGGTGGCCGGGGGCTTGTCGGGGTCGAGTCCGGCCTTCTCGAACAGCTTCCGGTTGTAGATGAGGCCCATGGAGTAGCCGGTGCGCGGGATGCCGTAGACCTTGCCGTCGACGGTGTAGATGTCGCGGAGCTGCTGCTGGATGGTGCCGTAGCTCTTGAGGTCCTTCACGTACGGCGTGAGGTCGGCGGCCTGCTTGATGTCGACGACGTGCCGGGCGTCCGTGAAGTACGTGTAGAAGACGTCCTCCATCTGGCCCCCGGCGAGCTTGGCGTCGAAGGTCTTGGGGTCCTGGCACGGGAAGGCGTCGTGGGTGACGACGTCGATGTCGGGGTTCTTCTTCTCGAAATCCCTGACGTCCTGTTCGAAGAACTTCCGGTCGACCTTGGCGCTCTTGGGCGGCATGCAGTTGACGGTGATGCGGGTCTTGCCGTCCGCGGCGTCGTCGTCGCCTGAGCCGCAGGCGGTGGCGGCGGCGAGGACGAGAGCCGAGGTCATGAGCGCGGTGCTGGTACGGCGGAAGCCGGTGCTTCTCATCGGTGGACCCCTTTTGGGCAGGCGCGTGGAAGGCCAGGGTCACGACGGCGCACCGGGCAGGTGCGCGAGCCCGTGTCTGGCGTCGCACACTCAAGCACCGGCAACATCTCTGCGCAAGATGTCGCGTGAAGTCTGTAATTATTTGACAGTCGTCGCGGACGGCCCGAACCGGGACCGCGCGGCCCCGGCACCCGCCGGGGCCCGCCTCACTTCCTGGGCGCCTGGGCGGTGGAGCCCCGGACCACCAACTCGGGCTCGAACAAGAGCTCCTCGGGAGTGACGCTGCTGCCGCCGATCTGGGTGTTCAGCAATTCGACGGCGGCACGGCCCATGGCCTCGATGGGCTGGCGGACCGTGCTCAGCGGGGGTTCGGTGCAGTTCATGAACGCCGAGTCGTCGTATCCGACGACGGACACCTCGGACGGTACGGCGAGGCCCTTGCGGCGAGCCGCCCGTACGGCGCCGAGGGCGAGCGGGTCGCTGGCGCAGATGATGCCGGTCACTCCGCGCTCCAGCAGCCGGGTGGCCGCCGCCTGCCCGCCCTCCAGGGAGAACATGGCCCGGGCCACGTGCTCGTCGGGCAGGCCGGGGGCGAGCGCGCGGGCCGCGGCGAGCTTGCGCTGCGAGGGCATGTGGTCGCCGGGTCCCAGCACCAGCCCGATGCGTTCGTGACCGAGGGAGGCGAGGTGGCGCCACGCCTGTCCGACGGCGACGGCGTCGTCGCAGGAGACGCAGGGGAAGCCCAGGTGCTCGATGGCCGCGTTGACCAGGACCACCGGAATCTTGCGGTCCGCGAGGCGGCGGTAGTGGTCGTGCGGCGCGTCGGCCTGCGCGTAGAGCCCGCCGGCGAACACCACCCCCGACACCTGCTGCTGCAGCAGCAGGTCGACGTAGTCGGCCTCGGAGACGCCGCCCTTGGTCTGGGTGCACAGCACCGGGGTGAGGCCCATCTGGGCGAGCGCGCCGCCGATCACCTCGGCGAACGCCGGGAAGATGGGGTTCTGCAGCTCGGGCAGGACGAGGCCCACGAGCCGGGCGCGCTCTCCGCGCAGCTGCGTGGGCCTCTCGTAGCCGAGGACGTCGAGCGCCGAGAGGACCGCCTGCCGGGTGGACTGGGAGACCCCGGGCTTGCCGTTGAGCACCCGGCTGACGGTGGCCTCGCTGACCCCGACCTTCTTCGCCACCTGAGCAAGTCGTCGCGTCATGCGCGCAAGAATAGCGCAAGATATGCAAGCAGCTTGCGTAACCCTGACGGGCGACGGTGGTGGCGCCGTTGCTAGATCCTGCTTCCGGTGGCCGTGTCGGCGGACATCCGCTGGGCCGCGTAGATCGGCACGACGGAGATCAGCACGAGTACGGCGGCCACCACGCTGACCACGGGTGCCTGCTGGGGGCGGGTCATGTTGTTGAAGATCCAGATGGGCAGGGTCTCGACGCCCGGTCCCGCCGTGAAGGTGGTCACCACGATCTCGTCGAAGGAGAGCGCGAACGCGAGCAGTCCGCCGGCCACCAGCGCGGAGCGCACCAGCGGGAAGGTGACGTCGACGAAGGCGCGGAAGGTGTGCGCGCCGAGGTCCATGGCCGCCTCCTCGTACGTGCCCGAGGTGCGGCGGAGCCGGGCGACGACGTTGTTGAAGACGACGACGATGCAGAAGGTGGCGTGGCCGACGACCACGGTGAACATGCCGAGGCCGACACCCAGCGGCTCCAGGACCGTGCTGAACGCGGAGTTGAGCGCGATGCCGGTGACGATGCCGGGCAGGGCGATCGGCAGGACGACGACGAACGAGACCGCCTCGCGCCCGAAGAACCGGTACCGGGCGACGGCGAAGGCGATCAGCGTGCCGAGGACCAGGGCGATGGCGGTCGCGCCGAGGCCCGCCTTGACGGAGACCCACAGGGCCGAGCGGGCGCCCTCGCTCTCCCAGGCGACCGACCACCAGTGGGTGGTGAGGCCGGGCGGCGGCCAGCTCGCGCTGCGGTCGGGGTTGAAGGAGTTCAGCAGGACGAGCCCGAGCGGGACGTAGATGATCGCGAAGCCGAGCCCGGCGGCGACGCGCAGCGCGATGCGCGCGGAACGGGAGAGTTGCACGGCGGGCTCCTCAGAGGCTGCTCAGTGCGCCGGTGCGGCGCATCGCGAGCAGGTAGAGCACGATGACGACGACGGGCACGGTGCCGAGCGCGGCGGCCATGGGCAGGTTGAGTTCGATGTTCGAGTAGACGACGTTGCCGATCAGCTGGGTCTTGCCGCCCACGATCTGCACGGTGATGTAGTCGCCGAGGCTGAGCGAGAAGGTGAAGACGGAGCCGGCGGCGACGGACGGCAGGACGACCGGCAGGATCACGGACCGGAAGGTGCGCGCGGCGCGGGCGCCGAGGTCGGCCGAGGCGTCGAGGAGGTTGGCCGGCAGCTGTTCGAGGGCCGTGTGGATCGGCAGGATCATGTACGGCAGCCACAGGTAGGTCAGTGCGATGACGGTCGCGGGCAGCCCGTACCCGGGCCCGTCGAGACCGAAGGGCGCCAGCATCCAGTCGGCGAGGCCGCCCTCGGAGAGGATCAGCCGCCAGGCGTACACCTTGACGAGGTAGCTGGCCCACAGCGGCGTGAGGATCGCGACCACCAGGAGCGGGCGCCGGCTCGGCTTGGCGACGCGGGCGGTGTAGAAGGCGACGGGGAAGGCGATCAGCGCGCACACAGCGGTGACGGCGAGGGCCACGCCGACGCTGCGCAGGATCACCTGCCGGTAGACGGGGGTGGTGAACAGCGTCTCGAAGTTGTCGGTCGACCACACCTTCACCACCTCTGAGGTGAAGGAGTTCGTCGTCCAGAACGCGGAGACGAACAGGACGGCCAGCGAGCCGAGGTAGAGCACGGCCAGCCACAGCAGGGGGGCCGTCAGCAGCAGGGACAGCCGCAGCCGTGGCCGGCGGTGCAGGGTCCCGGCGAGCCGCCGGACGCGGGAGCGTCCGGCGGCCTGCGCGGTGTGGGTCATGGTCGGTCACTCAGCCCTTGATCTCGGTCCAGGCCTGGACCCACTTGGCGTACGGCACGCACTTGACGTCGGTGCGGCCGTCGAGGCACGCCTCGATCGGCGTGTTCCAGAAGGCGATGTCCTTCCAGTACTTCTCGTCGGTGGCGTGGTAGGTGTCGCACCACGTCTTGTCGGCGGTCTCGTCGCACGCCTTGACGTTGGACGGGGCCTCACCGAAGTACTCGGCGACCTGGGCGTTGGCCTTCGGGGAGACGATCCAGTCCATCCACTTGTAGGCGCAGTTGGGGTGCTTGGCCTTGGCGGAGAGCATCCAGGTGTCGGACCAGCCGGTGGATCCCTCCTGCGGGACGACGGCCTTGACCTTGGCGCCCTCGCTCTCGGCGAGGTTGGCGATGACCTGCCAGGTGGTGCCGACCACGGAGTCGCCGCTCTTGAAGGCGGAGACCTCCTTCAGGTAGTCGCTCCAGTACTCGCCGACGTTGCCGTTCTGCTTCTTCAGCAGGTCGACGGCCGCGTCGAACTGCTTCTGGTCGAGCGCGTAGGGGTCCTTGATCTTCAGCTCGGGCTTGGTGTCCTTGAGGTACAGGGCGGCGTCCGCGATGTAGATCGGCGAGTCGTACGCGGTGACCTTGCCCTTGTGCTTGCCCGCGTCGTCGAAGACGGCGGCCCACGAGGTGGGGGCGGGCGAGACCTTCTCGGTGTTGAACATGAGCAGGTTGGCGCCGCGGCCGTGCGGGATGCCGTACGCCTGGCCGTCGACCGAGTTCCAGGGCTGCTTCTTGAGCCCGATGAACACGTCCTTGTAGTTGGGCACCAGGTCGGTGTTGACCGGGGCCGCGTCGCCGGAGGCTATGAGGCGCAGCGACGCGTCGCCGGACGCGGAGACGGCGTCGTACTGGCCCGTCTTCATCAGCTTGACCATCTCGTCGGAGCTGGCCGCCACCTTGGAGTTGACCTGGCAGCCGGTCTGCTTCTCGAAGTCGCTGACCCAGTCGACCTTCGGGTCGTTGGAGCCGTCCTCGACGTATCCGGCCCAGTTGATCAGGTTGACCTGGCCCTCGGTCTTGCCGAGCTTCGACTGCGCCTTGAGGTCCGGCGGGTTGAGGCCGGTGGCCGACGATCCGGAGTCGCCCGAGTCGGACGATCCGCAGGCGGTGGCCGCGAGCAGCACCGCGACGGTGGCTGCGGCCTGGATGGTTCGGTTGAGGCGCACGACGTTCTCCATACGTGATGGCGGGGGTTTCGAGCCGACGGTTTCGGGGGGTCAGCTCGGGTCGGGGACCCGGAAGGAGTGGCGACGGTGCCACTGCAGCCGGACCCTGGCGCCGCGATAGGCGGCGACGTCCTCGGAGGAGGTCTCCAGGTTCTGCTGGAGCGCGGTCAGGCGCCCTCCCGCGTCGAGGTCCACCAGGAAGCGGGTGGCGTCGCCCAGATAGACGACCTCGACGACGGTGCCGGTCGCGGTGGAGTGCTCCGGCTCGTCCGCGGGGGCGGACTCCTTCAGGACCCGGATCTTCTCGGGCCTGATGCTGTAGGTTCCCGTGGCGCCGACGACCCGCTGGGCCGCCTCGCCCGCGAGCAGGTTCGAGGTGCCGACGAAGGAGGCGACGAACGCGGTGGCGGGGCGTTCGTAGATCTCGGCGGGGGCGCCGACCTGCTCGATACGGCCCTCGTTGAAGACGGCGATGCGGTCGCTCATCGTCAGGGCCTCCTCCTGGTCGTGCGTGACGAACACGAAGGTGATGCCGACCTCGCGCTGGATCGCCTTCAGCTCGACCTGCATCTGCTCGCGGAGCTTGAGGTCGAGGGCGCCGAGGGGTTCGTCGAGGAGCAGGACGCGGGGGCGCCCGACGAGGGCGCGGGCGAGGGCGACGCGCTGCCGCTGGCCGCCGGAGAGCTGACCGGGGCGCCGCCTGCCGAAGTTCTCGAGGCGGACGCCGGCGAGCGCCTCGCGGGCCTGTGCCAGCCGTTTGGCCCTGGGGACGCCGCGCACCTTGAGTCCGTAGGCGACGTTCTGCTCCACGGTCATGTGCGGGAAGAGGGCGTAGTCCTGGAAGACCGTGTGCACGTCCCGTTCGAAGGGGGCGAGTCCGGTGACCTCCTGGCCGGCGAGTTCGATCCGGCCGGCGGTGGGGCTCTCGAAGCCGGCGATCATCCGCAGGACGGTCGTCTTGCCGGAGCCGGACGGGCCGAGCATCGAGAAGAACTCCCCGTCGGCTATCTCCAGGTCCACCCCGGCCACGGCCGTGGTGTCACCGAACGCTTTCCGCAGGCCCTGGAGCCGGATCGCTGTTGCCTCCATGGGCGGGAACCTCTCTCATGCACGCGTACGTTGAATGAAAAGATATGAAGTCATAGTTCAAAGCTCAAGTCCCCCTTAGGGTAAAGATTGAGTCAACGCACGAGGTGGTGGCCGTGATGCAACGTATGAGCGGGGCCCGCAGCGCCGTCTTCCTCCCGGTGGACAGCCGCGCCCGGGTGGAGACGGTCGTCCGCAGGCTCGGCGACGCGATCGAGCTCGGGCTCCTCGCCGACGGGGAACAGCTGCCCGGCGAGAGCGAGCTGGCCGGACAGCTGGGGGTGTCCACCGTGACGCTCCGCGAGGCGCTGATGGCACTGCGGCAGCAGGGTCTGGTCATCACCCGCAGGGGGCGGGGCGGCGGCAGCTTCGTGTCACTCCCCGAGGTCCCGGGCGAGGAGCGGCTCAAGGCCCGGCTGGTCGGCTGGAGCACCGAGGAGCTGCGCGACCTCGGCGACCACTGGGCCGCCGTGTCGGGCGCGGCCGCCCGGCTCGCCGCACAGCGTACGGAGCCGCAGGATCTCCAGCAACTGGGGCGCACGCCGGAGGAGTTGGCCTCGGCCGAGGACGCGGCGGCGCGCAGCCGGGTGTACGGGCGGTTCCATGTGGAGCTGGCCGCCGCCGCGCAGTCCGCCCGGCTCACGCGCGAGCAGATCGCGCTGCAGACGGAGGTGGGGGCCCTGCTGTGCCTGGTGCTCGCCGACGACGCCTACCGCGAGGAGGTGGCGGCCAGGCACCGCTCGGTCGTGGCGGCGGTGCGGGAGGGGGACGACGAGACGGCCCGGGCGCTGGCCGAGCGGTGCGTGGGAGGCTCGACGGCGCGGCTCATCGCCCTGAGGATCGCCCTGCCCGGCGCCCCTCCCGTCTGAGTCGGCCGGCTCAGACCACCCTGAGGTGCGCGGCGGTGCGGCGGGGGCGGTGCGCCCGGCGCGGCGGTCCGGCCGGACGGCGGGTCTCCCGCAGCACCAGCGTCATCCGCGTGTAGCCCATGTCGCGCAGGGACTTCGGGGTCTCGTCGACGACGCGGCAGTCGGTACGGCCCCAGCGCGGATCGGGGTGCAGCAGCGGGCGTACGGACCCGTCGTGCTCGACGGCGTCCGGGCCGACGGCGCGGATCCAGTGCGGCAGGCCCTGCCGGTAGGCGGCCTCCATGAGGGGTTCCTGGGCGATGTCCCGGCGGATCGACTGGAGCCCGCCGTCCTGGCCGTGCCGCTCCACCGCCTCGGCGAAGTGGGCGAGCATCGGCAGGCACCAGCTGGACTCGTGGTCGCCGAGGACCGTGCCCGCGTCGGGGTGGAACAGGACGAAGCGGAGGAAGTTGTCGCCCGGCATCGCCGTCGGGTGCGGGCCGACCGCACCGAAAAGTGTCTCGAACGCGACGTTCGACAGGACGACGTCCCAGCGCCGGTCGAAGACGACGGAGGGGAACGGCACGGACTCCAGAAGCGTGGCGTAGTCCTGGAGATACGCCTGGGCTTCGGGACTCTCGGGAGCGGGCCGCGGCGCCGACCGCTGCCCTCCTGCCTGATACGCCATCGGGAGGTCACCCCTCTTGCCTATGCGGCCTTCACGCGGCGCCCCGATCCTGATACCCACCACGGAGCCGTGTCAACTATCGTGGCATTTGGCGTCTGTTGAAGGCTGAATCTCGCCACAGTTGTGGCGAGACCTGGCTGTGGGTTCGAGGCAGCGGTTAGTCTCCGGGAGGTTGGGGAGAGCTGAGAACGGCCTGAGAAAGACGTAGGAGATCTGTCCGTGACGGAGGGCTTCGAGGTTCCGGACGCCGCGGCGACGGTACTGCTGCCGGCCGTCGTCGCCCGGGTGAGCGCGCTCGCCGACCGGCTCGGCGTGGACCACGGCGAGGTCTTCGACGTCCAGCGGCTGTCCGTCGCCTCCGGCGTCCCCGAGGCGGTCGTGAAGGCGCTGCTCGGCGGCCGCCCCGCCGGGGAACCGGACCTGCAGGCCCGGTTCCTGCAGCGCCTCGACCTGCTGCGCCGCACCCGCCTCAAGCCCAACGGACGCAGATACACCCAGCAGGAGATCGCCGACGGCGCGGGCATGTCCCGTCAGCAGGCCGGCGCCCTCATCAACGGCGACCGGCGCCCCACGATGGAGCACTGCGACGCCATCCAGCGCTTCTTCCGGGTGCACGCCGGCTTCCTCACCGCGGAGGACTCCGAGGCGCTGGTGGGCGCCCTCCACCACGGCGAGCAGGAACTCCTCCAGCGGCTCGCCGACCGCGAGCGCGAGGCGGCCCTGGCCGCCGCCGACCCACTGGAGCGGCTGCTGCAGGACCACGGCGTCCGCGGGATCGCCTGGCGGGCCGCTCAGCTGCCCACCGACCAGCACCGCGACAAGGTCGCCGAGTGGCTGGACATGCTCCTGGAGAACGTCAAGCGGCCCGAGTCGTGACCCGGGGGAGAACTGTGGGCATCGGAAGGAACATGCGCCGTCTGTGCGGCGAGCTGGTCGCGGAGCTGTCGCTCCCGGCACCGGCGGAACCCGCCGACCTGTACGCCGCCCTGTGCGGCGCCATGAGCAGACGCCGGGGCCGCCCCGTCCAGTACCGCACGGCCGCGTTCCCGCCCGGGACGGCCAGCGGGCTCTGGCTCGACATGGCCGACCAGGACCTCGTCGTCATCGAGGAGCGCACCGCACCCGACCACCAGCTGGTCATCCTCGGCCACGAGCTGTGGCACATGAAGGCCGGGCACTGCGGCCACCACGTCGAGGGCGCCGCCGTGGCCGCCCGGCTGCTGACGGACGGCGCGGACCTCCAGGCGACCGTCCTGAAGGTGGCCGCCCGCACCCGCTTCGACCTCACCGACGAGAAGGAGGCCGAGAGCTTCGGCCTGCTGCTCGCCAGCAAGTGCCGTACGTGGCTGGCGGGTTCGTCGACGCGCCGGCCCGTCCGGCGGGACGGTGTGGCGGGCCGTATCGAGGCGTCCCTCGGCTACCGGGGGCCGCAGGGCTGAGGCCCGGGAGACATGGACGGTTCCAGCTACTACATACCGGCGGCCGCCATGGCGGTCGCGCTCGCCGTCAAGGCGCCCGCGCTGCTGCGCTCCCGGCGCGACCCTCTGCAGCGGTCGGTGTGCGCGCTGCTCGCGCTGGCCGGGCTGGTGTTCTTCTTCGCGGCCCCGCCGACCATCGCCCAGGTCAACGACCTCACCGGCATCACCAACTTCTCGGCGCCGCTGGTCTACTGCCTGCTGAGCGCCTTCAGCGCCTCCTGCCTGGTGCTGATCGTCAACTGGCGGGGCGGACCCGGCGAGGCGACCCGGCGTCTGACGGCGCGGATCGTCACCGGGTACAGCGCGGTGGTCGTCGCCCTTGTGGTGCTGTTCGCACTCGGCGACACCCCGGTCGAGCGGCTGCGCGACCTCGACACGTACTACGCGAACACGCCGTTCGTCCGCGAGATGATCGTGCTCTATCTCGCGGCCCTCACCGTCGCGGGCGTCGCGATGAACGTCATGTGCCTGCGCTGGGCGCTCCAGGTGGGCGGCTGGCTGCGCGCCGGGCTGCTGATCATCGTCGTCGGCTACCTGTTCAACCTGGCCTATCTGACGACCAAGTTCACCGCCGTGATCGCCCGGTGGAACGGCGGGAACCTCGACGACCTCAGTACGTACGTGGCGCCCGTGCTGGCCTCCGCCGGGGCCCAGGTCAGCGCCGTCGGCTTCTGCCTGCCGCTCGCCTGCCAGCGCCTCGGGGACACCTGGTCCACCTGGTCGACGTACCGCCGGCTGGGGCCGCTGTGGCGGGAGCTGCGGCCGGTCTCCGCGCACCAGGGGCGCGCGGTGCGGATCTCCTGGTGGTCGCCCGCCGGACTCCGGGTGACCCAGCGCGAGTCCGACATCCACGACGGGATGCTGGGCCTCCACCCGTACTTCGACGCCGCGGTCCGCGCCCGCGCCCACGACGCGGCCGTCACCGCCGGCTCCACCCCCGAACAGGCGCGGGCCGAGGCCGACGCCGCGATGGTGACGGCGGCGATCCGGGCCAGGGCCGACGACCCGGAGGGCAGGGTCATCAGCGCGGCGGAGGCGGACACCGCCCCGCCGGCCACCGCAGAGGGGCCACGCGATCTCGTGCGCATCTCCCTCGCCCTACATCAGTCACCCGTCGTCGCGGCCGTCCGAGGGCAGGCCCCGACCAGGCCAGAGAGCGACTTCCATGAGCCAACCCGATAGCCGCCGCCATGACCCGGCGGGCCGCCGTGCCGTCGTGATCGGCGGTGGCTGCGCCGGAATGCTGACGGCCGCGGCGCTGCGCGCGTACGCCGACGTCACCGTCGTCGAGCGCGACGCCCTGCCCGAGGGGCCCGAGCCCCGCAAGGGACTCCCGCAGGCCCGGCACGTGCACGTCCTGTGGTCGGGCGGCGCCCGCGCGGTCGAGGAGCTGGTGCCCGGGGTGACCGACGTCCTGCTCGCGGCCGGCGCCCGGCGGGTGCCGCTGCCGACGGGCCTGGTCTCCATGCAGGCGCAGGGCTGGCTGCGGCGCTGGCCCGAGATGCAGTTCATGATCGCCTCCACCCGTGACCTGCTGGACTGGGCCGTACGGGAGCGTGTCGCCGGCAGTCCGCGCGTCACCGTCCTGCAGCGCACCGAGCTGCTCGGCCTGGAGGGCGACGCCTCCCGGGTGACGGGCGTACGGGTCCGCACTCCCGAGGGCGAGGAGCGCGTGCTGGAGGCCGACCTGGTCGTGGACGCGTCGGGACGCGGCTCGCGCGCCACCGCCTGGCTGGACGGGCTGGGCGTTCCCGCCGCACCGCTCGAGGAGGTGGACTCGGGGCTCGTCTACGCCAGCCGGGTCTTCCGTGCGCCGCCGGGCACCGAGGACTTCCCGGTGGTCAACGTGCAGTCGGACGCCACCCGTCCGGTGCCCGGGCGGACGACGACGATCGTGCCCGTGGAGGGCGGCCGCTGGCTGGTCACGCTGTCGGGCACGCGGGGCGGCGAACCCACGGGCGTCGTCGAGGAGTTCGAGCGGTTCGCGCGCGACGTCAGACATCCCGTGGTGGGCGAGCTGATCGCCCACGCCGAACCGCTCTGCGACCCGGTGGTCACCCGCAGCACGGTCAACCGGCGCCGCTTCTTCGAGAAGGTACGGGACTGGCCCGACGGGTTCGTGGTCATCGGGGACTCGGTCGCCACGTACAACCCGGTCTACGGGCACGGGATGTCGGTGGCCGCGCAGGGAGTGGTGGCGCTGCGCGACCACGTGGCCGAGCACGGGATCGCGGCGCCGGGGCTCGCCCGGCGGGCCCAGCGTGCCGTGTGCCGTCCCGTGGCCACCGCGTGGAAGCTGGCGACGAGCACGGACATCCTCTATCCGGGGGCGATCGGCAAGCAGCCCGGGCCGGCGGACAGGCTGCTCGGCCGGTACGTCAACCGCATGATGCGCACGGCCACCGGGCGTCCGCTGGTCACCAAGGCGTTCCTCGACGTGGTCACCCTCTCCGCGCCGGTCACCGCCCTGCTGCGGCCCGACACCTTCATCGCCGTGCTGCGCGGCCCCGGCCGGCCCCGGCTGACACAGCCGCCGCTGACCGAGAGCGAGCACGAGACGGTGCTCAGGGCGCCGGGGCACTCGGGTTCGCGTACGGGAGGCTGAGAGGCGCGGCGGCGGCGCGGACCGCCTCCCCCGGGAGCCGCGGGGCGTCACGCGCGGCTGCGCCGAGCGGGCGAACACCGGCTCGCGGGAACCCGATTGTCAGTGGCGGACGGCAAGCTGGAGACGTGCCACCGGTGCCCCGGTGGCACGTGCACCGCACCGACCGCTTCGACAAGCCGATCCGGGGAGAGCCGTCCGATGCCGACCGCCGTACTCACCGACCATGAACGCAGCGCCGTCCAGGCCTACTTGCGCCTCCTGCAGAGCGTGCGGGCGTCCTTCGACGGTCCGCCGGACGGCCGCCTGCCGTTCGTCGTGCCGCCCTCCGCGCTAGCGGAGGCGGAGCGGGCCCTGTCGGCGGCCGGACTCGCGGGCAACGAGGAGGCGTTCTTCCGCCTGCTGCGCGGCTGGCTCCCGGAGCGCTAGGGCGTGTCCACAAGGCCGTGGGGGACGGCTATCGCGGTCGCCACGATGCCCCGCCGTACGGTCCAGCGGCCGTCGAAGCCGGTGATCCGGCGTCCGCCCACCAGGGGCCCGGGGACCAGGAGTTCGGCGCGGAAGCCGCCGTACGGCGCGGGGCGCGGCTCCCCCGCGGCGGAGGCGGGGCCGGGACCGGCGAAGACGTCGATGTCGGCCTCCGCGAAGTCCAGCCACTTGCCGGTCAGCGGGAACCACGCCTTGTAGACGGCCTCCTTGGCGCTGAACAGCAGCCGGTCCCAGTGCACGGCGGGCCGCCCGGCCGCCAGCCGGCGCAGCCGGTCCGCCTCCGTCGGGAGGGCCACGGAGGCGAGGACACCCTCCGGGAGCGGGGCGTGCGGTTCGGCGTCGATGCCGACGGAGGCGAGGTCGGTGAGACGGACCAGCGCGGCGGCGCAGTAGCCCTCGCAGTGCGTCATGCTGCCCCCGAGTCCCTCCGGCCACCGCGGCGCTCCCCGCTCGCCGGGCAGGACGGGCTGCGCGGGCACGCCGAGCTTCTCCATGGCGCGGCGGGCACAGGAGCGCACGGCGGTGAACTCGCGGCGGCGCTTGTCCACGGCCCGCGCCATCAGCGCCTCTTCCTCGGGATACAGGCGCGCGTCGGCCGCCTGGTCGTCGCCGTACGCCTCGACGGTCACGACCGACTCCGGGAGCAGGTCCTCGATCACCGGGCCCCGACCTCCGCCGGCAGGACGCGGCGCGGTGTTCCCGGCGGTGTGGACCGCTTGCGCCACTCCCGGGGATAGCCCACGGAGACCTCCTCGAAGCGGACGCCCTCGTGCACGGTGCTGCGCGGGATGTGCAGATGACCGTAGACCATGACCTCGGCGCGGAACCGGCGGTGCCAGTCCGCGGTGAGGCCGGTGCCGCACCACATGGCGAACTCGGGGTAGCGCAGGATGTCCGTGGGGTGCCGGTCCAGCGGGTAGTGGTTGACGAGGACGGTGGGCAGGTCGCCGGGGAGCCCGGCGAGACGGCGTTCGGTCTCGGCGATCCGGGCACGGCACCAGGCGTCACGGCTCGGATAGGGATCCGGGTGCAGCATGAACTCGTCGGTGCACACGACCCCGGTCTCGTGGGCGTAGGCCAGGCCCTGTTCCGGGGTGACGCAGCCCTGCGGCAGGAACGAGTAGTCGTACAGGGTGAACAGGGGCGCGACGACGACGGGGCCGCCCCCGCCCTCCCACACCGGGTACGGGTCCTCGGGGGTCGTCACGCCCAACTCCCGGCACAGGGCGACGAGATGCTCGTAGCGGGCGACTCCGCGCAGTCGGACGGCGTCCGAGGGGTGGGTCCACAACTCGTGGTTGCCGGGGGTCCAGACGACCTTGGCGAAGCGTGCGGAGAGGGTCTCCAGGGCCCAGCGGATGTCGGCGACGGTCTCGGCGACGTCCCCCGCGACCAGCAGCCAGTCGTCGTCGGACTCGGGGCGCATCTTCTCGACGAGGTCCCGGTTCTCGGCGTATCCGATGTGCAGGTCACTGATGGCCAGCAGGTTTCCGCGGCGGCCGGCCGTCGAGTCCACTGTCGCCCCTTCCAAGAACACGAATGGGTCAACAAGAGCACATCCGCACCCCCCGGACAAGGGACTTCCCCGTGCACAGGGGTGTCCCAGGGGGCCGGACCCACAACCGGTCTGGACCAATTCACGCGCAGCGTCTTGACATGTGCATTGGTCCACACCAACTTGGTGGCGCACCGCTCGGGCACCCCTGCCCCATCCCCGGACACGGCCTCCGGACCGCACTCCCGGCGGCCGCTCCCGAAACCCCCACTCCCCAGGGAGATCGCGTGCGCATCACACCTTCGAGGCGTCCAAGACGCCGTCTTCTCGCCCTGCTCGGTTCCGCCGCGCTGGCGCTGACCGGGGCGGTCGCCCTCCCCGGCACCGCCCACGCCGCCAACGTCCTGTCCAATCCCGGCTTCGAGTCGGGCGGCCTGTCCCCCTGGTCCTGCGCCGGCGGCACCGGCTCGGTCGTGTCCAGCCCCGTGCACAGCGGCTCCAGAGCGTTGGCGGGGGCGGCCAGTTCGAGCGACATCGCCAAGTGCTCGCAGAACGTGGCGGTCAAGCCGAACACCACGTACAGCCTGTCCGGCTGGGTCCGCGGCAGCTACGTCTACCTGGGCGTGGACGGCGGCGCCTCGACGTGGGCCACCTCCCCCTCCGCGTACAGCAAGCTGACCGTGTCCTTCACGACCGGAGCCTCGCAGACCAGCGCCACGATCTACACCCACGGCTGGTACGCGCAGGGCACCTACTACGCCGACGACGTCGTCCTGGACGGCCCCGGCGGCGACGGGGGTTCGGACTCCCAGGCCCCGACGGCGCCCTCCGGTCTGAAGAGCACCGGGAAGACGTCGTCCAGCGTCTCCCTGTCCTGGAACGCGTCGAGCGACAACGTGGGCGTCACCGGCTACGACGTCTACAGCGGCTCCCACCAGGTGCTCAGCGTGTCCGGCACGAGCGCGACGGTCGGCGGGCTGTCCGCGAGCACCGGCTACACGTTCACCGTGAAGGCGCGGGACGCGGCCGGCAACACCTCAGGGGCCTCCAACTCCGTGAGCGTGACGACGGACGCGGGCGGCGGCACCGGCACCGGTTTCAAGCAGGCCGCGCCCTATCTGTACCTGGGCTGGGGCAATCCGCCGAGCGCCACCTCGGTGATGAACGCGACCGGGATCAAGTGGTACACCATGGCGTTCATGCTCGACCAGGGCGGCTGCAACCCGGCCTGGGACGGCAGCCGGCCGCTGACCGGCGGCAACGACCAGAGTGTCATCAACTCCATCCGCTCCGCGGGCGGTGACGTCGTGCCCTCGTTCGGCGGCTGGTCGGGCAGCAAGCTCGGCGCCAACTGCTCGTCGGCGGGCGCCCTGGCGGGCGCGCTGCAGAAGGTGATCGACGCCTACGGCCTCAAGGCGATCGACATGGACGTCGAGAACTCCGACGAGTTCGAGAACGCCGCCGTCCAGGACCGCATCCTGACCGCGCTGAAGACCGTCAAGGCCAACAATCCCGGGCTGCGGACGATCGTCACCTTCGGCACCTCGACGACCGGCCCGAACTACTGGGGCAACCGGCTCATCGAGCAGGCGAAGGCGCTGGACGCGGGCATCGACGTCTTCACGATCATGCCGTTCGACTTCGGCGGCGGTTCCGACATGTACGGCAGCACGGTCAACGCCGCCGAGGGCCTCAAGGCCAAGCTCAAGTCGACCTTCGGCTGGGACGACGCGACGGCGTACGCGCACCTGGGGATCTCCGGGATGAACGGCCTCTCCGACCAGCAGGAGAACACCACCACCGCGATCTGGACGCAGATCCGCGACTGGTCGAACACCCACCACATCGCCCGGCTCGCCTTCTGGTCGGTCAACCGCGACCGGCCCTGCCCCGGCGGCGGCGTGGTGAGCGACTGCTCCGGCATCAGCCAGAGCGACTGGCAGTTCACCTCCATCACGGCCGGTTTCACCGGCTGACCGCCCCGACGGGTCGCGCCGGCCGGGCGGAACGGCCGGTGCGGCCCCGTCGCGCCACGGCCGGCGTGACCGGCCGAGCCCTGCCGGGCACCCGGCCGCCGCGCCCCGTCCCGCGCGGGGCCTGTTCGGCGAGGGCCTGTCCCGCGCGGGGCCTGTCCGGCGGACGGCCGGGGATCCTCCGACGCCGCCCCCGCGCCCTCCGCCTCACCGGGTGAGATAGGCGAGCCCCGGGTGCGTCGCCCGGTAGCCGTCGAGGAGACGGCGGGCGACGTTGACCGAGTCCACCAGCGGGTGCAGCGCGAACGCCTTCACGGCGGTGGCACGCGACCCGGACTCGGCCGCCGACAGCACCTCGCGCTCGACGGCCTTGACCGCGCACACCAGTCCGGTGGCGTGGTCCGGCAGCGGGCCCGTGGCCACCGGGTGCGCGCCGCCCGCGTCGACGCGGCAGGGCACCTCGACGACCGCCTCCGCGTCGAGCGCCGCGAGGGTGCCCCGGTTGGGGACGTTGAGGATGAGCGTGGTGCGCTCGTCGCGGGCGATGGCCCGCATCAGGGCGAGCGCCACCTTCTCGTAACCGCCGGAGAGGTCCTCGGCCTCGCGCTCCCCGGCGCCCGCCGCCTCCCGGTTCTCCGCCATGTACGTGCTCTCCCGCTCGGCGCGGGTACGCTCCCACGCCGCGAGCGCCGGGACGTCCGGGCGCCTCACCTGCTCGTAGAACCCCGCCTGCTGGTCGCGGAGGAAGGCCCCGCGGGTCCGCTCCGCCTCCTGGTAGGCGCGGACCGTCTCCCGGTTGAAGTAGTAGTAGTGCAGGTACTCGTTGGGCACCGCGCCCAGGGACCGGAGCCAGTCCGCGCCGAAGAGCCGGCCCTCCTCGAAGGAGCCGAGCAGCACCGGGTCGGCGAGAAGGCGCGGGAGCTCGTCCCGTCCCGCGACACGCAGCCCGCGCACCCAGCCGAGGTGGTTGAGCCCGACGTAGTCGACCTCCGCCTGCGCGGGATCGGCGCCCAGGACACGGGCGATACGCCGTCCGAGCCCCACCGGCGAGTCACAGATGCCGATGACGCGGTCGCCGAGGTGCCGGGCCATGGCCTCGGTGACCAGGCCCGCCGGGTTGGTGAAGTTGATGACCCAGGCGTCGGGGGCGAGGCGGGCCGTACGCCGGGCGATGTCGGCGGCGACGGGCACCGTGCGCAGCCCGTAGGCGATACCGCCCGCGCCCACCGTCTCCTGGCCGAGGACGCCCTCGGCGAGGGCGACCCGTTCGTCCGCCGCCCGCCCTTCGAGACCGCCGACCCGGATCGCGGAGAAGACGAAGTCCGCGCCGCGCAGCGCCTCGTCGAGATCGGTGGTGACCTCCACCCCGGGTGCGTCGGGCACGGCCGCCGCCTGCTCGGCCAGGACCCGGGCGACGGCCGCCAGCCGCCCCGCGTCCAGGTCGTGCAGGACGACCCGGGTGACCCGGCCCTCGGCCCGGTCCCCGAGGAGTGCCCCGTACACGAGCGGCACCCGGAATCCGCCACCGCCGAGAATCGTCAGCTTCACGCAACTACCGCCTTCGCGGGTCCGGGGCCGCCGGCGACGGCCGACGGCCGTGAGCGGGAGCGTCGGCCCCGGTGCGGCGGCACGAGCTCCGGATCGTCGCTGCCGACGATAGTTGCCGACGGCGGGGACCGCCGACCGCGCCGGGCCGGGACGGGCTGGGCCGGTCCGGGTTGGTCCGGGCTGGGCCGGACCGGTCGGCGGGACAGGCTCGGGGCGCGCTCCTCCCCCGCGCCGCCCGGTACGCCGCGTCGGCTCCGCCCGCCCCTCCGTCCGGTGCGCCTCCGTCAGGAGCCCCCGCCGAGGCAGTCGGTGCCCGTCAGATACCGGCGGGTGACGGACCGCTGCGCCAGGTCGGCACGGAACGCGTAGCACCCCTCGGCCCACACGGTCTGGTCCAGGGCGTTCACCCGGGCCACGACGGTGACCCGGCCCGACGACCGCTCCGTACGGGCGGGGACGGCGACCGGGTCGCCGGTCGCCGGGGAACCCATCGAGTCCGTCCTCGGCAGGGCCAGGGCCCGGCGCACCTCGGCGTCGGTGAGCCGCCCGTCCGCGGCCCTGTCGTCGAGCCGGTGCTGGACCTTCCGTGCGCTCGCCTCCAGTGCGGTGCGCCGCTCGCCTCCGCGCGGGCCTCCCGTTCGCGCTGGAGCCGGTGACACCCCCCGGGCTTCAGCCGCTCGGCGGTGACGGTACGGGTACTGGTCCGGGCGCGGAACCCGTAGCAGACCCGGACTCCGGGACCGGCGTCGTCCAGCCAGGCGAGAACGGTCAGTCCGCCCTCGGTGACCTCGCTGTCCTCGACGTCGATGCCCGGTGTCGTCCAGACCGGCGCGGAACGGGCCCCGTCCGGTCCTCCGCGCTTCAGGGCGGCCCGCAGTTCGACCACCACGTCCGCGGCGACCGCCTCGGGAGCACGGCGCCGCGGCGGCGGCAGCGCCCGGCAGGTCTCCTCTGGAATGCTGTCGAACGACACGGCGCGCGAGTCGACCTCATAGCGGTAGCAGCCCGAGGCCTGGCCGCCGAACCAGCCGCCGCCGGCCTCCCGGAACGACACGGTGAGCGTGATGTGCCGCCCCCGGCCGCGCACGTCGGCGGCCGACCGCTTCCACTGGCCGCCGGCCGCCCGGTCGATCTCCGTGTCGAGCAGCCTGCCGTCCGCCGCTCCCCGGGCCAGTTCGTCCCGGGTGTGCCGCGCGTGCTCCCTCACCTGGTCCCGCATCCGGTCATCGGCCCGCCCCTCGCCGGTCCGCAACGACACCGTCACACTCACGATCACACCCACGACAAGGACGAGCGCCGACACCATGACGGCCAGAAAGCCCTTCAGCAGACATCCCCCGCGTTGCGCCATGCCCGCAGGCTCCCCCGAGCCCGCACCCTCCAGCGGCCCCGTGTCCGACACGTGATCGAACAGCCTTCCGGGCGAGACAGCCGGCGCCTGCGCGTCTTCACGGGGTGAACTCCCGGACCACGCAAGGAGTTTCTCGGTTTTACCTCTTGACGGCGGAGGTGACGGGGAGCACATTGTCCGGCGCGACATTCTTGAGAGCGCTCTCACCATGCAGTCGAATCACCGTCCCGGCCCAGCCGGAACGCAGGCAGGACGCAGACGGACCCATGCGGAACGCAGGCGAACGGCGCTCGGAGTGCCGCACAACTCCCCGCACCCCCACACCCGTACCGAGAGGCCCCCATGAGTGAAACTTCCGGCACACCGGTCAGACGCGGCAGGACCCGTGGCGTCACCGGCCGCGGTCCCCTGCGGCGCGCCCTGCTCGCCGTCACCGCCACGCTGGCGGTGACGGCGGTCGCGGCCGCGGCCGCGACCCTGCCCGCCAACGCCTCCGCGCCCACGCCGCCCTCCGGCTGGTCGCAGGTGTTCGTCGACGACTTCAACGGCGCCTCGGGCTCCGGCGTCAACACCTCCAACTGGCAGTACACGACGGGCACCAGCTACCCGGGCGGGCCCGGAGGCTTCGGCACCGGCGAGGTCGAGACGATGACCTCCAGCACCGACAACGTCTCGCTCGACGGCTCCGGGAACCTGCGGATCACACCGCGCCGCGACGCCTCCGGGCACTGGACGTCGGGCCGCATCGAGACCCGGCGCACCGACTTCCAGCCGCCGGCCGGCGGCAAACTCCGCGTCGAGGCCCGGCTCCAGATGCCGAACGTCACGGGTGCCGCCGCCAAGGGCTACTGGCCCGCCTTCTGGATGCTCGGCGCGCCCTTCCGCGGCAACTACTGGAACTGGCCCGGCATCGGCGAACTGGACATCATGGAGAACGTCCAGGGGCTCAACACCGAGTGGGCCACCATGCACTGCGGGACCTCCCCCGGCGGCCCGTGCAACGAGACCTCGGGCATCGGCGGCTCCAAGGCCTGTGCGGGCGCCACCTGCCAGGCGGGCTTCCACACGTACGCCGTGGAGTGGGACACGTCCACCAGCGTCGAGGAGATGCGCTTCTACCTCGACGGCGTCAACTTCCACACCGTGCGCGAGAACCAGGTGGACGCGACCACCTGGGCCAACGCCACGAACCACGGCTACTTCATCATCCTCAACGTGGCGATGGGCGGCGGCTTCCCCGACGCGTTCGGCGGCGGCCCCGACAGCGGGACCGAGCCGGGCCACCCGCTGGTCGTGGACTACGTCCAGGTCCTCCAGTCCGGCGGCGGGGGCGACGACGGCGGCGGCACCACTCCCCCGCCGACCGGCAACCGTGACGCCTACAGCGCGATCCAGGCGGAGTCCTACGACGGTCAGGGCGGCGTGATCGCCGAGACCACCTCGGACTCCGGCGGCGGCCAGAACCTCGGCTCGCTCGCCAACGGCGACTGGGCGCTCTACAAGGGCGTGAACTTCGGCTCGACGGCGGCCCACCAGTTCGTCGGCCGGGTCGCCAGCGGCGCGGGGTCGGGCATCAGCGGCCTGGTCGAGGTGCGCCTCGACAGCCGTACCAGCACCCCCGTCGGCAGCTTCGCGGTGGGCAACACGGGCGGCTGGCAGAGCTGGCGGTCGATCCCGGCGAACATCAGCGCGGTCACCGGCACCCATGACGTCTATCTGACCTTCACCAGCGGCCAGCCGTCGGACTTCGTCAACGTCAACTGGTTCGACTTCGGGCACTGATCCGGCACGAGGACACGGGCCGGGAGAGCCCGTGCGAGACGAGGGGGCGGGCCGCGCGGCCCGCCCCCTCGGCGCGTCCCCTCCCGGAGCGGCCGGACGGGAGCGGGCGTGCCGCATGGCCGGGGTGGTCTCGTGGTACCCGGGAACACGACGGAGACGGTGGTCGTGGCGCACCGGCGTGGGCACCTTCCACGATTAAAGTCCGACTTTTAGACTTGAAGGCGTCTGATGCCTCCCCGCTCCGATCGGGGATCCGTGGATCAGCGAGGTACGCCTCGCCGTCCGTGGAGTGGTGCGAGGAGCAGCGGGCCGACCCGGAGGCCGTCCCGGGCTCGCTCGACAGCAAGGGAGTTGAGGGCAGATGAGTGACAGCAGCACACGTCCCGGCAGCGATGCGGGCACCGGGAACGACACGGAGGGGGACGGTGAGACGAAGGGCGCGCGGAAGCCGGGGGCGCGGAAGCCCTCCGACGCCGCGAGCGGCTCCGGGGCCGCCGAGGACACGGGTGCCGCGACCGGGCCCGGTTCCGCCGAGCGGCCTCGTGCCGCGGGACGGTCCCGTGCCGCCGGCAAGGCGCAGGCCGTCACGCCCCCGCGTCCGGGTGCCGCCGCTCCGCTCGACTGGGAGAACCCGCTGCGCGACCCCCGCGACCGCCGGCTTCCCCGCATCGCCGGCCCCTCGGGTCTCGTCATCTTCGGCGTCACCGGCGACCTGTCGCGCAAGAAACTGATGCCCGCCGTCTACGACCTGGCCAATCGCGGTCTGCTGCCGCCGGGCTTCTCGCTGCTCGGCTTCGCCCGCCGGGAGTGGGAGGACCAGGACTTCGCCGAGGTGGTGCACGCCGCCGTGCGTGAGCACTCCCGTACGGAGTTCCGCGAGGAGGTCTGGCAGCAGCTCGCCGACGGGATGCGGTTCGTCCCGGGTGACTTCGACGACGACTCCGCGTTCGAACAACTGCGGGCGTCGGTCGACGAGTTGGACGCCTCGCGCGGTACGAGCGGCAATTACGCCTTCTACCTGTCCGTACCGCCGAAGTTCTTCCCGAAGGTCGTGCGGCAGCTCAAGAGGCACGGGCTCGCGGACGCCCCGGAGGGTTCCTGGCGGCGCGCGGTCATCGAGAAGCCGTTCGGCCACGATCTGGACAGCGCGTGCGAGCTGAACGAGATCGTGCACGACGTGTTCGCCCCGGACCAGGTCTTCCGGATCGACCACTACCTCGGCAAGGAGACCGTTCAGAACATCCTGGCGCTGCGCTTCGCCAACCAGATGTACGAGCCGGTCTGGAACCGGTCGTTCGTCGACCATGTGCAGATCACCATGGCCGAGGACATCGGCATCGGCGGCCGCGCCGGCTACTACGACGGCATCGGCTCCGCCCGCGACGTCATCCAGAACCACCTGCTGCAGCTGATGGCGCTCACCGCCATGGAGGAGCCCGCCGCCTTCGACGCCGAGTCGCTGCTGACGGAGAAGCTGAAGGTCCTCAAGGCGGTCCGGCTGCCGGACGACCTGGGCAGGCACACCGTGCGCGGTCAGTACGGACCGAGCTGGCAGGGCGGCGAGAAGGTACGCGGCTACCTCCAGGAGGACGGCATCGACCCGGCGTCCACGACCGACACGTACGCGGCCGTCAAGCTGGGCATCGACAACCGCCGCTGGGCGGGCGTCCCCTTCTACCTGCGCACCGGCAAGCGGCTCGGCCGCCGCGTCACCGAGATCGCCGTCGTCTTCCAGCGCGCGCCCCACTCCCCCTTCGACCACACCTCGACCGAGGAGCTGGGCGCGAACGCCATCGTGATCCGGGTCCAGCCCGACGAGGGCATGACCGTGCGCTTCGGTTCGAAGGTGCCCGGTACGTCGATGGAGATCCGGGACGTCACCATGGACTTCGCGTACGGCGAGTCCTTCACCCAGTCCAGCCCGGAGGCGTACGAGCGTCTCATCCTGGACGTCCTGCTCGGTGACGCCAACCTCTTCCCGCGCACCGAGGAGGTCGAGGAGTCCTGGAAGATCCTCGACCCGATCGAGGGGTACTGGGAGAAGCACGGCAGGCCGGCGCAGTACGCCTCGGGCACCTGGGGCCCCGGGGAAGCCGACGAGATGCTCGCACGAGACGGACGGAGCTGGCGCAGGCCATGAAGATCGACCTGACCGACACGACGGCAAGCAGGATCAACAAGGCGCTCGTGCGCGGGCGCCGCGCCATCGGCACCCCGGCCGTGGGCATGGTGCTGACGATGGTCATCGTGACCGACGAGGAGAACGCCTACGACTCGTTGAAGGCGGCCGAGGAGGCTTCGCGGGAGCACCCCTCGCGGACCCTGGTGGTCATCAAGCGGCACCCCCGCACGCCCAGGGAGCGCACGGCCTCCCGGCTCGACGCGGAGGTACGGGTCGGCTCGGAGGCGGGCACCGGCGAGACGGTGGTCCTGAGGACGTACGGCGAGGTCTCCGACCACGCCGACTCCGTGGTCCTGCCGCTGCTGCTGCCGGACGCCCCGGTCGTCGTCTGGTGGCCGGTGGACGCCCCCGAGCATCCGGCCAAGGACCCGCTGGGCGCCCTCGCGCAGCGCCGGATCACCGACATGTACGCGGTCGAGGCCCCGCTGGGCGCCCTGGAGGCCCGCGTCTCCTCGTACGCGCCCGGGGACACCGACCTCGCGTGGACGCGGCTGACGCCGTGGCGTTCGATGCTGGCGGCGGCGCTCGACCAGGCGCGGACGGCGATCACCTCGGCCGCCGTGGAGAGCGAGGCCGAGAACCCGAGCGCGGAGCTGCTGGCCCGCTGGCTCGGCGCCCGCCTCGGCGTCACGGTCGAGCGGATCGTCACCGCGGGGCCGGTCGTGACGGCCGTCCGCCTCGGCACCGCCGACGGCGAGATCGTCATCGACCGCCCCGAGGGCCCGCTGGCCACCCTGTCGCTGCCCGGCCAGCCCTCGCGGACCCTCGCGCTGAAGGTGCGCAGCACCGCCGAGCTGATCGCCGAGGAGCTGCGCCGCCTGGACGCGGACGAGATGTACGCCGTCGCCCTGTACGGGGACGGCGGCGGGGACGCCGCCGCCCGCGCCTGACCCTTTTTCGCTCACCGCACTCCGTGAAAGAAGTGATGACATGCAGCTCGGTCTGATCGGCCTCGGCAAGATGGGCGGCAACATGCGCGACCGCCTCCGTGGCGCCGGCCACACCGTCATCGGTTACGACCGCGACCCCGGCCTGTCCGACGTGTCGAGCCTGGCCGACCTGGTCGAGAAGCTCGAAGCCCCCCGTGTGGTCTGGGTGATGGTCCCGGCCGGCGGGCCGACCCAGTCCGTCATCGACGAGCTGGGCGGCCTCCTGGCCTCCGGCGACACCGTGGTGGACGGCGGGAACTCCCGCTGGACGGACGACGAGAAGCACGCGGCGGAGCTGGGTGCCAAGGGCATCGGCTTCGTCGACTGCGGTGTCTCCGGCGGTGTCTGGGGCCTGCGGAACGGCTACGCGCTCATGGCGGGCGGCGCCGCCGAGGACATCGCCAAGGTGCGGCCCGTCTTCGACGCCCTCAAGCCCGAAGGTGACTTCGGCTTCGTGCACGCGGGCAAGGCGGGCGCCGGCCACTTCTCGAAGATGGTCCACAACGGCATCGAGTACGCCATGATGCAGGCGTACGCCGAGGGCTGGGAGCTCCTCGAGTCGGTGGACTCGGTGACCGACGTCCGTGAGGTCTTCCGGTCCTGGCAGGAGGGCACGGTCATCCGTTCCTGGCTGCTCGACCTGGCGGTCAACGCCCTGGACGACGACGAGCACCTCGACAAGCTGCGGGGGTACGCGCAGGACTCCGGGGAGGGCCGCTGGACGGTCGAGGCGGCCATCGACAACGCGGTGCCGCTGCCCGCGATCACGGCGTCGCTGTTCGCCCGGTTCGCCTCGCGGCAGGACGACTCGCCGCAGATGAAGATGATCGCGGCGCTGCGCAACCAGTTCGGCGGCCACGCGGTCGAGTCGGCGAAGTAGCGGGGCGCCGGCCCTCCGGAGCCTCCGGGACCCGCGCGGACCCCGGAGACCGCACAGGACCCACGGGACCCCGGGGCCGTGTGCGGTCCCGCGGGAACTTCCGGGCCCGGCCGTCAGTTCTCACTCAAGATCCACGACTTACGACAGATGGAGTTGGAACCTCATGGCCCTGTGGGACCGCATCAAGGAGTCCGCGTCGACGATGCAGACCCAGCTCGAGGCGAAGAAGAACGACCTGAAGAGCGGCGCCTTCCGTGACGCGAGCATGGCGATGTGCGCGCTCGTCGCCGCCGCCGACGGGTCGATCGACCCGTCGGAGCG
This sequence comes from Streptomyces sp. NPDC008313, assembly GCF_042956125.1. NCBI lineage: Bacteria > Bacillati > Actinomycetota > Actinomycetes > Kitasatosporales > Streptomycetaceae > Streptomyces > Streptomyces sp. NPDC008313. Next base: position 126,365 of record NZ_JBIBFR010000004.1, read on the forward strand.
TCAGCGTGTGGCCCAGCTCATCGCCACGAACGAGGTGCTGCAGAACTTCCCCGCCGCAGACCTCCAGCGGCGTTTCGACGACAACCTGAACAAGCTGACCGCCGACTTCGCCTTCGGCAAGGTCAGCGTGCTGCAGGAGATCGCCAAGGCGAAGAAGAAGCCCGCGGAGGCGCGTGCCGTGGTCCAGATCGGCATTGTCATCGGCGGCGCCGACGGCGACTTCGACAAGACGGAGCAGGCCGTGGTCCGCGAGGCCTGCTTCGCCCTCGACCTGCCGCCGTACGAGTTCGACCTCTGATCCCGCGCGGCCTCGTGCCGCACGGTGCCGCTCGGACGCGGGGACGGGCGGCACAAGCCCGTCCCCGCGACGCGTTCGCGGACCCGCTCCGGGCCGGACGGAGGCGTCAGCGCGCGGCGGGGATGCCGTACGCGCGCTCCCCCCGCAGGCGCAGGACCAGGCGGTGGTCGCGGACCATGGCCGCCCGGTAGTCGTCCCAGTCGGGATGCTCCCCCTGGACGTCCCGGTAGAGCCGGACGAGTTCCTCGACCGTCTCGTCGTGCGGGTCCCGGGCGACGGGCGTGAGGTCGGCCGTGCCCTCCACGACGGTGTACGCCCACCGGTCGGCGCTGGTCACGTGGTACGAGGCCCGGGCGTCCCGGCGCAGGTTGCGGGTCTTGGCGCGGTCGTCGGTGAGGGAGATCCGTACGGTCCGCTCGTCGGGGTAGTAGGCGTGGTTCACGTTGGACAGCTGGGGCCTGCCGTCCCGTTTGAGCGTCACGAGCACTCCGCCGTCGTACTCGGAGAGCAGCTGCAGCAAGGCGCTTTCGTCCTGAGTCATGAACGACGGTAACGCCACCGCCCGCGGCCGCATTCCAGGCACGCCCCTCCCCCGCCTCGCCATTCGGCCACCCCTCTCCTTCCTGGACAGCCCCATAGCTGGTAGACAGCGTCTACCCACTGCTGGTAGACACTGTCTATGACTGAGCACGAGCAGCAGGAGACAGGACTGCGGGACCGTCTGGTGGAGACCGGCGTGGAGCTGGTGGCCGCCGAAGGGGTGCAGGCTCTGTCCCTGCGCGAGATCGCACGCCGGGCCGGTGTCTCGCACGGCGCCCCCCGCCGCTACTTCCCGACCCACCTGGAGCTGCTCTCCGCCATCGCGCGCCGCGGCTTCGCGGACCTGGCCGCCAGGGGCGAGGCGGCGGTCGGCGACGGCACCGCGAGCCCCCGTGCCCAGCTCACGGCGCTGTCCCGCGCCTATCTGGACTTCGCCCTCGGCAACCGGGGCATGCACGAGCTGATGTTCCGGCACGACCTGCTGGAGAGCGGCACCCTGGGGCTGCGGGAGGCGAGCCTGCCGCTCTCCGGGACCCTGGTGGACCTGGTCGGCCGGGCCCGGCCGGAGGCCGACGCGCGGATCGTCGCGGGCGCGCTCCTGGCCAACCTGTACGGGATCGCCCAGCTGTGGGTTTGGGGCTCCCTCCCGCTCACCACGGGCGCCGACGACTTCGTACCCCTGCTGGACGCCGCACTCGACGCGCACCTGGGGCGGGAGCGATGACGGGGGCCGCCGCGCACCGCCGCGTGACGCTGGCGAGCAGCGTGGTGGGAGCCGTGATCGTGGCCCTGGACGGCACCGTACTGGCCATCACGCAGCCCACGCTGCAACGGGATCTGCACGCCGGCTTCGCGCAGGTGCAGTGGACCAGTACGGGCTATCTGATCGCGGTGGCGAGCCTGCTCGTCTTCGCGGGCAGACTCGGCGACCGGTACGGGCACCAGCGGATCTTCGCGATCGGCATCCTGGGGTTCGGTGCGGCGTCGGCTGGCATCGGGCTGGCGCCCGATGTCGGCTGGGTCGTCGGACTGCGGGTCGTGCAGGGGGTGTTCGGAGCGCTGCTGCAGCCGGCCACGCTCGGGATGCTGCGGGCCGCGTATCCGCCGGACCGGCTCGGCATGCCGATCGCGCTGCGCACCAGCGCCATCGGCCTGGCGGCGGCCGCCGGGCCCCTGGTCGGCGGCGTCCTGGTGTCCCAGCTGGGCTGGCGCGCGGTGTTCTTCCTCAACGTGGTGCCCGCGCTCGCCATGGGCGTGCTCGCCCTCGCCGTCCGGCGACGGCCGGAGCGGGGAGACGCCCCGGTCGCTCCGCCCCGCGCGCCCGGTGCCGCGCCGCTCGACCTGCCCGGCGCCTGTCTGCTCGCGACGGCCCTGGTGTTCCTGGTGCACACGCTCGTCGGCATACCCGAGGACGGCTGGACGGCCGGGACGGTGCTCGGGCTGGTGGCGACCGCGGTCACGGCGACGGCGTTCGCGCGCCACGAGCGGCGCGCGGCGAGCCCGCTGGTCCCGGCGGCCGTACTCGGGTCGGCGGCCGTCGGGTCGGCGCTGACGGTCCTGGTCGTCGCGTCGGCGGCGATGATGGGCACGCTGTTCGCCGGCACGTATCTCCTGCAGGACGTCATCGGCCTGGACGCGCTCGGGACGGGGCTGAGGGCGCTGCCCGGCCCCGTGGCGATGGTCCCGGCCGCTCCGGCCGCCGCGGTCCTCCTGCGCCGCCAGGGCCCGCGCCGCACGACCCTCGGGGGAATCGTCCTCCTCGCCGCAGGCGTGCTGATCCTCTCCCGGCTCGGCCCGGCGTCGGCGGACGCGTCGATCGGCGGCGGTTTCCTGCTGCTGGGAGCCGGTTTCGGCACCGTGATGGTGACCGCGACGGCCGTCGTCGTCCGGCAGGCGCCCGCGGAGGCGGCCGGGGTCGCGGGCGGGCTCCAGCAGACGGCGATGAACGTGGGGCCGGTGCTCGGAGTCGCGGCGGCGACCACCCTCATGTCGTCGGGAAGCGGTGTCGCGACGGGCCCGGCGCTCACCGTCCTCGCGGCGCTGGCCGCGGCCGGGGCCCTGCCGGCCGCGCGGCTCCCGGGCCGCCGGGCCACCGGGGCGGACGGCGGCGGGCGGGCCCCGGCGGCGGGCGGTTCCGGGGCCCGCACGGCATCCTGAGGGCGGGCCCCACGGCGGGAGGAGCGCGATGGCACAGCTGCGGCAGGAGACGGAGCCCGGCGAGGCCGGACTCGACCCGGGGGTGCTGAGCCGCCTCGACGAGCACCTCACCCGGCTGGTCGACACCGGCCGCCTGCCCGGCTACCTGGTCTCCGTGGCCCGCCACGGCCGCGTCGCCCACCTCACCACGTACGGCTTCCGCGACCGTGAGGCCCGGCTGCCCGTGGAGACGGACACCGTGTGGCGGATCCACTCGATGACCAAGCCGGTGGTGTCCGTCGCCGCGCTGATGCTGTGGGAGGAGGGACGCCTCCGGCTCACCGACCCGCTGTCCCGCCATCTCCCCGCCTTCGCCGCCCCGCGGGTCTTCGTCAGCGGGAGCGGCGAGGAGATGGTCACCCGTCCCGCGGCGGGCCCCCTCCTCGTCCGCCATCTCCTGACCCACACCGCCGGACTGACCTACGGCTTCTACGAGTCCCACCCCGTCGACGCGCTCTACCGTGCCGCCGGCGTGGAGTCCGCCGGGCCTCCGGGGGCGGACCTGGCCGAGAGCTGCGACGTCTACGCCCGTCTGCCGCTCCAGTTCGACCCGGGCACGCAGTGGAACTACTCGGTCGCCACCAACGTCCTCGGCCGTCTGGTCGAGGTCGTCTCCGGCCGTTCCCTCGACGTGTTCCTCGCCGAGCGGATCCTCGGACCGCTCGGCATGGAGGACACCGGCTTCCAGGTGACGGCCGGGCAGGCGGGACGGCTCGCCACGATGTACGCGGACGACGGCCGGGGAGGGATCAGGCCGGTCGCCGGACTCCCCGTTCACGAGCGTCCGCGCTTCCTGTCGGGAGGCGGAGGCCTGGTGGCCACCGCCCACGACTACCACCGCTTCATGGAACTGCTGCGCGGCCGGGGCGAACTCGACGGGGTGCGGCTGCTGCGCCCCGAAACGGTGGACACGATGACCTCCAACCACCTCCCGGGCGGCACCGACCTGTACACCTTCGGCAGCCCCGTCCACCGGCTGCCGGACAACACCGGCGTCGGTTTCGGCCTCGGAGTCTCCGTCGTCACCGACCCGGGGATCACCCGCTCACCGACCGTCCGGGGCAGCTACGGCTGGAGCGGGGCGGGCAGCACGACCTTCTGGATCACTCCGCGCCAGGACCTCACGGTGCAGTTCCTGACGCAACTGCGCCCGAACCCGGCGACGTCCGTCATCGAGGACGTACGGCGGCTGGCCCACGGAGCCGTGGCGGCGGACCGGCCGCACTGAGCACACGCGGCGGACCGGACGCGCTGAGCGCACGTCGTGGACCGGCCGGGCGGACGCGCCGGGCACGGCCTAGTCCTCGACGGCGGCCGTCCGTGCGGGGCCCGCGAGGACGACCTGCGGCCAGGCACCGCCGTCCAGGTGGGGAAGGTAGTGGTCGAGGCGTTCCCGCTTGGTCAGAAGGTAGGTGAGGTTCTCCTCGCACGGGGCGATGAGCAGGGGCACCTGTTCGGCGACCTCGATGCCGTGGCGCAGCAGCGACTCGCGTTTGCGCGGATTGTTGGACAGCAGGCGTACGGACTTCACGCCGAGGTCGTGCAGCATCTCCGCCGCCACCCGGTAGTCGCGGGCGTCCACCGGGAGTCCCTGGACGAGGTTGGCCTCGACCGTGTCCAGTCCCTCCGCCTGGAGCTTCATGGCCCGCAGCTTCGCGAGCAGGCCGATGCCCCGGCCCTCGTGGCCCCGCAGATAGACGAGGACGCCCCGGCCTTCCGCCGCGATCGCCCGCAGCGCCGCCGCGAGTTGCTCTCCGCATTCGCAGTGCGTGGAGCCGAAGGCGTCTCCGGTGAGGCACTCCGAATGCAGCCGGGCGAGAATGTCGCCCTCGCCCAGGGTGTCCAAGGCGCCGTACACCAGCACCACTTGTTCCTCGCCACGGTCGTGGTCGAGATATCCGACGGCATGGAAATCGCCGTACACGGTGGGCAGGGGGGCTATCACGATCCGTTCCACGCCCGTGAATCGGTCATTCCCGCCGAGTGCGCCAAGGTTGTCTGTCATGATCTGGTTCCTAAGCAGAGTCGAAAGGCCGTGAGAACATGAGTGGTTCGGGAACGCAGCCGACGGTATCCGGTCTGTTGCCGGTCGACACCACGGAGGACGTACGCGTGCGCGGCGCCGGGGTGTCACGACAGGTCGCCGTGCTTCCGGTCGGCAGTTTCGAGCAGCACGGTCCCTTTCTTCCGTTGGCGACCGACACGCTGATCGCCTGTGCCGTCGCCCGGGAGGTCGCGGCCGCGTATCCGGTGCACCTCCTCCCTCCGGTGACCATCGCCTGCTCGCACGAGCACGCGGACTGGCCGGGGACCGTCAGCATCTCCTCCGTCACCCTCCACGCGGTGGTACGGGATATAGCGGAATCGCTCCGCCGGTCGGGCGTCGACGCACTGGTACTGGTCAACGGCCACGGCGGAAACTACGTACTGGGGAACGTCGTTCAGGAATCCGGCGGCAGTGGTACGCGCATGGCGCTCTTTCCCGCCGCCGAGGACTGGGAGGCGGCACGGGAGAAGGCAGGCGTGCGGACCAGCCTGCTGAGCGATATGCACGCGGGGGAAATCGAGACCTCCATTCTTCTGCACACCCATCCCGAATTGGTCCGGCCCGGCTACGAATCCTCCGATTTCCTCGCCGACGACCGCCGTCATCTCCTCACCCTCGGTATGGCCGCGTACACGGATTCCGGTGTGATAGGCCGTCCTTCGCTGGCCTCGGCGGAGAAGGGGAAAGAGCTTCTGGCGGGGCTGGTCGCTTCCTTCGGAGCGTATGTCTCGCTGCTCACATCGGAGAAGGGGACAGCGGGCGGGGAGCATCACTCCTGACATGAGGTCACGGGCACGAGCGGTGGCGTCAGGGGTGACACCGTTCGCGTGGGCGTGAGGCGGCGGGGCGGGGGCGAGCGGGAGAACCGGGGCTCGCCGCCCTCGGACACCGGCACGGCTCCGAGTACGGGTACGGATTCGGGTTCGGGTACGGGTACGGATGCGGGTACGGATGCGGGTACGGGTGACGGGCCGGTGTCCGTGACGGCGGACGCGCCGGCCCGCTCCGCTCGCGGTGGCCGCAGCCCGGCGTACCAGCGGACGATCAGCACGGCGGCGCCCGGCAGGCAGGCCGCGAGGCTCAGCACCCCGTAGACGACGGCGACCGTCAGCCCCATGCCGGCGCCGAGTCCCGCCGCTCCGAACGCCCACGCGGTGACGCCTTCCCTGGGGCCCCAGCCGCCGACGTTGAGGGGCAGCCCCATGGCGATGAGCGCGAGCAGGGCGAGCGGCGTCAGCTCGGCCGGTGACGCGGCCGACCCCGCCGCCCGTGCGGCGAGCAGGAACATCGCCACATGCCCCGCCAGCACCACCAGCGAGGAGAGCAGCACACCGGGCCAGCTGCCTCGCGCGAGCAGCACGCCGCGCGCCTCGGTGAGCAGGGCGCGCACGGCTCGTGCGGCACGCCCGGCGCGGACCGCTCCGCCTCGGGGAGCCGTCCTGGGCTCCCCGGGCGACCCGGGCGCCACGGGGGTCCTGGATGTCCTCAGCCTGCGGGTCGCGCCCGCGGTCACGGCCGCGCAGACCGAGACGACGGCCAGGAGGAGGACCGCGTGCCTGGTCCGGGTGAGGACCGGGGACGGCCGGGTGAGCAGGATCGTCACACCGACCACCGCCAGCACCACCTGGCCGGCGGTCCGTTCGAGCACCACCGCGCGGACGCCCCGGCCGACGTCGCCGGTGCTCTGCCCGTGCCGTACGGCCCGGTGCACGTCACCGAGGACGCCGCCTGGCAGCGCGGCGTTCAGGAAGAGGGCGCGGTAGTAGTCGGCGACGGCCGTGCCGAGCGGCAGCCGGATGCCCAGGCCCCGCGCCACGAGGCACCAGCGCCAGGCGCTGAACACCGTGGTGAGCAGGCCGAGTCCGAGCGCCGCGAGGAGGGCGGGGGTGTCGGCCCTCCGCAGTCCGTCGAGGAAGACGCCGGTGCCGAGCCGCCAGAGCAGGACGCCGAGGATGGCCGCGCCGGCGAGCGTGCCGAGGTGGGCGCGCAGGGCCACCGCCCCCGTCGGCGGCTTCACGACGTGCTCCCCGCCGGTCCGGGCAACGCCAGCAGGTCGCTGTGGTGGACGGTCACATCCAGCTCGCCCGCCGCGCACGCCGTCAGCCGGTCACGGAGATACGCCTCGGCGCGCGGCGCCAGCCCGGGCCGCTCCTCGCACGCCGCCGCGACCCAGCCCCGCAGCCACTCCCCCGCGAGTTCCGCGTCCTCGGGGCCGAGCCGCCAGGCGCTCGGCCGTACCCGCACGGTCGCGCCGTGCCGGCCGAAGGCGTCGCAGGCCGCGCTGAGGGCGTCCGGGCCGAGCAGGTCACCGCGCCGCTGGTGGGCGTTGAACGCCTCGGCGATCTCGGCGTCCAGCGGATCGGCCGGGGCCAGCTCGACCCGTCCCACGACGGACAGCGTCAGCAGGGCCGGACAGCCGGCGCCCGCGCAGGCCGCGGCGAGCGTGTCGATCTCGTCCTGGGTGAGGACGTCGAGCAGGGCGGAGGCCGTCACCAGCGAGGCCCCGGCCAGCGCGTCCGCGGTCAGCCGCCCGAGGTCGCCTCGCTGCGTGGTCACCGTGACCCGGCTCCCGTCGGCGGCGGCGCGGGGCGCGCCCGCCGTGGCGAAGTGCAGCAGATACGGGTCGCGGTCGTGCATGACCCAGTGCTGGGCGCCGTCGAGACGCGGGGCGAGCCAGCGGCCCATCGAACCGGTGCCGCAGCCGAGGTCGTGGATCACCAGGCCCTTGGCGCGCCCCGGCAGGTTCGTCAGCCGGACGCGCAGCGGGTCGAGGAGTTCGCGGGCGCGGGCGGAGGCGTCGGCGCTCTCGCGCAGTTCGAGCCAGCGCGGCGCGTAACGGGGGACGTCGCCCGCGTCGGCGTCGGGCCCGGAGCCGTCGGCCGCCGCCGTTCCTCCACCGGCGCCGGGCAGGGGGCCCTCCGCTTCCTGGCCGGGAACACCCGGCGGGCGCGCCGCCCCGGCCTTCCTCGTCCTCGTACTCACGCCGCCCTCCGGGGCTCGTGCCGCAACCGGCCCAGCACGCCCGCCAGGCTGCGGGCCGTCGTCGCCCAGCCGTCCAGCGCGGCCCGGCGTCCACGGGCGGCCGCCTTGAGACGGCGGCGCACGTCTGCCTCACCGAACCAGCCGCGTAGTTCGGCGGCGAGCGCGGCCGGGTCCTCCGGGGGCACGAGGATGCCCGGGACGCCGCCGTCGGGGGCGCGTCCGACGGCCTCGGGGAGCCCGCCGACGTCCGTCGCGAGGACGGGGATGCCGCGCGCGAGCGCCTCGGTGACCGCCATGCCGTACGTCTCCGCGTACGAGGTGAGCACCATCAGGTCGGCCGCGGCGTAGCTGGCGTCGAGTTCGGCTCCCGCCTGCGGTCCGGCCAGGCTCAGCCGGTCCTCGAGGCCCCGTTTCCGGATCAGGGCGCGCAGTCCGGCGACGTACCGCGGGTCCTGTCCGAGGCCGCCGACGCAGAGGCAGGTCCAGGGCAGGTCGGTGACCGCCGCGAGGGCTTCGACGAGGCGGTGCTGGCCCTTGCGCGGGGTCACGGCCGCCACGCACAGCAGCCGGGAGACTCCGTCGGTGCCGGGGGCGAGGGGGGCGATGTCGGCGCCGGGGGTGGCGATGTGGACCCGGTCGGGTGCGAGTCCGTGGTGGGAGACGAGCCTGCGGGCGGCCCAGTCGCTGGTGGCGACGACGGCGGACACGGCCCGCAGGGTCGTCCGCTCCAGCGCGTCCAGCTCGGTGGCCACGGAGGGCTCCAGGCCCGTCTCGTCGCCGAGCGGCAGATGGACCAGTACGGCCAGGCAGAGCCGTTCGGCCTCGGGGACGACGACCTCGGGGACGCCGCAGGCGACGAGTCCGTCGAGCAGGACGACCGCGCCGTCCGGGAGTTCGCTCAGCGTACGGGCGAGGTCGGAGCGGGCGGCGGGGCCGGGGCGGGGCCAGTCACCGGCGAGGGCGTGCCGCTGGACCTGCCAGCCGAAGCCGGGCAGGTCGAGGCAGAGGCGGCGGTCGTAGGCGTTGCCGCCGCTCGGCGCGGTGGGGTCGTCGACCCCGCCGGGCATGACGAAGTGCACGGAGCGCAGAGACATCGGGATGATCTCCACGGGGTGGGTGGGGACGGGGGTGCGGTGCGCCCGGCCGGCGGCCGGCCCGGGCGTGCGGAGGGCGTCGCCGGGGCTCACGGTGCTCATGGGGTTCACAGCTCACGCTCGTAACTCGCCCAGGCGATGTGCGACTCGTGCAGGGTGACCGTGATGCCCGTCAGACCGCGCGCGCCCTCGCCCAGCGCTCCGGCGTGCACGCGGTCGGCGAGGCGGTCGGCGACGACCTTGGCCAGGAACTCCGTCGAGGTGTTGGTTCCGGCGAACGCGGGCTCGTTGTCGAGGTTGCGGTAGTTCAACTCGCTCACCACGGCTCCGAGTTCCTGCGTGGCCAGGCCGATGTCGACGACGATGTTGTCGTCGTCGAGCTCGCGTCGGCGGAAGGTGGCGTCCACCAGGAACGTCGCTCCGTGCAGGCGCTGGGCGGGCCCGAAGACCTCGCCGCGGAAGCTGTGGGCGACCATCAGGTGATCGCGGACGGTGATGCTGAACAACGGACGACCCTCCAGGTGCGGTGCGTCTGATCCCCTGCCGGGGTACCTCTGATCCCCTTCCGGGGCATGCCGTGCCGTGTAGTACGGCCGGCCCGTACTCCGTGTTCAGCCGCCCGCCGCACCAATTTTCGGAGGTCAGGCGGGTCGGGCGGGTCGGGCGGGACAGCCGTGACGGTGGGCGCCGCACGCGGCGGGCACGGGGGTGGTGTGCTCGCCCCGTGCCTGTCCGTCCGTCGGTCCCCTCACCCCTCACCCGCGCGCCCTCACCCGTACACCACCCGATGGCACAGCCCGGTGATCATGCCGGACGCCAACTCCCCCATTACCCGCGGCAGTTCCTCGAAGGCGCACTCGCCGGTGACCAGCGCGTCGAGGGCGGGATCGGCGAGCAGTCCGAGGGCGAGGGCGAGCCGGTCGGCGTAGGTGCGGCTGCCGCGCCGGGCCGGGGAGACGGTGCCGACCTGGCTGCTGCGGACGACGAGCCGCCGCGAGTGGAAGGCCTCGCCCAGCGGCAGACTCACCCGCCGGTCGCCGTACCAGCTGAGTTCGAGGACGGTCCCCTCGGCGGTGAGCAGCTCCAGGGCGCGCGCGAGACCGGCTTCGGTGGCGCTGGCGTGCACGACGAGGTCGCAGTCGCCGAGAGCGTCCTCGGGGAGCGCGAAACCGACGCCGAGGGCGCGGGCGATCCCGGCGCGTGAGGCGTCGGCGTCGACGAGCTGGACGCGGACGCCCGGGTAGCGGGCGATGAGGGCGGCGACCGAGCTGCCGACCATGCCGCCGCCGATGACGGCGATCCGGTCGCCGATCAGCGGGGCGGCGTCCCAGAGGGCGTTGACGGCGGTCTCGACGGTCCCGGCGAGGACGGCCCGTCCGGCGGGCACGGAGTCGGGTACGACGGTCACGGCGCTCACCGGGACGACGTACCGCGTCTGGTGCGGGTGGAGGCAGAACACGGTCCGCCCCAGCAACGCGGCCGGCCCCTCCTCCACCACGCCGACGCTCAGGTACCCGTACTTCACGGGCCCGGGGAAGTCGCCCTCCTGGAACGGTGCCCGCATCGCGGCGTACTGGCTCTGCGGCACGCCGCCGCGGAAGACGAGGGTCTCGGTGCCCCGGCTGACGCCGGAGAAGAGCGCGCGTACGAGCACCTCGCCGTCGGCGGGCTCGGGCAGGACGACGTCGCGTATCTCGCCGTGGCCGGGTGAGCCGGTCCAGAAGGCGCGTGCGGTGCGGTCCATGACTTCCTCCTGCTGAACGTTCGGGGTGCTGTTCACGTACGGAGTCGTGCAGGCCGCGCCGAACGGTACGCGGCGTTGATCGACCCGACTCTGTCATAGGCACGGATCAGGCACGGAAGGTGCGCGGTGGCCCTGAACAACACGTACGACGCAAGGCTCGTGCAGCAGGAGACGGCCCTGGGAGCCGGTGTGCAACTGCTGCTCCTGGCCCTCCTCGGCACGGCGATCGGCATGGGACCGGCGGGCTGGCTCACCGGCCTGGCCTTCGCTCTCGCCACCTGGGCGGTCCTCAACCGCGCCCTGCGCCGCTCGCGCCCGCGCTCCTTCGGCCCGGCGAACCGGGTGACCCTCGGCCGCGCCACCCTCGTCGGCGGCGTCACCGCGCTGGTGGCCGACTCCTTCCGGAGTTCACCGCCGGTGACGCTGCTGGTCGGCCTGACGGCGGTCGCCCTGATCCTGGACGGCGTCGACGGCAAGGTGGCCCGCCGCACCGGCACCTGCTCGGCCCTCGGCGCCCGCTTCGACATGGAGGTCGACGCCTTCCTCATCCTCGTCCTCAGCGTGTACGTGGCGGCGTCCCAGGGCGTGTGGGTGCTGGCGATCGGCGCGATGCGCTACGTCTTCGTGGCGGCGGCCCGGTTCCTCCCCTGGCTCAACGCCCCGCTCCCCCCGAGCACGGCCCGCAAGACGGTGGCGGCCCTCCAGGGCATCGTCCTCCTGGTCGCGGGCGCCGGCATCCTCCCCCACCCGGTGACCACGGCACTCGTGGCGCTGGCCCTGGCCACCCTGACGTGGTCGTTCGGCCGGGACATCGCCTGGCTGCACACGACCAGGAACCGGCCCGCCCCGAGGCTCGCGGTGACCGACACGGCGCCTGCGCGGCGGCCCGTTGAGGAACGTCAGACGGTGTGACCGGCCCGCGACCCGGCCCGGGGGCTCGGGCTGTGGTCCGGCGGCTCGGGCTGTGGTCCGGCGGCTCGGCTGAGGTCCGGGGGCGTCCCCTAGCTCGTGAGGCTGTCCCGGACGTGGCGGAACGCGGCGGCCGGGTCCGCGGCACGGGTGACCGCCCGGCCGACGACGACGTGCGAGGCCCCGTCGGCGATCGCCGCACGCGGCGTGCCCGGGCGGGCGTGCTCGGCCGGGGACTCGCCGGGCAGCGCGACCCCCGGAGTGACGATCAGGGCATCGGGCCCCAGTGCGGAGCGCAGGGCCGCGACCTCCTGGGGCGAGGCGATCACGCCATGACAGCCGGACTTCCGCGCCAGCCGTGCCAGCCGGAGCACCTGCCGGTCCATCCGGTCACCGACACCGACGTCGGCGAGGTCCGCGTCCGTCATGCTGGTGACCACGGTCAGTGCGAGCACGCGCAGCCCGGGGAAGTCGCGGGCGGCCTCGACCGCGGCGGACATGATGGTGCCGCCGCCCATGCCGTGCACGGTGACCATGGACACCCCGAGCGCCCCCGCCGCACGCACCGCGCCCGCGACCGAATTCGGGATCTCGAAGAGCTTGAGGTCCAGGAAGACCTCCTTGCCCCGGGAGACGAGGCCCTTCACGACGTCCGGTCCGGCGGCGGTGAGCAGTTCGAGCCCCACTTTGTAGAAGCGGCACTCGTCGCCCAGTCGCTCTGCGACGGCGAAGGCGGTCTCGCGCTTGTCGCAGTCCAGGGCGACGATGATCCGGCTCGTGGGTTCCACGGCCTCATTGTGCCGTCTCCGGCCCCGTCTCCGTCACCGCGCACTGCCGCCGGGCCGACCGCCGTTCACCGTCCACCGTCCACCGCTTACCGTTCGGGCACCGTTCGCGGGCGCCGCGTATCGGGGCGCGGCCCCGGGACGCGGCCCGAGTGCGGCGGAAGGCGGGTCCGGGGCGGTGCCGTCAGCAGGAGTGGTCGCCGTCGAAGCCGGGTTCGTCGGTGCCGGTGGCGAGGACGGCCTGCTTGACCTTGCCGGTGTAGGGGCCGACCGCGCCGTCGTCGGTGGCGCCGTCGGAGTAGTAGACGGCGTGCGCGGCCGGTTCGGGGTCCTTCTCCAGGCCGGTCGTCACCTTCTCCATCGTCGCCGAGTTGAAGTCGTTGCTCAGGCAGGCGCCTTCCAGCGGGGACCAGTCGGGGTTCACGCCGTCACTCCGGCCGATCGTCGTGGCGTCGGCCGGGAGGAGGGAGAGGACGACCTCATCGGCACGGTCCGCGGGAACCGGGGCCGCGAACACCACGTCGACGCTGATGAGATGCTTCTTCAGGCTCTTCGCCGGCGGGATGTCGGCGCAGACGACGACGCCCTTCGCGATGCGGTAGGCGAGCGGCTCGCCCATCGGCTGCCCCGTCTGCCGGGCGCACGCCTCGGACCACGTGACCCGCTGATAGCGGGCGTCCCACCAGGCAACCGTGGAGCCGAGTCCCCGGCCTCCCTTGGCGTCCTCCTCCGGCCCGTCGAGGGTCTGCTTCGGAAGCGGTGCCTCCTTCAGCGGCTTCACGTGCGGGCAGAAGTCGCCGCGCAGGAAGTCGGCCATCGCGGCGGCCTGTTCCTCGCTCGCGCCACCTCCCACGTCGGAGTTCTGGACGCCGTCCCAGGAACGGTGCCCGGAGGCCACGTTGCGGCAGGTGCCGATCTGCGTGGTGGCGAACAGGCGGCGCTGGTCGAGGGTGGTCGCGGTGTCGGCGTCCATGCCGTAGCCGTTGGCGTCACCGACCTCGCCGAGGTCGTTCACCAGGCCGTCCCCGATCCCGGCGGCCTTCAGGAACTCCAGGGTCGAGGCGTCGTCGTCCTCCTCGACCGCGTCGGCGGCAGCGTCGTCCGACGCCCCGGCGGACTCGCCGGTGGCCGCGTCGGCGGTCTCGGCCGAGGACGTGGCCTCGGCGGCCGAGGTGCGCGGGCCGTCGTCGTCGCTTCCGCAGCCGGTGAGGGTCACCAGGGCGGAGGCGACGAGGGCGGCGGTGAGGGCATGACGCATCCGGGACAGTGACACGGTGATCTTCACTCCGTCGAGCTGGGGCGGGCGACGATGTCGGCGTGATCACGGTCGCTCCATGGGACGCGGCCCATGGGCCGTGCCTGCGCCGGGCGGTGATGCCGTCGGCGGAGGCCAACTCTATGCGAGGGTGTTTCTCCACGGAAGTGCCCTTATGACGGGCGATGTTCGGCACCGCCCGGCGCGGCGGTCGTGCGCTCACGTGCGAGTGCGGCTGTCCGGGAGCGAGGCGATCACACCGTGGCGACCGTCTGCCACGACTGCGACTACGACGGCCTGACCGTCGCCCGGTTCTCACCCTGGGCCGGCGCCGCGGCGGTCGGGACCTGGCGGAGGCCGAGGGCGATGACGGCCAGGGCGGACAGGGCTGCTCCGAGAAGCAGCCACATGGCGGCGCGGCTGCCGGCGGCGAACACGGCGTCGAAGAGGTCGCCGGACTGATCCGCCGTGAGGTGGGTGTGCCGCTGGAGGAGGGCCGGGCCGTCCTGCGGGTTCTCCACCACCTGTGCCGTCCAGGAACCGGGTGCGAGGCCGTGTCCGGCGAGCCGGTCGGTGAGCGCGTCCATCGCCGCCCGCCGGTAGACCTCCATGCCGACGGCCAGGCCCAGCGCTCCTCCGAGGTTGTGGCAGGTCCACGAGGCGCCGACAGCCGTGCCGGCCAGGTGATCGGGCACCGCGGACAGGGCGGCGACCGTCGCGGGACCGAGTACGAGGGCCCAGCCGACCCCCATCGCCACGAGCGCCGCCACCAGGACGGAAAGGTCCGTGGTCGGGCTCAGGCGGGACTGGGCCAGTGCCGACAGGGCGAAGGCGAGGAAGCCGAGGCACAGCAGGCGCCGCGGTCCGAAGCGGTCGACGAGCCGCCCGACCAGAGGGGACAGGACCGCGACGGCGGCCGTGCAGGGGAGCAGCATCAGGCCGGTGGTGTGCCCGTCGAAACCGCGCACCGTGTGCAGGTACAGCGGCATCAGGAACAGCACGACACAGTAGAAGAAGGCCAGCGCGAAGTCCGCCGTGACGGCGCTCAGGAAGTTCCGCCCGGTGAACATCTGGAAGCGGATGAGCGGGTCGCGCGCCCGGAGTTCCACCCGGCCGAACACGACGAGGGCGGCACAGCCGTACAGGAGGAGAGCGACGATCCCGGGCGAGGTCCAGCCCCGGGTGTGTCCCAGCGTCAGCCCCAGGACGAGGGCGGGCACGGACGTGAACAGCAGTGCCAGTCCGGGCCAGTCCATACCGCCGGTCATCTTCTCGCCGTAGGACTCGGGCACCGTGCGCAGGCACAGGGCCAGCGCCGCCACGACCAGGGGGACGTTCAGCCAGAAGACCCAGGGCCAGGCGGCCGAGCTGACGAGGAGTCCGCCCAGTACGGGGCCCACCGCGAGGCCGAATCCATTGACCCCGTACAGGCATCCGACGGCCTTTCCCCGCTCGTGCGGGGGGAAGATCGCGGTGACCAGGGCCCCGGTCGCGGTGTAGAGGACGGCGCAGGCCGCCCCCTGAAGGAAGCGGAAGACCATCAGCCACTGCGGGGTGGCGGCGAAACCCGCGCACAGGGAGGCCAGTCCGAAGACGACGGCTCCCGCGAAGAGCACCTTGCGCCGCCCGTGGCTGTCCGCGAGCCGGCCCGCCGTCACCATGCCGGTGGACAGGGCGACGATGAAGATGTTCACGATGAGCTGGAGTTCGGTCACCGTCGCGCCGAGCTCGTCCTGGATGACGGGGGCCGCCGTGCTCACGATGGTCAGGTCGATGCAGCCCAGGAAACTCAGCGTTCCCAGACCCGCGAAAGCCCACCACTTCCGTACTGTTCCGGATTCGTGCTCGGCCACGCCGTCCCCGATTTCATCGCGTATTTCGATTTCCGGGACAGTCAAGCCATTCGACGCATGCTTGTCGACGGGTATGTCGAGAAGGTATGACCCCTTGCGGAAAAGGCATAGGGAAAGCGCGATCCCGTCGATCTCACGGCCAACAGCGGGTAATCGGGTGCGCGTTCGCCTATTCCCGGGACGGTCGGCAGGTGCTACGTTTTCGCTGTCGGCACGAAAGTGCGCACCGGAAGTAGATTTCCGGTCGTATCGCCGATGCCGGAGGTTTCCTCCGTGTGCGGTGGAGTGGCCGAGAGGCGAGGCGACGGCCCGCAGAGCCGTTCACACAGGTTCGAATCCTGTCTCCACCTCCGTCCCGGCGCCCGCCGCTCCCCGGCGGCGGGCGCCGGTGGCCCGCAAGGCCTTCGGAGCGGGGCAGTCCGGCTCAGGGCTTCCATGCGCTGCGGTACATCGTCCGGACCGCCTCCGCCAGCCGGGGCGCCCAGGCGGCGGCACGGCTGTCCGGCTGCCAGACCAGCAGCAACCGGTAGCAGGTGGCGGCGTCGGACAGCGGGGTGTAGATCACGCCGGCGGCCGGCGCGGGGTAGGGGTAGGCCGGCAGCACGCCGTGGACGGCGCAGGTCAGCGCCGCCGCCTCGGCCTCGTCGGACGCCCAGCGCAGCCCGATTCGCACATCGGACCGGCGCACGGCGGCCGTGAAGTGCCGGCGCAGTTCGCCGTGCCGGCGGCCTCCGACCAGCAGGCACGTCTCGCCGTCGAGTTCGGACAGCGCGACCGACCGCCGGCCGGCCAGCCGGTGTCCGGCCGCGGTGCCCATCAGGAGGTTCTCCTCGGCGAGCACGGCGGAGCCGAGGCGCTCCGGCAGGGGCCCGTCCAGGGTCGGGGCGTGCCGGACGACGGCCAGATCGAGACGGTGCGTGCGGAAGAGGCCCGGCAGAGCCGTCTCCACGTCGTCGGTCCGCACGTCACCGGCCTGCTCGCGGTACGCGTCCAGGAGGACGCGCAGCTCGACGGCCACCGACGGCAGCAGGGCGCGGACGTGGGTGGTGACCAGCGGGAGGACGGGAGTGGGGACCGCGCCGATGCGCAGCCGTTCCGCCGACGGGTCACCACGGCCTTCGCGACCACCGGCGGCGAGGAGGTGGTCGATCCTCGGGAGCAGGTCGTCGGCGCACCGCAGGAGCAGGCGGCCGGCGGCGGTGAGGTGCGCGCCGTGGTGGTCGCGGCGGAGCACGACGAGCCCGGTGGCCCGTTCGAGGTGCTGGATGCGGCGCGTGACGCCGGCCTGGTTGACGCCGAGTGCGCGCGCGGCGCCCGCCAGGCTGCCGTTCTCCGCCACGGCGCGCAGCATCCGTAGATCTTGGACCTCTATGTTCATGACAATTCAACAAGCGGAGCCTGCTCGCTCCACGCGGCGGAGAGCAGTGTCACCAGCTTCGGCATGAGCGAGGCGGTCCAGCCGCGGTACGCCACCAGGTGGATCACCCGCATGTCCAGGTCTGCCACGAAGCGATGCACCACGCCGGGCTCCACGGGACGGTGCGCCTGGGCCAGCGCCAGGCAGCCCTGGTACCGGATCACCTGGCCGCGCGGCCCCGACACCCCGATGTCGTGGGTGATGCGCGGGGCGAACCCGTAGGAGGCGCAGATCCGGCGGAGTTCCTCGTCGCAGGCGTCGGGGCCGGTGCAGGAGATCCAGTCCTCGCCCGCCAGATCCGCCATGGTGAGCCGCTCCACGACGGCCAGCCGGTGGTCGGCCGCCATCGCGACCAGGACCGGGGACTCGGCCCAGGGAATGTAGTTGATCGTACTGTCGCCGGAGGGGAGCGGGCCGTTCGTGGAGGCGTGGTCCCGCAGGGCGATGTCGACCTCCCCCGCCCGCACCAGATCCATCAGCTCACGGGTGGAGTTGGGGGCCACGATCTGCATGCGCTCGTCGGCCGCCAGCCGCCGCAGCGAGCTCAGGAGGGGCTCGATGAGCACGCTGTGCGCCCAGCCGATCCGCAGCGTCCGGTGCCGCAGTGTGCGGTAGTCGCGCAGCTGCTCGCCGAAGTCGTCGAACGAGTGGAGGATGGTCTCCGCGTGGTCCAGTACGGCACTGCCGAGCGAGGTCGGGCGGGTGCCGTACTGGTCGCGTTCGAAGAGCGTCCCGCCGAACAGGTCCTCCAGTCTCCGTATCTGACGGCTCAGGGCGGGCTGGGGCAGGCCGAGGATCGTCGCGGCCTTGTTCAGGCTTCCGGTATCGGCGATGACGCACAGCTGACGTAAGTGGCGGAGTTGCAGTTCCATAAGCACGAGTTAAGCGGCTGCCCGAGTCGTTAACCAGGCCTTAAGTGCAATGCGGCCGCCTTTCCGGCACCTGATCTCCCGAACGGTTACCGTCCGTTTACCGGAGCGTACTCTGCGCTGACCGGACGAGGGTATGCGCGAGCGGTATAGCCGTTCGGCAGTATTCACCCCCGCAGGGGGCCGCCACCATTCCACTCATCGCTCGACGGGCTCGCGGCCCGGCTGTGCGAGTGGGGGGCTGTCCGATCCACTGCCTGAGGGTGAAACATGTTTGAGTTTGAACCACTTACCGAACGATGCGGCGGCCTATTACCCACGGCCTGTCACGTGTGCATCGGAGTAAGCCCCTTCAACAGCTACTTCAGCACACCGCGACTGCGGCGGATGGCCGACTGGGCCCTGACGCGTTTCGGGAACGTGCACTTCTTCGTGCCCGACGCGCTGGCCGCGTGCACCCTCGAAGCGCTGGGGTACGAGCCGGACCACGCCCGCCGCAAGGCCCGGCGGCAGGGACAGTACGTCCACAACAAGATCGCCACCGCGCTGTCCGCCCTGGGCGTGGAGAACCCCAGGCGCCTGATCCTCGGGATGGACCGGCTGTACGCCACGCCCCGCTACGTCACGCTGCTGGACGACGCGTACCGCTGCTTCAGGGAGGACGAGGAGTTCCGCGCCGCGTGCCTGGACGCCACGCACTGGGTGCTGGAGCAGAAGCTGGCACCGGGGACCACCGCGAGCCAGGAGCAACTCCGCGGCGCCGTCCGCTACTTCCTCGGCGAACTGCCGCTCTTCGCCGACGCCGGCGGGATCGCGGCGAGCATCGCGGGCGTGCCGGGCGTACCGGGTGTCCCCAGCACCCCGGGTGTCCCGGACGTCGGCGGCCACAGTCCGTCGTTCTTCGTCTACCACCAGCGGGTCGGCTTCCTGGAGCGCTTCTTCGCACGCGAGTTGGCCTGGCGGCCGGTGGAGGGCCAGGGCTTCCTGGTGGTCCGCGATCCGGTGCGGCCCCCCGCCGGCGTTCCCGGAGCGGAGCACCCGGCCGAGACCGCCCGTGCGCTGGAGGTGGCCCATGGCATCGCCTGAGGCCGGCCGAAGAAGAAACGGGAACGAGGGGCCCGCCAGTGGTCCCGGGCCCGCGTCCGCCCACGGTGCGTCCGCGGGCGCGGCGAACCCCGGGTCCCTGACACCAGAGGGGGGTGCCAGGGACCCGGAACCCGAAGGGGGCAGAAAGGCGGTCAGGTCCGCCAGGAAGGAGGCCCTGGACGACTACTCGTTGGCCCCCGTGCCCGACGAGGCCCGCCACTCCTGGTTCTCCGTGGCGGTGCAGCGCTTCGGACAGGTCTCGTCCTTCCAGCAGTTCATGGTGGGCGCCGTACTCGGTTACGGGATGACGTTCACCGACGCGTTGATCGCCATCACCGTCGGTTCGGTGCTGCTGGAGATCATCACGATCCTGATGGGCATCGCCGGAGTACGAGAAGGCGTGTCCACGTCGGTCCTGGCACGCTGGTCGGGCTTCGGCCGCAAGGGCTCGGCCGCCGTCGGGATGCTGCTGGCGGTCAGCCTCGCCGGCTGGTTCGGCGTCCAGAACGGCGTGTTCGCCCAGGGCATGCACGATCTCGCCGGATGGGCGCCCGAGTGGGCTTGGGCGGTGGTGGGCGGAGCGATGGTCACCGCCATCTCCGCCCACGGATTCACGATCATGGCGTGGACGGCGTACCTGACCGTACCGGCGTTCCTGTTCCTGGCCGGCTGGTCGGTCGCGGACGTCCTGGCCGGCCGGTCGGCCGGCGACCTCCTGACCGGAGCTCCGCCGGGACCGGTGATGTCGCTCGCCGAGGGCACGACGCTGGTGGCCGGCGCGTTCATCCTCGGCGCCCTGATGACCCCGGACATGACGCGCTTCAACCGCCGTCCCTCCGACGTCGTCAAGCAGACGCTGCTGGGCGTGACGCTGGGCGAGTACCTGATCGGACTCACCGCGGTGATGCTCGGGCACGCCGCCCGCACCGCCGACATCGTCGGCATCATCACCGACTCGTCCGGCCTGCTGGGCACGGTGGTTCTGGCGACGGCGATCCTGAAGATCAACGACTGGAACCTGTACTCGTCCGCGCTCGCGACGGTCAACAGCATCGACGTGCTCTTCGGACGCCGCGTCGGCCGGCGGCCCGTGACCCTGGTCATCGGCGTGGCAGGCACCGTCATATCCGCCATGGGTGTCATGGACGACTTCACCGGCTTCCTGGAGACCATCGGGGTGCTCGCCCCTCCGGTGGCCGGGATCATCATCGCCGAGTACTACGTGGTCCGGCGGTACCGCGCCGATCTGGACCGGGCCCGCGCCACGGGCGGACTGCCCGAACCGATCGCCGACTGGCTGCCCCTCTCCCTGATCTGCTGGGCCGTCGGCGCGCTGATCGGCGAGTACCTGGACGCCGGCATCCCCGCCATCAACGCCGTCGTGACCGCCTTCGCCCTCTACGCGGTGACCGGCCTGACGCTCCGGGCCCGGCGCGGCCTCCCCGCCCAGGAAACCCCTCTGACCGACCGAACGGCATGACGAGAACCCGGAGGACCACATGCTGCCCCTGGTGACACGGGACGAACTGAAGGCGGAGATGGACGCCGGAGTGGTCGTCGTGGTCGACACGATGCCGGTGACCTACTACGAACGTGAGCATCTGCCCGGCGCGGTGAACATCCCGGGCTTCCCCTACGAGGACGCGGCGCGGTTCACCGACGAACTCGCGCCCACCGTACTGCCGGACCGCACCGCTCCCATAGTCGTGTACTGCGCGAACGTGCCGTGCCGCAACAGC
Source organism: Streptomyces sp. NPDC008313 (assembly GCF_042956125.1). Classification (NCBI taxonomy): domain Bacteria; kingdom Bacillati; phylum Actinomycetota; class Actinomycetes; order Kitasatosporales; family Streptomycetaceae; genus Streptomyces; species Streptomyces sp. NPDC008313. Next base: position 147,179 of record NZ_JBIBFR010000004.1, read on the forward strand.
GAACTCGTCGGCGCGCGGCTGGTGTCGCTCGGATACACGGACGTACGCAAGTACCGCGAGGGGATCGAGGACTGGGTGGCCCACGGGCTGCTCACCCAGACCGCCACGGGCTGAACGACACCCGGCACTCCTCCCCTCCCTGGCGTGCGTGCCTCCACCCCGTAACACCCGCTCAATCCATCCCAGCAACCCCCACGAAGGGAAAGAATCATGTACCGCAGACTCGCAGTCGCGACCGCGGCTGTCGCCCTGCTGCTCGGCGGCGCCGTCGCCCCGGCCGTCGCCGACTCCCCGGCGCCGGTGGCCAGGACGTCCGCCACCGCCGAGATCCCCAACGTCGTCGACGTGACCTCGGACAACTACGCCCAGGTCATGGAGTGGTCGCAGACCAAGCCCGTGGTGCTGGACTTCACCGCCGACTGGTGTTACTGGTGCCAGAAGGAGAAGCCGTACCTCCAGCAGTACAACACCGCGGACAACGGCGCCTGGGTGTGGGCGAGGGTCGACGTCGACGAGAACCCGGCCCTGAGCCGTCAGTACCGGGTGCGCGGCATCCCGGCCCTGCTCAACATCCAGAACGGCACGGAGGCCGGCAGCCGCCTGGTGGGCTTCGACGGCCCGACGTCCCTGCGCAACTGGCTGAACAGGCTGTAACACGTGGTGCCGCCGGCGAGTCCACGTCGGCGGCATCCCGCCCGGGGACGGCTCCACCCCACTTGGTGCCGCTCCCCGGGCCCTTCCCGCCCGTACCGGCATCCCCCCACCACTGGTCCGAGGCACGTCCCGACGGCGCCGTCACCCCCGCGACGGCTCCGCGACCTTCACATACGCAGCACAGGTCACATAGGCAGCACAGGCGAAAGGCTCATCCCCACATGAACAAGTCCCAGTTGAGGGCCGCCGCGGCGGCGGTGGTAGCGGCCGGCGTGGCCCTTCCCGTCCTGATCGCGGGCCCGGCCTCGTCGGCCGCCCGCCCGTCCGGGTCCTCCGGCTCCTCGTCCTCCTCCGCCACCACCGTCTACGTCGTCGAGGTCAACGGCACGGAGGCGACCGAGGAGGCGGTCACCCAGCGGGCCCACGAGCTGATAGCCGCCTACGGCGGCGAGTTGCGCAGGGTGTACTACGCCGCCTCACAGGCGTTCTCCGTCTCGCTCACCGACGCGCAGCTGGAGGGCTACTACTCGGACACCTCCGTCGACTCGATCACCAGCGACCGCGTCTACCGGGTGGCCGGGCGCATCACCGGAAAGCACCGGTCCGGCGAGGTCGTCGCCGGACGGCGGGCGGCCGCCGAGGAGGCGGGTCTCTCCGGCGTCCAGCTGTCGCCGCCCTCGTGGGGGCTGGACCGCATCGACCAGCGTGACCTGCCGCTGGACGACGTCTACACCTTCCCCCGCAGCGGTGCCGGTGTGGACGCCTACATCGTCGACACCGGAGTACGGGTCGGGCACCTGGAGTTCCGGGGCGGCCGGGCACACGGCGCCTACGACGCCATCAAGCAGGGCCCCGGCGGTGACAGCGACTGCAACGGCCACGGAACCGCCTCCGCGGCCACCGCCGCCGGACGGTTCACCGGTGTGGCCAAGGGCGCCACCGTCCAGTCGGTGCGGGCCTTCGGCTGCGACGGCACCGGCACGCTGGAGCACATCATGTCCGCCGTCGACTGGATCACCGCCCACGCCGACGGCCCGTCCGTCGTCAACCTGGGCTTCTCGGGCGAACCGGGTTCGGTGCTCGACCTCCAGCTGTACCAGATGACCAACAAGGGCATCGCGTACACGGCCGCGGCGGGCAACGGCGACGCGTCGCGCAACGGCGTGGAGTCCTGCGAGACGACGCCCGCCCGCCAGACCACCGCCATCACCGTCGCCGCCACCGGCCGCGACGACAAGCGCCCCGCCTGGTCCAACTACGGTTACTGCGTCCACCTGTTCGCCCCGGGCACGGACATCGTCACCGCGGGCGCGCGCGGCGAGCTCGCCTACGTCAGGCTGAGCGGCACCTCGGCGGCCACGGCCGAAGTCACCGGCGCTGCGGCCATGTACCTGGCCGCCCACCCCGACACGACGCCGGTGGAACTGGACGACGCGCTGATCGCCACGTCGACCAAGGACCACGTCGGCGACGCGGGCCCCGACTCCCGGAACCGGCTGCTGTACACGGGCGCCTCCGACACCACAGGCAGCACGGGCACCACGGGCGGCGAGGACCGCAGGTGAACGACGACGACCCCCAGGCGAATCCATCGGCCCCCTCGGATCCTTCGGGACCCTCGAAACAACCGGAACTGCCGGACCCGCAGAAGCCCCCGGAGCAACCGCGTCCGGAACAGCCGCGACCGGAGCCGGCGGCCCCGCTGAAGCCACCGAACCCACCGAACCCGCCGCATCCCCCGAACTCGCCGTCGCCGTCTCCGTCGCCGTCTCCGAACGACAACGACGTACGCGAGGTGGTCGTCATCGGCTCCGGCCCCGCCGGCTACACCGCCGCCCTCTACACCGCGCGGGCCGACCTGCGCCCGGTCGTCCTGCGCGGCAGCACCTTCGTCGGCGGCGCGCTGGCCACCACCACCGAGGTGGAGAACTACCCGGGCTTCCCCCAGGGCACCCAGGGCCCCGCCCTGATGGACGCCATGGCCGCGCAGGCCGAGCGGTTCGGGGCGGAGCTGATCGACGAGGAGGTCGTCTCCGTCGACCTGGCCGGGGAGGTGAAGACGATCACCGACGGAGCTGGGCGCGTGTACCGCGCACGCACCGTCGTCGTCGCGACGGGGGCGGCCCACCGCACGCTCGGGCTGGCGCGGGAGGACCTGCTCTCCGGGCGTGGCGTGTCCTGGTGCGCCACGTGCGACGGCTTCTTCTTCCGCGACCACGACGTCGCCGTGGTCGGCGGCGGCGACACCGCCCTGGAGGAGGCCACCTTCCTGAGCCGGTACGCCCGTTCGGTCACGGTGATCCACCGGCGGAAGGTCCTGCGGGCGTCCAAGGTGATGCAGCGGCGGGCGTTCGCCGACCCGAAGGTGACCTTCGCCTTCGACCGGAAGGTGGTGGCGCTGCACGGCGACACCGGGGGGCTGACCGGCCTCACCCTCCGGGACACGGTCACGGGGGAGCCGGAGGAACGGGCCGTGACGGGGCTGTTCATCGCGATCGGCCACCGCCCCCGCACCGAGCTGTTCGCGGGCCGCCTCGCTCTCGACGAGGCCGGATACGTCGTGGTGGACGCGCCGTCGAGCCGCACCAGCGTGCCCGGCGTCTTCGCGGCGGGCGACGTCGTCGACCACGTCTACCGCCAGGCCGTGACGGCGGCGGGCTCGGGCTGCGTAGCCGCGCTGGACGCCGAACGCTACCTGGCAAGCGTCAACGACCAACGCCTGACGGAGCCCGCCGGCGTCTGAGGGACCCATCGAGCACACCGGCCAAGCCCGAACAGGCCCCTCACCCCCCATCCACACGAAAGCCGCACCCGGGTTGACCCTCGACCTTGTCGAGGGTCCAGGGTTCGAGGCGTGGAGAGCGAGATGCGCAGCATTGGGGAGATGGCCGGGGACAGCGGACTGAGCGTGAGCGCGCTCCGGTTCTACGACCGCGCCGGTGTGCTCGTCCCCGCCTGGGTCGATCCGGTGAGTGGCTACCGCTGGTACGCCCCCGAGCAGTGCGAAGAGGCTCGGCTGCTGGCCCGGTTGCGCCGGGCCGGCATGCCGTTGGCGGACATCCGGCTGGTGCTGGCCGGCTGGTCCGGCACGGACACCGGCCTGGTGCGGGGACTCCTGCGTGCGCACCTGCGCCGTCTCGAACAGGGGATGTCCGATGCCCGCGGGGAGTTCTCCACGCTCGAAGCCCTACTCGATCACAGGGAGAATCCCATGACGTCACTTCGCGCCGCCGCCGTCCGGCTGTCCGTCTCCGCACCGGAGCTGACCGCTGCCCTGGACGCGGTCCGCTACGCGGCCAGTACCGACCCGGAACTGCCGATGCTGGGCGGTGTCCTGTTCGACGTCGAGGGCGAGACCCTCCACGTGGTGGCCACCGACCGGTACCGGCTGGCTGTGGCCCAGGCAGGCACTGACGGGTACGACGGCCCGCGTGCCCAGGTCGTCGTACCCCTGCCGCTCGCGGACGCGATGCGGGCGCTGCTGACCGGCGAGGAGACCGCCCGGCTCACCGTGGACGGCGACCGCGTGACACTGGAGGCGGGCCACCGCCAGGCGGCCGGACAGTGCCTCGACCACGGCTTCCCCGACTACCGCCGCCTCGTCGACCTGCCCGCCGGGCGTCGCGCCCTCGTCGACACTGCGGCCTTCCGGAAGACGCTGGAGTCCGGCCCCGTGCGCGCGAGCGAGGCACGTGAGCAGGACGGCGTGCCCTACGACCTCAGCGTGCTCACCGTGTCGGACGACGGCACGGTAGCCCTCCGCGAGGACGGTGACGACGAGCGGGACGCCACCGCCTTCAACCGCGAGTTCCTGCTGCACGCGCTCACCGCGGGCGCCCGGGACGAACTCCTCCTGGAATTCGGCGGCGACCCCACGGCCCCCCTCGCGATCCGCCGCCCCGACGACGAGCACACGTTCTCGCTGCTGATGCCGGTCTGCCTGGAGAACTGACCACAGGGCACGCGGCCCGGTCGATCACGCGACGCCTGAAGCGTCCCTGTCGCCCGCCGTCACGGCACTTCGTGGCGTACGAGGGCGCGCGCGAAGGGCTCACCCGTGCGGCGGGCGTACGTCATCCGCTCGCGGACCTCGCGCAGTGAAGTTCCCCCAAGGCCGGGTAGTTAGCGTTTTCGCAGGTCACGCAAGGGTGCCGTTTCCTGTGTGATTGCCGCGTAGCGTCCCGTGCGGACCCTCTTGATCATTCCTTTCTCGGTCAAGCGCGCGAGTTGTCGGTAGGTGGCAACGAGGGTGACGTCGCCGAGGAGTTCGGCGATCTCCCGTGAGCGCCAGAGCCGTTCGGGTTCTGCCTGCAGGATGGTCAGGACGCGTGTCATGCGGTTGCTGGTCTGGCCGGGGCCGACGTACTGGGGGACCGTGGTCGTGGGCAGCGTGGGCTCCGGCACCGGCGGCGGCAGGAGAGTGATCCTCGTCAAGGTCACGGTCTTGCTGCTGTCAGGGCGGCCGTCCAGTTTCCGTTCCGCGTAACGGGAGGTGGGCGACTTCACCTTGCGGGTGCTGACGCGGGCCCGCCGTGCGGGCGACAGCGCCCACAGGACGCGCCGGCCGATCTCTCCGATGCCCTCCTCAAAAACTCCTTCCGCGCATACCAGCAGGTCGCGGGCAGCTTGGAGAGCAATGGTGAAGCCGCAGCGGTCGGGATCGGTGCCCGGCTGGGACTCCGCCGCCTGGACCATGGTGCGGCGCAGGAGCTGGTAGAGGGTGAGCAGGGCCCACACCTCCTGCTCGACGCCGACCGGGTCGTGCGAGCGCAGGACGCGTCCGTGCAGGATGGTGTGACGCAAGGCGTAGTAGGCGCTCTCGTGCTCCCAGCGCTCGTGATACAGGTGCACGAGGCGGTCGGCGGGGTAGCGGCGGGCGTCCACGAGCGTGGTCACCAGGCGGTAGGAGCCCCCGAAGGTGGCACCATCGGTGCAGGAGATGCTCACCTGGGCCTCGATGATGCGCACTGGGACGCCGCCGATGACCGAGAGGCAGGAGGAGTCGGCAAGCGGCTTGAGGACCGGTGGGCGGCGGCGCTGGCGGATGCGGCCCAGGACCCGTGCGCCGGTAGCGTGCACGGCGGCGAGGAAGTCGTTCCTGTCGAAGCCCCGGTCCCACAACACCAGCATCTCGGGGACCAGATGGTGCAACAGCCTGACAAGCTGTCTTGGATTACTGCCTGTACCAACGAGCTCCGTTGCGTCGAGTAGAGACCCGTCACCACTCTTTGGTGACCTGCGAAAACGCTAACTACCCGGCCTTGGGGGAACTTCAACGGCGCCGATATGGTCAGCCTGTGACGTACATAGTGACCCTCACCTCGCTTCAATTGGCCGAGAACGAAGGCGACTGGCTCATCACGGAGCGGTTCACAAAAGGGCTGCCCACAGGGCTCGACGTGTCCGACACCGGCACCCGGTTAGCTTTGCTGGTGTGCGACAACAGGACGCATGCCTCCCACAACAGCCGTAGGGAGTTCTCCGAACACGGCCGCTTCATCACCTGGATCGGATCGGTACAGCGCTTCAACACCGTGGGGCCGGTCGACAGCAGCATCACCATCGAACCCATGCGCAGATGTCCGGAGCCGGTTGCTTTGGACGGCCCCGGCGGAATCCTTGCCTCCCTTTCCTCGACGCACCGAGCACACGTGGAGCAGGCCCTCACCGGAAGCGCGGGACACATCGGCATGAGGGCCTGGCAGGCGCTCCAAGAAGCGCTCCTTCGGAACCACCCCGAGTTGGCGCCGTACATCGAGTGGCTGCTCGCCAATCTGAACCCGGTCATCTTCGACGTAGACGACGCAGCGGACCGGGCATGGCAGGAGCAGCGGGATGCCGCCCAGTCCCTGACTCGGGTGACCGACTTCCCTCACTCCGCGTTGTCTGCCTGGAGACGCCCCGACTCACGGGATGCGCCGTACCTCGCGGGCCTTGTCCCGGACCCGGTGGAGAACAGCCTGATCGACCACGATGTGCGCGCCGGCCTGGGCAGCGGGGCCCCTCTTTTCTTCGATGACTGGCGAGGACTCGATGGCGTGCGATGTGACATCCACGTGCTGGAGGACACCGCCGGGCGCCGCCTCGAGGTCGTCAACGTCAATGCCACTCCGGTCGAGAGCCGACTGGGCACGGACATGATCTACTACCATCACCCCACCCACAGCTTCGTCCTCGTCCAGTACAAACGCCTGGGCTCCCGGGACAAGGAGTACCGGGTGAACAAGCAACTCCTGGACCAGATGGACCGTTTGGAAGGGGTTGCAGAACTCAGCTCGAAGCCTGTGCATCCCCACGAGTGGCGCCTCTCACAGGACGCGTGCTTCCTGAAGTTCGCACACTGGCGGGACGGAGCAGTCCCTACCTCCGAGTTGGCGCGCGGCATGTACATCCCCCTCTCCTACGCTCGCGTCCTTCTGGAAGACGACTGCACGCGCGGGAGGAGGGGTGGGCGCCTCTTCAGCTACGAAAGGGTGGGCCGCTATCTCGTAGCCTCAGAGTTCGCGGAGTTGGTGAAGCTCGGCTTGGTCGGGACCGTGGGAACGAGCGTCGAACAGTTGCGAGACTTCAGTCTGGAGCGCACCCGCGAGGGATACAGCGTCGTACTGGGGGTCGAGACGAGCGAGGAGACGCCTCGTGACCGGTCCGTACGCGTCCGTCAGCGCACCGCGAAGAAGAGACCGAAGGTGATCTCCTACTCCCCACAGACCCCACAGCAGCAGTCGCCCGACACTCCGGGCTTCTGAACTGCGGAGGGGCCGTAGCGTCCGCCCGCGCCCCGCTCCGCCCGGGTGTCCCTGACGGAGGGGGCATGGCTGATAACCGCAGGTGTTCTTGATACCGCCCCTGCATCCGCAGATGATGCTCACGCTTCCTCGTGCACCGACCGATACGCAGGCAGGGCACCTCCCCGGTGCACGAAGGAGCACTGACTGCTGAACGGAACGGGGGCGTGACAGTGCCGCGCAGGTATCGAGCCGGTCGGCAGGGGGCCGGTGTCGTATGAGGCAGCGCCTGCAAGTCGTGTTGCAGATTCTTCTGGCCCTGGTCGCCTGCCTTCTCGGCATCGTCACCAACTACGCCACCAGCAAGGACGACGCGCCCTGGGCGCTGGAGATGATCCAGCAGTGGTCCGTTCCGGCCATCGGGCTGCTGGTCGTCGCCATGGTGGTCGGGCAGGTCGTCGTGTACCGGCTGGAGAACCCGGCGCCCGCGCCGTCGGAGTGGCCGCGTGACCGGATTCCGTACCCGGGGCTGGACGCGTTCGGCGAGGACGAGGCGGCCGTCTACTTCGGCCGGGAGGCGCAGGCCGCCGAGCTGACGCGCCGCCTGCACGCCTCCGCGACCCGCCCCGCCGACCGGTTCCTGATGCTGACGGGCGCGTCCGGCAGCGGTAAGTCGTCGCTCGTCCGGGCCGGGGTCATGCCCCGGCTGCGCCGACGCCGGTGGACGATCGTGCCGACGTTCGCACCGGGGGCCGAACCCCCTGCACGCGCTGGCCGCGTCCCTGGCCGCGGCCGATGGTGGCAGGGAGACACCCGACGCGGTGCTGCGGCGACTGCGGCAGGGGCCGGAGAGCCTGACGGCCGAGTTGTCGCGGCTGAGGACCGGGCAGTTCCAGCGGGTGCTGCTCGTCATCGACCAGTTCGAGGAGCTGGTCACCCTCGCGGGTGAGCGAGAACAGGCCCAGTTACTGGAAGCGCTGCACGCGTGTCTGCGGCAGGAGTCCTCCGTCCGGGTCCTGGCCACGTGCCGGGTGGACCTGCTGGGGCGGCTGCTAGGGACCAGGCACGCGCCGTTCCTTCAGCACCCGGTCGCGATCGGCACGTTGAGCCGGGCGCAGCTCGCCCAGGTGGTGGAGCGACCGGGCGCGCTGGTGGGCATCTCGTTCGAACCCGGCCTCGTCGAGACCATCGTGGACGACACCGGTACGGATGACGCGCTGCCCCTGCTCGCCTATCTCCTCCAGGAGCTGTACTTCGCCTGCGGTCCGGGCGGCACGGTCACCGAGGAGACGTACCGGCAGCTCGGAGGCGTGGCGGGGGCGCTGGCCCGGCAGGCCGACAACACGGTGGCCGCCCTCGGTACTCCGGGCGGCATCGACTTTGCGCTGCGGGTGCTGCTGAAGTTCGTCACCGTCGAGGAACGGGACCTCGCCCGCCGTCCGGTGCGGTTGTCCGAACTGACCGACCAGGAACGGTATGTGGTGGACGCCTTCATCGAGGCGCGCCTTATCCGGTCCTACGCCGCTGAGGGATCCGCGGGGAACGCGGACGGCCACCGGAACGCGTGCGCGGAGGTGACGCACGAGGCGCTGTTCCGGCAGTGGGCGCCCCTGCGCCAGGAGGCGGAAGCGCGGGCGGAGCGGCTGCGGGAGCGGGCCGAGCTGGAGCGGTGGGCCACCGACTGGGAACGGTCCGGGCGCAGCGCTGACTACCTCCTCACCGGTGAGCGCCTCACCGTCGCCCAGCGGTGGCTGGCCGCGTTGGAGGAGGCCGGGCAGGCGTCGGCTCCCGCCCGTGCACTCGTCGACGCCTCGCAGCGCCGGGACCTGGTCTTCCTCGGCCGTGTCTCCGACAGCATCGGCCGGCAGGTGCTCGCGAGCGCGGAATCCGAGCCGGAGCGGGCGCTTCTGCTCTCCCTGGCCGCGCTCGGCGAGTGCGCGCCGACTCCGGCCGCGCGGCGGGGACTGATGACGGCGCTGGCCGCGAGTCATCTGCGGACCCGGTTGGACGGTCACACGGACACGGTCCGGGACGTCGCCTGGTCCGCCAGCGGGCGGCTGCTGGCGACCGCGTCCAGGGACGGGTCAGCCCGCGTGTACGACGCGGAGTCGGGGTGTTCGCTGCGGGTGCTGCCGTGTGACGGCGTCATGGTCGAGTCGGTGTCCTTCTCCCCCGACGCGACACGGCTGGCCACCGCCGGGCGCGACCAGGTCGTACGCGTCTGGGACGCGGTGTCCGGTGAACCGGTCCGGCAGCTCGCCGGTGCCGGGGACATCGGCCGACGGGTGGCGTGGTCGCCGGACGGGACGCGGATCGCCGCCACGTTCAAGGACCAGGTGGTCCGCGTGTGGGAGGCCGACAGCGGCCGGCTCGTGCACGAACTGCGCGGACACACCGGCGACGTCTGGGGCGTGGCCTGGGCGCCGGACAGCTCGCGTCTGGCCACCGCCTCGCACGACCGGACGGTGATCGTCTGGGACGCGGTGACAGGAGCGGCCACGACGACCCTGACCGGGCACACCGAGTTCGTCGAGGGCGTCGCCTGGTCGCCGGACGGAGAGTCGCTGGCCACCGGGTCCGGCGATCACACCGCCCGGATCTGGGACGCCCGCACGGGCGCCCTGCGGCTGCTGCTGCGCGGTCACGCGGACTACGTATGGAACCCGGCCTTCTCACCGGACGGCCGGCTGCTCGCCTCCCCGTCGTCCGACCGGACGGTGCGCATCGTCAGCACCGAGGACGCGAAGGAAGTCGCGGTACTGCGCGGTCACTCCGACACGGTGTGGGCCGTCGCATGGTCGCCGTCGGGCACCCAGCTGGCCACCGCGTCGACGGACGGTACCGGCCGGGTGTGGGACCTCCGGCCGCGGGGAGCCGAGTCCGTCCTGGTCCAGGGGCACGACGGGCCGGTGAACCAGGCGGTGTGGTCCGGCGACGGAACTCGGCTCGCCACCGCCTCGGACGACGGGACGGCGCGGACCTGGAGCGCGGACTCCGGCGCGTCCGCCGGGCCGGTGACGGCGCTGGGCGAGCGGGTGTGGGGTGTGGCGTGGGCGCCGCACGGCGACCGTCTCGCCCTCAGCACCGCGGACGGGCTGGTGCGTGTGGTGGACAGCTCCGGCGGCACGGTGTTCGACCTGCGCGGGGAGGCCGTCGAGGGCTGCTCGTGGTCCCCGGACGCCCGGCGGATCGCGACCGGCGGCCACGACGGCACCGTACGCCTCGTGTCCGCCGTCGACGGCACCGAACTGCGTAAACTGACCGGGCACCAGGATTGGGTGGGACGCGTGGCGTGGTCGCCGAGTGGACGGAGGCTGGCCAGTTGCTCCGACGACCGCACCTGCCGCCTGTGGGACACCGCCGACGGCACCCAGCTGACCGTGCTGCGCGGACACGGTAACTATGTGGAGGACGCGGCCTGGTCCCCGGACGAGGCGCGGGTGGCCACGGCCTCCGGTGACTGGACGGCCGCCGTGTGGGACACGGCGACCGGTCGGCGCATCGACGTACTGAAGGGGCATGAGGGACGGGTCCGGGCCGTCGCCTGGTCGCCGGACGGTCGCCGCGTCGCGACCGGTTCGGACGACCGGACGGTGCGGCTCTGGTCCGCCACCACATTCGAGGAACTCGCCGTCGTCGGCGTCCACCGGGACAAGGTGAGGTCGGTGGCGTGGTCCGGGGACGGTACGCGGCTGCTCACCGCGTCCGCCGACGGCACCACGCGGGTGTGGCCGACGGACCCCGACTACGACCAGTTGGAGGCGCGGGCGCGCGGGCGGGTGTTCCGCACACTGGACGCGGAGGAACGGCGACAGCACCTGCTGCCGCCGGACCCCTCCTAAATCAGTAACGCTGCTCGACCGTACGGTCGTCGGTGTGCAGGAGGTAGTCGTCCGGGTCGAGACCCATTGCCTTGCGCTCGGGCGACGCCCAGTACATCGCGTTGCGCTCCGCGAAGGTCTCCGGGCCCTCGTAGGAGATCAGCCAGACGAACTGTTTGCGTTCCCGGTCCACCCAGGCCCCGCCGATCTCGAACCCCAGCTTGAGCCGGAGCGGCACGATGTCGTTGCGCCACCGCTCCACCCATTCGTCGAGCAGCCCTTCACGAACGGTGTACGTACGCAGTTGCGTGGTCCTGGGCATATCAGTTGTCCCCGAGGAAAGCGACGAACTGTGACCAGCCGTTCCGGTTCACGGTGAATGGCTGACGCATCACATCCTTGGAATCACGCACATGGATGATCTGTTCAGTGACGGCGACCTCAACGCAGTTGTCACCAGCCGTGCCGCTGTGACTGGACTTGAACCAGGCCAGTTGCGTGCCACTCATACTTCTCCTCTGATCCGCTCCAGCAGGCCCACGGAGTCGTGAGGGGTGAGGGCCTGTGCGCGGAGTGTCGCATACCTCCGGTGGAGGACGGCAGCCTGTTTCGGATCAGCGATCAGTCGGCCGCTCTCCTGCCCTTCGGAGTACGCCAAGGATCTCCCGTCAGGGGTCTCCAGCAATGCCAGGGGGCCGTCCAGGCCCGCATGAGACACAGTGCGGGTAGGCATGACCTGCACGGATACATTGCGGAGTCTGGCAAGATCCAAGATGTGGTCCAACTGGCTGCGCAGCACATGCTCACTCCCCAGAGGGCGCTGCACGATGCACTCCTCCATCACGAAGCTGAAGCTGGTGTTGGGTAGTTCTCGGATGAGGTTCTGCCGTTCCATCCGAGCTGCCACCTGCGCCTCCATCTGTTCGTCGGAGAGGGGTGGGATGCGGGTTTCGAAGGCCGCCCGCGCATACCCCTCCGTCTGCAACAGCCCCGGTAGCAGCCGGCACTCATAGGTACCGAGACTCACCGCCGTGCGCTCCAGCCTGGCCCACTGCCGAAACCAAGCCGCCAGCCCCGCCTCCCCCCGCGTCAGGAACCGAGCCGAGTGCCGCAGCGCCCCCGTGTTGCCCAGCGCCTCCTCCGCCCGCTCCACGAAGGACGCGTCCGGCATGCGCCGCCCCAACTCCACCGACTCCACCGTGTGCTTGGAGAACCGCACCAGCTCCCCGAACTGCACCCTGCTCAGCCCCGCGTGCTCCCGCAACGCCTGCACGACCGCCCCGAACGTCCGCAGACTGTCCGACGGATCCGGCTCCCGCTCGCACTCCCCGCCCGGCACCGCCGGCTCCACATGGTCGGTCGTCATCCGAAGCCCACCTCTAGGTTCGCGCACACCGGGTCCCTCTGATGACAAACGCCGGGAGCAGCCGGAAGGACACTCGTACAACCCGCCCATCGTCCCCGTACGGTGGCGCACCGTACGGGGGCACTCCGCACAGACACTGCCGTCGGCGTTCGTGGAAGACCATCGCCCGGCGACCGGGGTGTCCGTGTCGCGGGTGATCCTGATCCGGAGTGCGCCGACATCTTCTCGCCGTCTACGTCGCCGCGACGTGCCTCGGAACGCGCCGGTCCTGGTCCACTTCCACGGCGGCGGCTGCACCACCGCGGAGCGAAGAACTGCGAGGCACGCCCCCTTCCGTACCGGCTCGCCGGCCAGGGCTGGGTGCGCGTCAGCGCCGACTACCGACTGCGGCCCCGGACCACGTTCCCCGGCACCCAGCGCCGCCAGGGACGCACATCCAGGCACCTCCTGGCACCTCCAGGGGCCGCGGGCCGGTGAGCACCGGCTCCTGCGGCGAAGTGGGTGGGCCGTCGCCCCGAGACTCGACGGCCCATCAGGTGGTACGCTCTGCGCGGACTTTTCGGCTTGTGACTACTCGAGGGAGGTGAGGTCAATGATCGCGGTAGAGATCGCTGCTGTCGGCAGTGCCCGGACCATCCTCACGTCCCGGGTCCCGGCCTGAATCCGTTTCCCTCCACCCTGCTGTGAGCATGCGTGCTCGCGCGGTGGTCGTGTGACGTCCTGGCGGGGCCCCTCAGCCAAAGGTCTCTCACGTTGTCATCCTCCTTCTCCACCTCTTCCGCCCCTGGCTCGTCCGCCGGTTCACCGCTGGCCGCGTTCGGGTGGGACGAGGGGTTCGACCGCGCTTTCGCCGCACATCGCGCTTCCGGCCTCGTGCCCGCCCGGATCGTACGGGTGGACCGTGGTCAGTGCGACGTCGTCACCGAGTCCGGCCCGGTACGGGCGGGCTCCTCGGCGGTCTCCTCGCCGGACCCCGTCCTCTCCCCGTGCACCGGCGACTGGGCCGCTCTGCGCACCGGCTCCGATCACCAGCTGGTGGCCCTGCTGCCGCGCCGTAGCGCCATCGTGCGCTCCGGAGTCGGCCGCTCCTCGCGGGGACAGGCACTCGCTGCCAACATCGACACCGCCGTGGTCGCCGTCTCGCTCGCGGGGCCGCTCAATCCTGGCCGGACGGAGCGGCTGCTCGCGCTGGCGTGGGACAGCGGCGCCCGGCCGGTGCTCGCCCTCACCAAGCAGGACCTCGCGGACCCGTCCGGCGTCGACGCCGTGCAGGCCGAGGTCGCCGCTCTGGCGCCGGGGGTCGACACCGTGGTCACCAGCGCCGCCACCGGTGTGGGCCTGGACGTCCTGACCGCGGTGGCGTACGGCACCACGGTGCTGCTCGGCCCCTCGGGCGCGGGCAAGTCCACGCTGGCCAACGCGCTGCTCGGCGCCGAAGTCCTGGCGACCGGCGCGGTGCGGGCCCAGGACGGCAAGGGCCGGCACACCACCGTTCACCGCCAACTCCTCCCGCTGCCCGGCGGGGGCGTGCTCATCGACACCCCCGGGCTGCGCGGGATCGGCCTGCAGGACTCCGCCGACGGTCTGGAGCACGTCTTCGCCGAGATCGAGCAGCTCGCTCAGGGGTGCGCTTTCCGGGACTGCGCCCACGGCACCGAGCCCGACTGCGCGGTCCAGCGGGCCATCCACACCGGCCAGTTGAGCGAACGCCGTCTGGACAGCTACCGCAAGCTGCTGCGCGAGAGCGACTGGGCGGCTGCCCGCGACGACGCCCGTACGCGGGCCGGCCGCACCGACCAGCAGAAGTCCATCACCCGCCATCTGCGCGCGACCTATCGCTTCCGCGAGCGCCAGCAGTGACGGGGTACGACCTCGCCACTCGGACCTCCGCCGCCCCGCGCCTCTGTGAAAAGGACCAGCCTCTCCTCATGAACAGCATGAACAGCCCCCTCACCTGGATCACCCGCCCCGAGACCGCCGCCGACATCGCCGCGATCCGCGCGGTCAACCTCGCCGCGTTCCCGACCCCGCTGGAAGCCGACCTGGTCGAGGCCCTGCGCACCGACCCCGCCTGGATCGACGGTCTCTCCCTGGTCGCGCAGACCCCGGACGGCACGATCGCGGGCTTCGCACTGCTGACCCGTTGTCACATCGACGACAGCCCCGCCCTCGTACTGGGCCCGTGCGCGGTGCTCCCCGCCCACCAGAGGACGGGAGCAGGTTCCGCCGCGATCCGCGCCGCCCTCGACGCCGCCCGGGCCCAGGGCGAGAACCTCGTCACCTGCCTGGGACACCCCGGCTACTACCCACGCTTCGGGTTCACCGCGGCCTCGAGCTACGGCATCCGCCCCGCCTTCGACGTACCTGACGAGGCCATGATGGTCCTCGCCCTGGACGCCACCGCTCCCACCCCGCAGGGCACCATCCACTACCCAGCACCCTTCGGCGTCTGACGGAAACCCAATCCGGCCGGCCCATCGCACGACGGCGATGGGCCGGTACCGGCCGCCACGGCCCACGCGTCGTCCGCCTGATCGCGTCAAGTCCCCGTCTGCGGTGGGTGACTGGGTGGGTGACTGGTGAAACCGCCAGTTCCGCCGCCGGACACCCTGCTGATCATTCCCCTGGACCACGCCGACGACTGCCCGACCACCACGTCCACGTCACGGCCGCGCTCATCCGCACCCTGACCCTCGACCCCCAGGACGCCGGGGGTATACGTGATCAAGACCGACAGTCGGCCGACGTGGCCGGTACCTCACAAGGCTGAGCGTCGGCCCCAGGGTTTCCGATACGCCGGGTACGGGGCGCACGTGCACGCGGTCGGACATCCACTGAGTTCGACGGTCCGCTGATTGTGGTGGCGGCGCGGGGTCGCTCAGGCGGCAAGCCCGCCGAAGGCCGAATCCGTGTCCAGGAACGCCGTCCAGGCTTCCCTCCCGAAGAACAGCGGTCGGCGAGCGACGTTCTTGGAGTCCCTTACGAGTACGCCACGACTTCGGCGACCCACCTCCACACACGCGCAGTTCGTGTTGTTGCTACGGGTACTCCGGTGCCAGCCCTCGTACGGCAACATGGCAGGCTCCTCGTCTCGGCGACCGGCCGCAGTCCCGCGCCTCATCATGACGGCCCGTCAGCGCTTTCGCGAGAGTCAGTCGTCCGAGTCGTACGACCTGTCCGCTCGCTCCGGAACCGGAGCGAGCGGACGTGGGCGGACGGTCTCCTCGTCACCTGCGACACGGACCAGCCGACAAGGTTCCTGCCCAGCGTGCGCTGCCGTCGACACCTCTCATGGCCATCGTGCTCTGTCCCTCCGTCAACCCGGGCGGTAGCCGAGGTACCGCGCAGGTTGACATCAACGTGCAACTCCGAGTGGACGACACCAAACGTGGACATGCGTATCTTGACACGCAAGCTCACCCAAGGGGGAACAATGAGGAACAAGTTGCTCGTCGCCGGTCTGGGCGCAGTCGCCCTGGGAGCCACCGCGCTGCCGACGACCGCGTCGGCGACGCCGGCACACGCCGCCGTGGCATCCACCGCCGCGGTCAGCTGCCACAACAACCACGCCTACACCTTCCGCGTGCCCGACAGCGTCGGATCCGGGTTCGTCTACCTGAACGTCTCGGGCGGCAGCCACAAGGGCGCCAAGGTCATCACGTGGCCGTGGTCGGGCGGCAAGGGCAACGAGAAGTGGTGCCTGACGCCCGGTCCCCGCGGATACGGCTGGAACCTCCGTCCCTGGGACAACCGCGGCCTCTGCCTGGATGTGCCCGCCTCGCGCTACAAGAAGGGGCAGGGCCTCATCGCCTGGACCTGCAACCGGGGGAAGAACCAGGTCTTCTACGTCCAGCCCGTGTCCACGGACGGCGGCACCTTCCGGTACACGCTCCTGGGCCCGTGGGAGAAGTCGAGCCTGAAGATCCACCGCGGGCACAACGGGAGGGGGAGTCAGGTCTCCCTGTGGCCGCACCTGAACCAGAACGCCAGGTGGCGGTAGCCGCAGACCGGGGCCGGGCTCCGCGCACCCGCGGCGCCCGGCCCGCATCCCCCGGCCGCTCCAAATGTGCTCCCGACTCCTCGGAATCGAGCGGCAGCACCAGACGTACCCGCCGCCTTGCCCCGAGGCGGCCGGACAGCACCGCGGAAGGACAACCCGGCACGGCGTCAGTCAGTGCCCGGGCGACCAAGACCGGAACCTGAGTACCAGCATCAATGTCAGTCCCGGCGGATCAGTTCAGGGTCGATACGGCGGCCGACGAGGGGCAGGGTGCCGACGACGGCCATGGCGAGGACACCGAGGGTGGAGCCGAGAAGCACGGGTACGCCGGCGCCGTCCCAGAAGGTTTCGCCGCCCCCAGTGACCAGGTAGGCGGTCTCGGCCAGTTTGCCCGAGACGAGGGCCAGCAGGAGTCCTCGCCACGGCACCCGCTGCCCGTCGACGTCAATCCGACGACGCGGCCATGTGGCCGGTGCCGGTGCTCAGTCGACGCCCCGGAGATAGACAAGGCTGTGATGTGCGTCGACCGGGTGCGCGGCGATCGCAAGCGAATTCAGATCGCCGTCGCAGGGAGCGCAGACTGGACCTTCCGTCACGTCGGTCAGGGCTTCCGGTTCCTTCAGCCCGAGGTGGGCGAAGGGCGTCGTCGGCTTGACGACACCAGCCGATGGAAGAGGGACCCGGTGAGACAGCGGGTCCTCAGGGTCGAGTTCCTCGACGAACGTCCTTGAGTCCGCCTCGGTCAGGGTGAAAACGAGCAGTAGTCCGTCGTCCTGGAAGCCCTTCTGACAGGCGGCCCTGCGGTCAGTGGCCCGGGAAGGGATCGTGACGTGCAGTCTCTCGGCGACTTGTTCGGGTGTGGTCGCCTCCCAGCGTGGAACCCGACCACCGCTGTCGGCCCCGCCACGGGCCGCCCCTTCGCGAGAGGACGGGGACGGCACCGACGACGAGCAGGCGGACAGGGAGCAGACCAGGACCCCTGCGCAGAGGACGCCGACGAGCGAGGCGACGGTGCGCACAGGTCCACTCGCCCGGGAGGACGCGGCTGTCACCGGGCATCTCCGTCACGTCCGATGTCCGTGCGTGTACTGCCCCGCCCGGGATCGGCCGGGGCAGGGAGCGCGCCGGGTTCTGTCCCCAGGTCGTAGCGCCGCACCGTTCCGCTGCCTCTCATGTCGAACTCCCTGGCCAGTCCCGTCGTGTGCATCCCGGCCATTCCGCGTCGGTGATCCTCGTTCGGCCCGATGGGCGTGGACTTGCCTGGGTCGCCCGGATGGTTGACGACGGATCGCTCTGCCTTGAGGCGCAGGGACGCGTCGTGGGGCAGGTCATTCTGTCGCCCGATCATGCAGCAGTCCCCCTGCTCGTCCTGACGGAGGTGGGACCGCACCGTCTCACGTTCAAAGTCACTCAGCGAGGGTGAGTGAACGAAGGTCCGCGTCCAGCATGCGGATCAACTCGCCAACCCGTCCGCCGCCACTCGGCGCCATCGGGAAGCGTTTGAGCACGTCAACGACGACCGGAGTCGCACGATGCACCGTCTGCTCAAGGTGTCCGGCACCAACGCTTCGCTCGTCGTCGGCGACGAGTTCGGCCGCTCTGGCCGCGTGAGCGCCGGCGCCGAGAAT
This sequence comes from Streptomyces sp. NPDC008313, assembly GCF_042956125.1. Taxonomy (NCBI): domain Bacteria; kingdom Bacillati; phylum Actinomycetota; class Actinomycetes; order Kitasatosporales; family Streptomycetaceae; genus Streptomyces; species Streptomyces sp. NPDC008313. The sequence continues at coordinate 165,373 of NZ_JBIBFR010000004.1, forward strand.
GTGCTTGACCTGGGTGGCCTCGGCCAGCGGGTGCAGGTAGGCGGCGCCTGCCGCGGACATCGCTGCCCGAGCCGCCTCGCGCGCAGCCGCGGTGTCCGCGCTCTTGGCTGCCTTGAGTGCCGCCCACGCTCGGTCGCGCAGAGCCTTTCCTCGCTCACCACCTCGAGCGAACGCCCACGCGGCGCCGATAGCATCTCGCGGCCGCAAGTCGTCCGGCTGATCGCCCTCGAAAACCTCGAGCACCACTTCCGCGCACGCTGCGGCGAACGCGGTGACCGCACGAAGATCTTGTTTACTCAGAGCGATCTCGCTCACTTCCCCTGTCATGACTCCATCCTCGACCATTGCGCTGAACAGCCAGGCGGATGGGACCACTCCGGGCCGACCCCATGCCAACCGGCGCCCGAGCAGACCGGATCGTAGAAGGCTACCCGGCCACAGCAGGCAGGAACCGGCGAGCCGACCGATCTGCCCAGATGACCTACTCAGCAGACTGTCGCCCTCGACCAGCGTGAGCACCCCGAAGGACCATCACACCAGCCCTTCGACCTACGACTCGAAGTTGGCGGAAGCTCCGTCGTCGAAGTGCAGCCGTAGGCACCACCCATGCCCGATGAGGCGGGAAGCGTCCGGAGGGGTTCGACACCCCAGGCCGGACTATCTGGACCGGTGGCCATGAAGTACGTCAAACTCCCCGTGTGAGGATTCCAGGAGTCGAAGAGATCCGCGCGCTGCACGAGAAGCACGCGCCCACCCCCGAGGCGTTCACGATCGTCCACACGCACTGCGAGATCGTCTGGAGCATCGCCGAGCGACTTCTCGCAGCACCGCACCTCGCCCACCTGGACGCCGAACTGGTCCGCGCCGGCTGCCTCCTCCACGACATCGGCGTCTACCGCCTCTACGGCGACGACGGCCGCCTCGACCACGAGAACTACATCCGCCACGGCGTGCTCGGCCACGAACTCCTCACCGACGAGGGACTGCCGGAGACCCTGGGCCGCATCTGCTCCCACCACACCGGGGTAGGCCTCACCCGCGACGACATCGAGGCGCAGCGCCTCCCGCTTCCTCTCGCCGACTACCTCCCGGCGACGGCGGAAGAGCGGCTGGTGATGTACGCGGACAAATTCCACACCAAGTCCAAACCGTCGGTGTTCCTCACCCCCGACGAGTACACCGCCCACATCAGCCGCTTCGGCGAGGAGAAAGGGGCCGCGTTCCAGGCTCTGCGCACGGAGTTCGGCGACCCGGATCTCCCCCGTTCGGTGCCGTGCCGCGGAGTGGAGGAAGACGCCGACCCCGCAGCGGTTCACGCGTAGGGGTCGGGAATCACCTCGGCCGCCGCCTCGACGACCTCGTCGACTCGCAGGACCTCTCGACGGACGACGCCGGACTCCGCGACCAGCACATCGGGGAGATGATCCTCGTGGAAGCGTAGATACCCGATGGTGCCCACGGTCGTCGTACGCGCGCCGAGCCACCGCACCATCCTGCGCAGGTCGTCGAACTCGTCGGGATGGGCCTCCTGGCGCACTGTCAGCGCCCACGCCGGACCGTCGGAGCGCAACTCCCCGACCAGCACACCCCCGATCCGCAGCGCAGGCCCCCGGTCTCCCCAGAGCGGGTACGCGTAACCGTCGGCCGACCGGCTGCCCTCCTCTCCCAGGTGCCAGCGGAGCTGGGTGAGGTCCTGCGGCGGGAGCGAGCCCGGCAGGTCCAGCGTGAGCTGGACTTCGTAGATGTCGGCCATGATCAGAAGGCTACGAGTACCCTGAGCTGAGCCCGGACCCCGCCCTACCCCACCCTCTTCCACTCCTGGCACCCGTTGGTCTTGAAGTACTCGCCGCTGTTGAGCGTCACCCGGCCCTGGCCACTGAGGTTGTTGTTGGTGATGATGGAGTCGATCTCGCCACTGGCGTCCTTGGCCCGTTCCCAGTAGCAGCCCCACTCGTCCGCCGGGCCGGCGGTCTTGTAGGTGCCGGCCTTGATGTCCTCGCCGACCAGGTACTCACCATCACCGGAGAAGGCGGCTGCCGGGCCGGGCTTCTTCGTCTTCTTGGGTTTGGCCGTGACCGTCTCGGTCACCGTCTCGGTGACGGTGGGGGCGGGCTCGGAGGCTTCGGCCTCGGCGGTCTCGGTGACGGTGACCGCGGGGCGGGGTGCGGCCTTGGTGCCGACGGCCTCCGCTGTGTCCGCCGAGCCGCTGCCGGCGCCGATACCGATGCCGACGAACAGGGAGACCAGAGCGACCGCCCCGTACGCCAGCCACCGCCTGCGGCTGCGGGCGGGCTGCCCGGGGCCGGTGGGTGCATCGAGGCCGAAGGGGCCGGCGCCCTGGGGACTGTGGCCGGGCGGCGGGGGAGGCTCACGGAAGGTCATGGCGTGCTCCGTTTTCGGTGTGCGTGGTGCGCAGTGGGTGCGGTGTGGGGTGTCCGGGCGTGCGCCCGGGTTCAGAGCCCCCGGATCTGGCGTCCCGCCTCGGTGGCCGGGTAGAGGATCGCGTCGGCGACGCGACCGCCGGAGTCCTTGACGCCGCCGCTGAAGTTGAGGCGGCCGGAGGAGCCGGTCTTGGCGGCGACGCCGTCCCAGTACTTCGCCTCGCGCTCCCAGCGGATGCCGTCGAGGAGCCGGACCAGGTCGTCCATGCGGAACACGGCCCCCGAGTCGCTCCAGGGCATGGTGGGATGCACGGCGATACCCAGCCCCGCGAGGACTGCGGGCGCGGTGATGGCAGCGCGCTCCGCGAACTCGCGGGCGTGCCGGACGATCAGGTCGCCGAGGATGGGCACGACGGCGGCCTCCACCTGCTCGGGACGGGTCCCCGCCGGCAGTTCGTCCTCGTGCACGGACTCGGCGGAACGTGCGAGCCCGCCCCGCCCGTACAGGGTGGTGACGACGAGGGCGCGCAACGCGGAGAGGGTGACGACCTCACGGTCACCGGCGGACAGCTGCCGCTTGCTGACGTTCACGAGCCGGGCGAACGGGACCCGCTGGCCGTCGACGTCGATCCGTACGGAGTCGGCGACCAGGTGGGCGAGGCGGGTGCCGAAGTCCCGCTGGTCCATGGACATGGCGAGGTTCTTCGCCACCGCGACTCCCTGCACGTTGCGGTCGTAGAAGATCTGCCGGGCGTCCGCCGGGGCCAGGTCGACGTACAGCTCGAAGGGGACGCGCACCCGCGAGAGCTGCGGGTACGTCAGCCCGTACGCCTCCGGGTCGTCGTAGAGGTCGTGCCAGGCGGTGGTCTGGGTCTCGCCGTCGATGGCGACCACCATCGTGCCCGGCGCGACGGTGAGGGTGCGCAGGCCGCTGCCGGGGACGAGTTCCTCACTGAGCGCGGCGAGCGGTCCGGCGTGCCACAGGGTGATCGGCGGGGTGGACCAGGCGGCGCCGAGCTCGCCCTTGAGACCGGCGGCGATGTACTCGGCGTACGGGCCGACGTTCTTGCCCTTCTGCGAGGACTTCAGCGTGCGCTGCACGGTGGCGCGCAGCTCGGCGTGCCGGCGCACCAGGCCCGACGCCGCCTTCAGCTTGCGCGGGTCCTCCTCCGCACGCGGCGAGGGCACCAGTTGGACGAGTGCGGGCACCGCCATCGTCCCCACGACGGCGTCGTCGCGGAACGGCATGACGGTGAGCTGGGTGCCTTCGACGACGGATGTCGGCATGGTCAGGCGCATGGTTCTCCCCCCGGAGTGACGTCTCGGTGACGTCGCAGTGGTGTCTGAAGCGGTCGATCCGGCGTACGGCGGACGGCCGTGCCGCGGCCGGACGCTTCCGGCGACCGGAAGCAGGACCAGGTAAGCAGGTAAGTGAAAGCTGTGTCAATCGTCTTGACGGGCTTGACGGGTGCTGTAGGTTGTTGACTGTCAGCTACCGAGAGGCCCAGGAACCGCCATGCCCCAGCAGCCCACTGCACAGGTGACGGCCGCCGAGATCTCGCGCATCGCCGGAGTCACGCGCGCCACCGTCAGCAACTGGCGCCGCCGGCACGACGACTTCCCCGCGCCCTCCGGCGGCACGGAGAGCAGCCCGTTGTACGACCTGGAGGCGGTACGCACCTGGCTGGCCGCCCGCGGCCACGCCTCCGCCGCGAGCCCGGCAGAAGAGCTCCGGACGATGCTCCGCCTGCACGGACGTGCCGGTAGCGGCGCCGCGAGCGACTCGGCGGAGCTGCTGCTCCTCGTCCTGGCAGCGGCCCGCCGCTCCCCCGACGAGCTGGCCGCCACCGCCGGCCGGTCCGGCGCGGACCTCGCTTCCGAGGCCGAGCGCGACAGGGCGGCCGTCGCCGACGCCGTCCCGGAGACCGCCGACGGCACCGTCCGCTTCGAGGCCGAGGACGCGCCGGTCCTCCGCGCGTTGTACGCGTGTGTACGCGAGGAAGGCGGCCAAGCCGCGCTGGGCGTCCTCGCGGAGTGGGAGCTGGAGGACAGCGCGGCGAGCGGCGCCTACCGCACGCCCGAACCGCTCACGGACCTCATCGCCCGGCTGGTCCCGGGCACGCCGTCCAGCGTCCTCGACCCGGCCTGCGGCAGCGGCTCCCTCCTCGCGGCGGCCTTGCGGCGCGGTACACAGGAGCTGTACGGCCAGGACGTGCTGCCCGTCCAGGCCCGCCGCAGCGCCGTCAGCCTGATGCTGACGGCGCCGGATTCCTCGGTCACCGTCCGCGCCGGGGACAGCCTCCGCGCGGACGCCTTCCCGGACCTGCTCGCCGACGCGGTGCTGTCCAACCCGCCCTACGGCATCCGGGACTGGGGCCACGACGAACTGGCCTACGACCCGCGCTGGGCGTACGGCGTCCCGGCGCGCGCCGAGTCGGAGCTGGCCTGGGTACAGCACGCGCTCGCCCACCTGGTGCCCGGCGGCCACGCGGTCCTGCTGCTGCCGCCGGCCACCGCCGGGCGGGCGTCGGGGCGGCGCGTACGCGCGGAGCTCGTACGCAGCGGAGCCCTGCGCGCGGTGATCGCGCTGCCGGTCGGCGCGTCGGTGCCGCTGCACGTGGGTCTTCAGGTGTGGGTGTTGCAGCGCCCCGAGCCGGGGGGCACGGAGCGCAAGTCCGTGCTGTTCGTGGACACGGCGGCGGAGACGCCGACGACGGCGACCGGGCGCGGTGCGGCGACCGCGCCGACGCGGACGCGGGGTGCCGGCCGGTCGGCCTCCGTGGACTGGGCGGGAGTCACCGCGCGGGCGCTGGACGCGTGGGAGGCGTTCAGGGCGAGCCCGGACGCCTTCGAGGGCGAGCCGGGTGTGGCGCACGCGGTCGGCGTGGTGGATCTGCTGGACGACGTGGTGGACCTGACCCCGGCGCGGCTCGTACGGGCGTCACGCGCGGAGGTCGATCCGGCGAAGCTGGCGGCCGAGGTGGATGCCACGCGCCAGGACCTCGTGAAGGCAGCGAAGGCCCTCGCGCGGACCGCCGGTCGCGAAGGGTGGAGCGCCGCGGGCGCCGAGCCACGCGAGTGGCGCACGGCGACGGCCTCCGACCTCTCGCGGGGCGGAGCGCTCACCCTGCTCCGTCCGGTGCCGGACAGCGCGCGCCCGCGGGCACACGCCGCGAGCGGCGACAGCCGGACACCGGTGGTACGGGCCGTGCTCACCGGCTCGGACATCGCGACCGGGTCGGGCCCCACGGGAGAACCGACGGAGCTGTACGACGACACGTCACCCGTGATCACCGTCGGGGACGTCCTCGTACGGGCGGTGGCGAGCACGGGCGGCCCCATGGCCCGGGTCGCCGGCGAACAGGACGCCGGCGCGCTGCCCGGCCCGCACGTCCACCTCTTCCGCCCGGACCCGGCGCGCCTGGACGCCTGGTTCCTCGCCGGGTTCCTGGGCGCGGAGGAGAACATCGCGGGCGCGTCGACGGGCAGCACGGTCCTCATGGTCAACCCGGGCCGACTGCGCGTACCGCTGCTGCCGCTGGAGGAGCAGCGACGGTACGGGGAGGCGTTCCGGCACGTGCACGGGCTCCGGGCGGAGGCTCAGCGGGCGACGCGGCTCGCGGAGGAGACGGCGGGGCTGCTGGTGGGCGGGCTCACGGGCGGGCAGCTGCTGCCGTCGCCGGGCGACGGCTGAGGCAGGCGGGCCGGAGGTACGCGTTCGGGGTGGCGATTCGCCCCATACGGCACGCGGACCTTCACCCATAGACCACACTTGTCAGGCCGCTCCGGTCAGCCGCCCTGTGCGGTACGGCTCGGGCGGTGGGGTTGGGACATTTCGGAAGGAATCCGGGGATCCAGTTGAACAGCAGTAAGCACACGGAGTTGGCGAACCACGCGTGGTCCGTCGCCGACCTCCTGCGGGGGGACTACAAGCAGTCCGACTACGGCAAGGTCATCCTGCCGTTCACGGTGCTGCGGCGACTGGAGTGCGTGCTGGCGCCGACCCGCGACAAGGTCACGGAGACCCTGGCGAAGTTCTACGGCCAGGACATCATCGCGGACAAGTTCCTCCGCAAGGCCTCCGGTCACGCCTTCTACAACACGTCCACGCTCACCCTGAAGAAGATCGCGGCGGACCCGCAGAACGCGGCGAAGAACCTCACGGTGTACGTCAGCGCGTTCTCCGACAACGCCCGCGGCGTCCTCGAACGCTTCGAGTTCGCCCAGCAGATCAAGCGACTGGACAGCGCGGGGCTGCTCTACCTGGTCATCGGCAAGTTCACCGACCTGGACCTGCGTCCCGAGGTCGTGTCCAACCACAACATGGGCTACATCTTCGAGGAGCTGATCCGCCGCTTCTCCGAGCAGTCCAACGAGACGGCCGGTGAGCACTTCACGCCGCGCGAGGTCATCCAGCTCATGGTGCGGCTGCTCGTCGCCCCGGACGGCGACGCCCTCCAGCTCCCGGGCGCGGTCCGCACGGTCCTCGACCCGGCCTGCGGTACGGGCGGCATGCTCTCCGCGATGGACGACCTGATCACGGAGCTGAACCCGGACGCCACGGTGGAGGTGTTCGGGCAGGAGCTCAACCCCGAGTCCTGGGCGATCTGCCGGTCCGACCTCATGATCAAGGGCCAGGACCCGGAGAACATCGCCTTCGGCAACTCGTTCAACGACGACGGGCACGCGCGCAAGACCTTCGACTACATGCTGGCGAACCCGCCGTTCGGCGTGGAGTGGAAGAAGGTCAAGGACGAGGTCGAGGACGAGCACAAGCAGCTCGGTGACGCCGGCCGCTTCGGCGCGGGCCTGCCGCGCATCAACGACGGCTCGCTGCTGTTCCTCCAGCACATGATCTCGAAGATGAAGCCGGTCGACGTGGACGGCGGGGGCGGCTCGCGCCTGGCGATCGTCTTCAACGGCTCTCCCCTTTTCTCGGGCGCCGCTGGCTCGGGTGAGTCGGAGATCCGCCGCTGGATCCTGGAGAACGACTGGCTGGAGGGCATCGTCGCCCTGCCGGACCAGCTCTTCTACAACACCGGCATCTCCACGTACTTCTGGATCCTGACGAACAGGAAGAGCCCGGACCACAAGGGCAAGGTCGTGCTTCTGGACGCCCGCGACCAGTGGCAGAAGATGCGCAAGTCGCTGGGCGACAAGCGCAAGGCGCTGGGCAAGGAGCACATCGCCACGGTGGTCAAGCTGTACGGCGAGGCCCTGGCGGTCGCGGGCGACGCCGAGCACCCGTTGCACGGCAAGGTGAAGGTCTTCCGCAACGAGGACTTCGGCTACCAGCGGATCACGGTCGAGCGCCCGCTGAAGCTGCGGTTCGAGGTGACGGAGGAGACGTTGGCCGCGCTTGAGGCGTCCAAGCCGATCCAGAAGCTGCCGCAGGCTGCGGCTCTGGCGGACGCGTTCAAGTCCCTGATGGGCACGAGCTGGGGCACGAAGCAAGAGGCTTGGCTCGCCTTGAAGGACGCGGTGGTGCAGGCCGGCGGGACGTGGCCCACGGGGGCGCCGTTCAACAAGGCGCTGCGGGAGGTCGTGGGGGTGCGGGACCCGGAGGGCGAGGAGCAGCTCGTCAAGGGCCAGCCTGAACCGGATGCGGAACTCCGGGACTTCGAGAACGTTCCGCTGGGCGAGGACGTCGAGGAGTATCTGGCGCGGGAGGTTCACCCGCACGTGCCGGACGCGTGGATCGACCACGGCAAGACGAAGGTGGGGTACGAGATTCCGTTCACGCGGCATTTCTATGTGCATTACTCGCCTCGACCGCTGGCAGAGATTGACGCAGATTTGAGGGCGCTGGAGGCCGACATTCAGGCCCTGTTGGGGGAGGTCACCCAGTGAGCGACTCGGAGACTCGGGAGGTCGCACTCAAATGGGTACTCAACCTGCGTAGCGGAACGTCATGTGACGAGCGGGTGGACAATGGCCGATTTCCCGTCATGGGTGCTTCTGGAAGCATCGGCCGAACGAACCGAGCCAACACCAAGGCCGGTTCGGCGATCATTGGCAGGGTGGGCACAGTAGGGGCGGTGAATCGCACGACCACTGACTGCTGGGCTTCCGACAACGCCATCGTGGCAACGCCCGGACCAAGCCTAACGTCGCCCTACATGTTCTACCTCCTGCTGGGCGCTCGCCTCCCCGAACTGGCTTCGAAGACTGCTCAACCCCTCCTGACTGCGACATCGATCGGTGATCAGCGTTTCGTCATCCCCGGATTGGCGGAACAGCGCCGCATCTCGGACTTCCTCGATACCGAAACTGCCCGCATCGACCAGCTGATCCAGCTGTACGGAAAGCTAGCCACGCTGACCAACGAACGATCCCAGCGAGTGGTGGACGAAGCGGTGGACAGGGGTGAGAAGTCCGTACCGCTGCGTTACGTCATTCGCTTCCGAGAGGGCCCCGGCATTATGGCCACGGACTTCCACACCTCAGGAGTACCACTCATCCGCATCGCCGGACTCAAACAGGGCAAAGTGAGTCTGAACGGCTGCAACTTCCTCGACCCTGAGAAGGTGGCTCACCAGTGGCCGCACTTCCGGCTTCGAATCGGCGACCGACTGATCAGCGGGAGCGCAACGATGGGAGGGGTATCGGTTGTCAATGACCCGACAGTCGTTGGCGCCATCCCCTATACGGGCCTAATAATTCTACGCCCGGCACATGCGAACGTATGCATGGAATACATCGAGGCATTCCTTCAGTCTTCCTTGTTCTCGCGGCAGATCAACCTCCTTAAGACCGGCGCAACCATGCAACACTTCGGGCCCACCCACCTGTCCCAGGTGCGGGTTCCCATGCCGCCACTCAACCGGCAGCAAAGCGCCGCCGCGATCGCGCGTGAGGCACTGAGTCACGCCTTCCATTGCAAAGAACTCACCAAGCGGCAAATTGCCTTGCTCAAAGAACGCCGCCAAGCCCTCATCACCGCCGCCGTAACCGGCCAGCTCGACGTCTCCACCGCCAGCGGCCGCAACGTAACCGAAGGAGTATTCGCATGAGCCCCGTGCACGACGAGTCCTCCTTCGGTTCCGCCATCGTCGCCGCCCTCTGCGAGCGGGGTTGGCGGGAGGCGAACCACGAGGACTACCGGGCCGACCTCGGCCTGGACACCAACGAGCTGTTCACCTTCATCGGCGCGACCCAGCCCGACGAGTGGGACGAGCTGCTCACCGTCTACGGAGGCGACCCCAACGAGGCGCAGCGTGGCTTTGCTCAGCGCCTCGACCGGGCCATCGCCGAGGACGGACTGCTGCACGTTCTCCGCAACGGGGTCAAAGACCGGGGTATCCGCCTCCGCGTCGCCTACTTCAAGCCCAACCTCATCTCCGCCGACTCCGTCCTCGACGGCTACCGGGCCAACCGCCTCACCGTCGTCCGGGAGCTCCCCTACGCGACCAAGCAGGCCGACTGGGGCCACCGCCTCGACCTGACCCTGTTTCTCAACGGCATACCCGTAGCCACGGCCGAGTTGAAGAACCCGCTCACCGGTCAGGGCGTCGAGCAGGCCAAGGAGCAGTACCGGACCGACCGCGACCCGACCGAGCTGATCTTCACGCGCCGCGTCATCGCGAACTTCGCCGTCGACCCGGACCTGGTCTTCGTCACCACGCAGCTCCGCGGCAAGAGCACCCGCTTCCTGCCGTTCAACACAGGCTCGAACGGCCCCGGGCAGCCCGGCGGTGCCGGCAACCCGGCCCCGACCGCGCACGGCACGTACGCCACCTCGTACCTCTGGGAAGAGGTCTGGCAGCGGGACAACTGGCTCGACCTGCTCCAGCGGTTCGTGCACCAGCAGAAGGAGAAGACGCCCGGCGGCGGCACCACCAAGTCGACGATCTTCCCCCGCTTCCACCAGTGGGACGTGGTCCGCAAGCTCACCGCGCACGCCTCCGTCCACGGCGCCGGCCAGAACTACCTGGTCATGGCGTCGGCCGGCTCGGGCAAGTCGAACACCATCGGCTGGCTGGCCCACCGCCTCAGCGACCTGCACGCCCGCCGTGATCCCGCCGTCCTGCGGCCGGACGCCCTCGCCGACGGCCGCATCAAGCCCGGCGAGCCGGTCTTCGACAAGGTCATCGTCATCACCGACCGCCGCGCACTGGACGCCCAGCTCTCGGCGACCGTCGGCAGCTTCTCGCAGACCGACGGCCTGGTCGTGAAGGTCGACGAGAAGCACGGCGCCAAGAGCGAACAGCTCGCCCGCGCCCTCTCCCGGGACACCGGCAAGATCGTCACGGTCACCCTGCACTCGTTCCCGGCGCTGCTGGACTACATCAAGCGCAATCCCACCGAGATCAAGGGCACCCGCTTCGCGATCATCGTGGACGAGGCGCACTCCTCCCAGTCCGGTGACGCCGCCACCGCCGTGAAGTCCGCCCTGCGTGACCTCGGCCTGGACGCCGACTCGGACGACGAGGGCGCGACCACCGTCACCGTGGACGACCAGCTCAAGGCGAGGGCGGTGGCACGTTCCCGCGCCGCCAATCTCTCCTACTTCGCCTTCACGGCCACGCCCAAGTCCAAGACCCTCGAACTCTTCGGCACGGAAGGCGTGGAGAACGGCAAAACCGTCTACCGCCCCTTCCACACCTACTCCATGCGGCAGGCCATCGAGGAAGGCTTCATCCTCGACCCCCTGCGCAACTACGTCACCTACAACACCTACTGGAAGCTCGCGAACCTCAACCGCGACGAGAAGGAGGTCGACCCCTCCAAGGCGAACAGCCAGCTCGCCCGGTTCGCCCTCATGCACGAGCACACCGTGTCCCAGCACGCCACGGTGATCGTGGAGCACTTCCTCGCCCACACCCGCGGCCGGCTCGGCGGACGTGCCAAGGCCATGGTCGTCACGGCCTCCCGTCACTCCGCCGTCCAGATGGCCCGTGCCATTCGCAGCTACATCGCCGACCGCGAGTACGACACCAAGTACCCGGACATCGGTGTGCTCGTGGCCATCTCCGGCACCCTCACCATCGACGGTGAGGAGACCACCGAGGTCAAGGAGAACGGCGGCATCTCCGAGGCGGCGCTACCGAAGGTGTTCGCGTACACCCGCGCCGACGACAAGGCCGCGAAGGCCGGCGGCAAGGGGCAACAGGAGTACCGGATCCTGGTCGTCGCCGAGAAGTACCAGACCGGCTTCGACCAGCCGCTCCTCACGACGATGTACGTCAACAAGACCCTGACCGGCATCGCCGCGGTGCAGACCCTCTCGCGCCTCAACCGCACCGCCGACCGCAAGTCTCAGGCCGACCTCGCAGTCCTGGACTTCGTCAACGAGGCCGAGGACATCCAGGACGCCTTCCGCCCGTACTTCGAGGAGGCGCACACCCTGCCCTCCGACCCGAACCTCCTCTACACGGCCCAGAGCCGCGTCATGTCCGCGCCGATCATCTCGGAACGGGACATGGACGAGTTCGTCGCCGCGTACCTGGAGGCGGAGAAGAAGGCGGGCGGCGTCCAGTCCAAGTGGGAGAAGCTGCACGCCGAGCTGTACCGGCTCCTCTCCCCCGCCGTGGTCCGCTTCACCGCGCTGCTGGAGAGCGAGGAGGAGGACGACGTCGAGACGGCCGAGGAGTTCCGCGCCAACCTCAACGACTACGTCCGCAAGTACGGCTTCCTCGCGCAGATCGTGCCCTACCGCGACGCCGAGTTGGAGCGCCTGCATCTCTACGGGCGGCACCTGCTCAACCGTCTCCCCCGCCTCGCGGACGGCGGCGTCGACATAGGCGAGGTCGACCTCAGTCATCTGCGCGTCGAGAAGACCGGCGAGCACGATGTGTCCCTCAACCCCGAGGGTCCCGCCGAACTCAAGGGCTTCGGTGACGGCGTGGGCGGGACCAAGGACGACGAGAAGTCCCTGCTGTCCGAACTGATCGACAAGTTCAACGCCAAGTTCGGCACGGAGTTCACGAAGGAGGACGTCCTCCCCGCCTTCAACGCGACCAAGGAGGACCCGAAGGTCCGCGCCGCCGCCGTCGTCAACGACGAAGAGAACTTCGGAATCGTCTTCGACAAGAAGTTCGAGGAGAACATGATGGATCATGTCTCCACGATCGACACCCTCGGCAAGCGGTACTTCGGCACCGACCGGGACTTCAAGTCCAACCTCGACCGCAGCGCCCGCCGCGCGGCCTGGCGGATGATCCGCCGGGAGGAGGGGCTGGACGAGATCTGACGCGTGCGGGACGCGGTCCGTACTTCGCGCACCGCGTCCCGCCGCTCTTCGATCAGTTCAGCGTCCTGCGGTCATCCGCACGAACCCGGCCCACGCCTCGGGGCCGAAGGCGACCCTGGCTACTGCGGGTCGCTTCGAGTCCCTGACGAGAATGGCTCCGGAGACTGCGGCGACCTCGACACATTCACCACCGTTGCCCGTGCTGTAGCTGCTCTTGGTCCAAGCGGCCTCGGGCACAGCCGCCTTGCTGTGCTGCACGCTCATGTGTCTCCCATCAGTTGCTCAATGAACGCCACTGACTCGCTCGGTGTCAGCGCCTGTGATCGGAGGATGCCATAGCGCGCTTCCAGCGTGCGCACGTAGGCAGCGTCGGTGTAGAGCCGACTGTGGTCCTGTACTTCCGCGTAGGCAAGGCGCTTTCCGTTGTCGGCGTCGATCAGTGAGAAGGGGCCGCCCAAGGCCGCATTGTCCTCTCGGTCGATCGGCATGACCTGCACCTCCACGTTCCTCGACTGGCCCGTGAGGAGGATCTGTTCCAGCGCCTCACGCATGACCTTCCGACCGCCGATCGGCCTGCGCAGCACCGCCTCCTCGATCACGAAGCTCATCAAGGGGGCAGGGCGCCGACGAAAGATCTCCTGCCGCACCATGCGCGCTTCGAGCCGCTGTTCGATCACATCGTCCTCCAGCAGCGGCCGCTGCATGTGGAAGACGGCTCGGGCGTAGTCCTCCGTCTGCAAGAGTCCTGGCACCGCGTACAGGGCGTACACGTTCAGCGCTGTCGCCCTCCCCTCCAGCCGGGCCATGTCCCGGAAGAACGCCGGATACTGAGCCCGCCCCACCTCCTCCTTCAGCGCCGTGAGGACACCCCCCGCCCCCAGCACCTCATCCGCCTTCTCGATGAACCGAGCCTGCGGAATCCGTCGCCCCTGCTCGATAGACGCCACCGTGTCCGCGGAGTACCCGAGCCGCTTCCCGAACTCGGCCCTCTCCAGTCCCGCCCGCACCCGCAGCAGCTTCAGCTGCCGGCCGAACGCGGTCACCACGCCCGTCCCCGGCTCGTCGTCCGGCCGCTGCTGCCGCTGCGCCGCCGTCTCCTCGTCCCTCAAGGTCATCCGTCCCCGCCTCCTGTCCGCTCCCCGCGTACCACCACGTACAGCGCCCGCGCCCGCCCCGTACGGCGGTCCGACGTCAGCGCGTCGCCACTGGTCACGCTAGGCCACGAAGGGCCACCGTGAGTGCATGACCGCAACACAACCACCCCTCACGGTGCACAGGTTCGCCATGAGCTTCAGCTCCACGCCGCGCGGCGCCCGCCTGGCCCGGCGCCTGTGCGCGCACCGGCTGGACACCTGGGGGATCCCGTACGACACCGACGCGCACGACGTCGTCGCACTGATCGCCTCGGAGCTGTGCGCCAACGCCGTACGGCACGGGCACGTCATCGGCCGGGACTTCCGCGTCCTGCTCACCGCCGACCCCGCCGCCGGCACCGTGCGGATCGAGGTCACCGACACCCGGGGCGAACGTCTCCCCCGCATGCCCGCCGCCCACACCGAGGAGGCCGACCCGCACGAGGGCGGGCGCGGCCTCCTGCTCGTCGAGGCTCTTGCCGACCGCTGGGGCTGGAGTCCCCGCGTCGACGGCGGTCCCGGCAAGACGGTGTGGGCGGAGTGCGCCGTGTGACGGTCGCTGCCTGCGGACGGCGCAGGTCAGACCACGCCGGCGCCGTTCGAGTACGACTTCATGCTGTAGGTTCCGAAGCCGTTCACCACGGGGTCGCCCGTGTCGTTGACGCAGTGCAGGATGCCGCCGCCGCCCGCGCCGTTGAGGCAGACGGTCATCAGTGAGGTGAAGGTGACGCCCGGGGTGTCGGGGGCCTCGTAGGCGCGGTCGGTGTATATGTCGGCGTTGAGGTTGAAGAAGGCGTAGCTGCCCAGGCCCCACGCGTGGTGGTCGGTGACGTGGTCGCCGACCTTGTAGGCGGCGAAGCCGTTGGTGTCGCCGTGTCTCCAGGCCGACTGCGTCGGGACGTCGTAGGGGTGCTCGTTCTGGAAGAAGTAGGTGCGGCCGTGGTTGCCGTTCCAGAGCACCTCGTGGTTCTGGTGGTGCTCGACGAACAGGCCGTAGGTGGTGACCCGGTCGCCGTTGACGAGGAAGCCGACGCCCGCGGGGTTGACCGACCAGCCGACCGTGCCGTCGAGGCCGTGGTCGGCGCGCCAGGCCCAGATGTGGTCGGCGATCACGTCGTTGCTGTCGATCCGGATGCTGACGTCCGTGCCGCCGGGGACGGCGCCGCCGATGCGCGGGAAGATGTCGAAGAGCGCGGTGGGGCGGTGCGCGTGGCTTCTGCGGCTGCGGCCGTCGCCGACGCGCAGCAGTACGGGGGAATGGGCGGAGGCGGCCTCGAGGAGCACGCCGGCCACGGTCACGTCGTCGACGTCGGCGACCTCGATGAGCGAGTTGTTCTTGACGGCCTGGAGGGTGGCCAGGCCGAGGCCGAGGACGACGGTGCCCGGCCGGCGGACCCGCAGCGGCGCGGACAGCGGGTAGATGCCCGGGGTGAACAGGAGGTGCTTGCCGTGGGCGAGCGCCGCGTTGATGCTCGCGGCGGAGTCGCCCGGCCGGGCGACGTGGAACGCGGTGAGCGGGATGCTGTGACCGGCGGTCCGCCCGCCGGCCCAGGAGGTGCCGGTGGAGTCGCGGCGCAGTGCGGGCACGAAGACGTGGTAGGCCCCGCGGCGGTCCACCGTGAGGAACGGCTTCTCCCGGATCACCGGGGTGCGGTCGACGGTCGTGTAGGGCGGGGTCGGGAAGGACGTGGCGGGTGCGCCCTGGACGCCGACGAAGACCATGTTCCAGTTGGCGCCCTTCCAACTGCCGATGGTGGCGTTGCGGGTCAGCCACTGCTGCTGCGAACCGGAGTCGATCTGTCCGTCCACCACGCTGTCGACCAGGAAGCCGCCGCTGGACCAGCCGTTGCCGGGCGGGCTCGGCATGAGGATCATGTCGCCCTTGACGTGGACCCGGCGCATCGGCGCGGCCTGGGCGACGGCCCAGCGGTCCAGCCCGTCCGGCGGGACGACGGTCAGGTTCTCGGCGGCGCGCCAGAAGTCCTGGGTGCCGTTGCCTTCGAACCACTGGGCGTCGACGGTCACATGGCCGTTGATCACGACGTCCTCGGGGCCGGCGCCGAGGCCCAGAACGTGCGTGTAGAAGCCGACGTTGATCTCGACGTTGTACGTGCCCGGCTTGAACGCCAGGGCGTACCGCTCGGTGCCGAACTGGTTGGACTCCTGGACGGCGAACACGGCGTCGATCTGCTTCTGGATCGCCGCGTCGCCCATCGACGGGTCGAAGACCAGGACGTTCGGCCCCAGACCTGTCGTGCCATGGCCGTGACTGCCATGGCCGTCCGCGCCGACGCCAGGGGCGGGGGACGACGCGAAGGCGGATCCTGCGGTGGCGCCGGCCAGCGGCACCGCTGCGGCTGCGACAGCCGCTCCGCGAAGCACGGCGCGGCGAGAGGGAATCACGGACACGGCTCTCCCAGAAGATGGTGGGCAAAACGGGACCGCGGCTGGTCCCCAACCGCGTGAGAGCGCTCTCAGGCACGGAGTGAATCATCGCCGGTATGCAGCGTCAATAGGTCTGCACCAATAACAGCGCGCCCCGCTGGCCGAGTTGGCACGCGGGCAGGCCGACGCCGCGAGCCCTGGCTGGACGCACGGAACCCGCAGCCACGAAACTGGTCCCCAGCACGACGAAGAACGAGGAACACTTCGGTCACGTGACGGGACGGGGCGGGAACCAGGTGCCGGACGTACGACGGATCGCGGGACGCTACGAGCTGTTGGAGCAGTTCGGCCACGGCGGCATGGGGGACGTGTGGCGGGGTTACGACGCCGTACTGGACCGGCCGGTCGCCGTGAAGCTGATCCGCCCCCAGGCCGTGACCTCCCCGCACACGGCGGAGGAGTTCGAGAAGCGCTTCCGGCGCGAGGCGCGGGTCACCGCCCGGATCCAGCACCCCGGCGTGCCGCAGGTCTACGACGCGGTGCTGGACGAGTCGTACGAGCAACTGTTCCTGGTGATGGAGCTGGTCGACGGCGTGCCGCTGACCGCGTACGTGCACCCGGACCGTCCGCTCCCCGTCAGCTGGGCGGTGGCCGTGGCGGCGCAGGTGGCGACCGTGCTGTCGTACGCCCACGACGTGCCCGTCGTCCACCGTGACCTGAAGCCGGGCAACATCCTGGTCGCCCGGGACGGCACGGTGAAGGTGCTCGACTTCGGCATCGCGGCCATCCTCCAGACCGACGTCACCAAGCTGACCAGCACCGGCAGCCCCATCGGGACGCACCAGTACATGGCACCGGAGCAGGTGCGCGGCGCGCGGGTCACACCGCGCACCGACCTGTACGCGCTGGGCTGCGTGCTGCACGAACTGCTGTGCGGACAACCGCTGTTCTGCGGGGACAGCGAGTGGCAGCTGATGACGCAGCACGTCAGCGCGACCCCGACTCCGCTGCGGCAGCTGCGCGACGACGTACCGGCGGGCCTGGAGGAGCTCGTCCTGCACCTGCTCCTCAAGGCACCGGAGGCGCGTCCGGCGGATGTGCAGGAGGTGTACGAGCGGCTGCGGCCCTTCCTGCCGGGGCCCGGCGAGGAGGCCGCCCCACAGGAGGCGGGACCCGCCGGAACGCCCGACCCGACCGGCATCTTCCGCCGGCCCTACTCGCCCCGACCGCGCGCAGGTGCCGCGGGCGGCGCGCGGTCCGCCGCCCGCGTCGTCGGCCCGGACGCGTCGCCCGTCGTGCCCGCGGCCGAACGGGAGGCGCTGCGGGAGCAGATCCGCGAGGTCCACGCGCACTATCTGGCCCTGATGGAGGAGGAACGGTACGCGCAGGCCGCCGACGTGGTGGGTGAGCTGATCGAGCCGGCCGCGCGGTCCCTCGGTTCGGAGAACAAGGCGGTGCTGCGGCTGCGCTCGTGGCAGGCGGTCAGCAGGCAGCTGGCCGGTGACCACCGTGCCGCACTGCCGGAGTTCGAGGTGCTGGCCGATGCCTACGGTCGCGTGAGCGGCCCGAGCAGCGAAGAGGCGTTGGAATGCCGGGCCCAGGCGGCGCGCTGCCGCGGCGAACTCGGCCAGGTGACCGAGGCGCTGTCCGGGCTGCGAGGCGTCCTGGAGACCGTTCGCGCCATCGACGGCGACGTCAGCGAGAACGCGGTGGAGCTGCGCCGCGACATCGGCATGCTGCTTCTCGCGCAACAGCGGGCGGCCGAGGCCTTCGACGTCCTGGAGCCGCTGCACTCGGACCTGTGCGTGGTGTTCGGGCCCCACGACGAACTGACCGCCGAGGTGGCCGAGACCCTGGCGGTGATCCGGCTGGATCTCGACGGTGGCGACGGCGGCGGTCCCTCGGCCTGACCTGGCCTTCGCCCGCACCGCGGGCGGCCGGGACACTAGGTCCTGTCCTGTCTGGAGTTTCCCGTCGTCTGCCCGAAGGGCAGGCCGCGCGGCGTCTGGTGCGGTGCATCGGCGTGCGGCCGGATCGTCCTCGTACTGGACGTACTTGGATGATTCGGCCGTGCGCCGAGGTGCCGTGCCAGGCGTCGCGCGGCAGACGGGAAACTCCAGACAGGACCTAGGATCTCCGCATGCCCCAGCTCGCCTTCGACGTCGGATTCTTCGCCGAACTGCCCAAGCTCCAGCCCCCGGTCAGGAAGGGGGTCCTCGACGCCTGGGAGAAGTTCAACCAGCTCACCCTCGACCAGCTCTTCAAGGATCAGGGTCTGAAGCTGGAAAGCCTGGTGCAGGCGAAGGACAAACAGATCCGGACGATCCGCATCGACCAGTTCTGGCGCGGGGTCGTGCTCGCACCGCCTTCCGGGGACACCTTCGTCCTGCTGCGGGTCATGCCGCACGACAAGGCCATCGCCTGGGCGATGAAGCAGAAGTCCAGCATCAACGAGGTGACGCGGGCCATCGAGATCCGCGACGCGGCGACCCTGGACGAGATCACGCCGGCCTACGAACGGGTCGCGGACGGTTCGTCGAAGGAGCGGCTGTTCGCGAAGTTCTCCGACGGGGACCTGAAGGCGCTGGGCATCGACGACGAGACGCTCCGGCAGGCCCGTTCACTCGTGGACCAGGAGCAACTGGACGTCTTCGCGCCGCTGCTGCCCCAGGACCAGCGGGAGGTTCTGCAGTACCTCGCCGCGGGCTGCACGGTGGAGGAGGTCTGGCAGGACATCGTGGCGCCCGCGCTGCACGCGTCCACGCAGCCGGTGGACACGCGGGACTTCGAGACGGCGATCCAGCACACCCGGGCGCGTATCGCGCTGGTGACGGCTCCCGAGGAGCTGCGGGACATTCTGGAGAAGCCCTTCGCGGCCTGGCGGGTCTTCCTGCACCCGTCGCAGCGGAAGGTGGCCTACCGGGCGTCGTACTCGGGGCCCGCGCAGGTCACGGGCGGGCCGGGCACCGGCAAGACAGTGGTCGCGCTGCACCGGGTCAAGCACCTGCTCGGCTATCTGCGGGACGGCGACCGCATCCTGCTGACGACGTACACCAACGCACTCGTCAACGCCCTCCGTTCGGGCCTGGAGTCGCTGGTGGACGATCCGGGACTGCGCGCGCGTGTCGACATCTCGACCGTGGACGGCTTCGCCGGGCGGGTCGTCGCGGAGGCCCCGGGCGCGGTGGCGCTGCGGCCGCTGCAGAGCAACGAGGAGGTCAGCCGCTGGGGCAAGGCCGCCAAGGCGACCGGCTTCACGGGCAGCGCGCAGTTCCTCGCGCAGGAGTACCGGCACGTCGTCCTGGCGCAGGGCATCGGCAGCCTGGCCGAGTACGAGGCTGCGGACCGGCGGGGCCGGGGCAGCAGGCTGACGGCCGCCGAACGGCCGCTGGTGTGGGAGACGGTGGAGCGGTTCACGGACGGCCTCGCGGCGGACGGTTGCCGTACCTGGTTGCAGACGTGCGTGGAAGCGGCGCGGCTGCTGGAGGTGAAGGGGCCGCCGTACCGGCACGTGGTGGTGGACGAGGCACAGGACCTGCATCCGGCGCAGTGGCGGCTGCTGCGTGCGGCCGCTCCCGCCCGCCCGGACGACCTGTTCATCGCGGGTGACCCGCATCAGCGCATCTACGACTCGAAGGTGTCGCTCAAGTCGCTCGGCATCAGGGTGACGGGGCGGTCGGTGAAACTGCGGAAGAACTACCGCAGCACCCAGGAGATCCTGCGCTGGTCCACGGCCCTGCTGATCGGCCGGCCGATCGCCCAGCTCCAGGACGAGGGCCGTAACGAGACACTGCTCGGATACCGCTCCGCCCTCCACGGCGACGGCCCCACCGTGCGGGGCGCGGCGAGCGAAGAGGCTGAACTGGACGCGCTGGTCGACCAGGTGCGGGCATGGAGGGACGCGGGTGTGGGCGCCGGGGAGATCGGGGTGAGCGCCCGGTTCAACAAGACGTGCGGGAAGGCTGTGGCGCACCTGAAGGACGCCGGCATCCCCGCGGTGTCCCTGCGCAACGCCTCCGGCAACTCCTCGGCGGGCTCGGACGCGGCCGTACGCGTCGGAACCATGCACTCGTTCAAGGGGCTGGAGTTCCGCTGCGTCGCGGTCATCGGTGTCAGCGACGAGGCGTTGCCGTTCGCGAAGGCGGTCACGCCCCCAGACGTCGATCCCAAGCAGCACGAGGCGGACTTGATGTCCGAGCGCTGCCTGCTGTTCGTGGCGTGTACGCGTGCGCGGGACGGTCTGTACGTCTCGTGGACCGGGCAGCCCAGCCCCTTCCTGGTGGAGTCTGGCTGCGGCGTCGATTAGGCCAGCGACCCCCGCGCCTCATCTGACCACACGCAAGCCAACTTTCGCGGTTTGACGGCGCTTTCACCCTATGGGAAGGTGTAGCCGATTCAGCTCGTGAAGGGCCGCGCGGCTAGGGGAGTCGTGCTGCCAAGGGGAGGGCGGGCCGTAGCAACAGGCGTGGCTCCAGCCGACCGTGGCACGTCCCTCGGTCATGGCGGCCCGCACCTGCTACGACCCGCGGCATCGCGGACGTCCTCGACGCAGGCGCTCGCGGAAGGGGTGGTGGTCATGGCCGACGAGAAGACACCGGACGAGGGAGCGGTCGAAAAGGCCGGCAAGTGGGTCGCCGACCTCGCCGAGAAGGTGATGCTGAACGGCGTGGGGCCGGTCACCGGGTCGGCGACCTGGGCCGAGGACCGCCTCGCACGTCGGCAGGGCGACGCCTACCGAGCGCCGGACGACGGGGAGCGCCGCTCCCCCGACGACATGAAGGACGACATCGACGCCGTCATCACCCGCCTCATCAAGGAGTCCGTGGCTGCCGCCGGAGCTCAGGGCTTCGTCACCGGACTCGGCGGTCTGATCACCGCGGGCATCACCATCCCCGCGAATGTCGCCGCCTCGTTCGCCGTCAACATGCGTTTGGCCGGCGCCATCGCGCACCTTCGGGGATGGGACATCCGGGACCCGCACGTACGGACCGTCGTCACGATGCTCGCGATCGGGATGAGCGCGCAGAACGTCATGGCGGCCTTCGGGGTGAAGATCGGTCAGAAGATCGGCGAGCAGATGCTCAAGAAGCTCCCGATCGCGGTGATCCGGAAGATCAACAACAAGGTCGGGTTCTTCCTCATCGCCAAGTACGGAACCCGGCGCGCGGCGATCACGCTCGCCAAGGGGATTCCCATCCTGGGAGGGATCGTCGGAGGCGCCGTGGACGCCAGCGCGACCGCGATCATCGGACGGGCCACGGACAAGGCTCTGCGCGGCGGCAGCCTCCAGGCCGAGGAAGCGAAGTAGCACAGCCGACCGACGTCGGCCGGCACCCCGCCAAGCCCCCTGCACCCGGATCCGGTTACAGGGGCTGCACTCGTGATCCAGAAATGGCGAGCACACCCTCAGGAGGTCTTTCCGTGCCCTCGCTTCATGACGTCTCCACCTGGCAGCCCCTGCTGCGCCTCCTGCACGCCGCGCACGCCGACACGCTCTCCGAGCCCGGCGGGCACGTGGCGGGGCAGATCAGTCCCGGTGCATGGAGTGTTCCCCTGCCGCACCGGCCGCCGCAGCCCGGGCATGCCTCACTGGTCTCGCAGTTCGACGCGGTGGGCCTGATCGTCGAAGCGCTCGAGGAGAACGGGACCGGCAGTGTCTCCTTCGTCGTCGAGGCCTCCTCCACGCCCGGTGGCGTCCGACTGCACCTGATCGAACCGAGCTCCTCCACGGAGCCGGGTATCGCCACCGCGCACCCGGGCACGCTCCTCCTCGCGGACGGGGCGCTGCCCGAGCCGGTGCGCCGCCTGCCCGATCCGGTACCCGGCGCGGTACCGGCCGCGTCCGCGGACGCGGATCTGCTGCGGAGCACTCTTCGTGAGAGGCTCCCGGACTCGGTGGGCGCCTCCGAAGAGGAGATCGCAGCGGCCGAGGCGCGCCTGGGCGTGCCGCTGCCGCCCGAACTGAGGTACCTGTACCGGGTGGTCCGGGGCCGGTACGAGGACTGGGACGACCTTTGGGACCCGTACGACACCATCGGCTGCGAACTGTTCCCCCTCGGCGAGGTGTACGTCGCCGACGCGGCGTCCCGGCGGGTGCTGTGGCAGTTCGGCGCCATGGAGGCGGTCGAGACGGGTCCCGAGCACGCCGTGCAGCAGCTTGTCGGCTCTCCGGGCTGGATCGTCTTCGGTGACAACGGCGGCGGTGACCGCATCGCCGTCGACCTCACGCCGGGTCCGGACGGACACGTCGGACAGGTGATCATCATCGGTCACGAGGGGAACATCGGTGCCGGGCTGGTCGCCGACTCCCTCACCGACATGGTCGTCCACCGCCACTTCGACGGCCGTCCGGTCCCGAGGGTCGAACGGCCCCCGCTGGTCGCTCACGTCAACCGTGTCTCCCTGCCCAGCATCGAGGTCGCCGCCCACGCAGGCCTGGAGGTCCTGAGCATCGGGGTGTTGGAGAAGGAGCCCCTGAGCCTCGCTCCCGTCTTCGGCCTGCCGCACCTGCGGACCCTCTGTGCGTATGCCGGTACTCTCGCCGATCCGTGTGAGATCGCCCGGCTCACCCACCTCGAGTATCTGGAGCTCCCTCCTTCGGAGTGGCGTGTCCTGCTCGACGCGGGGGCCGTGCCCACGGGGCTCCTCGCCGCGGGCATCGCGGCCCACCAGCAGCGGGACAACCCGTTGCGGACCATCGCCCTCGCCAACGAGATCCTCGCCCTGTACGGCCGGCCGCCGATCACCGGGATCACGGTGATGGAGGGAGCGGCGTACTCCGGAGACTGAAGCCCGTGGGCGGAGACACGTGGCGCGGGCATGACGGCATGGCGCGGTTCTTCCGCAGGATGGGAGAGGTGTGGGAGTCGTTCGACATGGTCGAGCAGCAGTTCCTCACCACCGGTGCGACCGCGGTCGTGCTCACACAGATTCGTGCCCGTGCCCGCGCGACCGGCCGTGAACTCGGCTTCCCCATGCTGCAGACGGTCAAGGACGGGCGGATCACCGAGGTCCGTCCGTTCTACTGGGACACTCGGGCCATCGCGGACGCCTGCGCCGCACCGGCACCGACAGACTGAGGTCGACGCCGGCCCGTGGGGGGAGCCGGTTCATCCGTCCTCAGGGGGCCGGCCAAGATGGAACCTGAGCCAGCCGCCCATGGTTCCAGATCGCCGCGAACCGATTCCCGTTCTGTCACGGTCAGTTCGATCGCGGCGGCCTTGTTCACCATGCGCTCCGTCATGGTTCGTCGCCCAGGCGGGGTCTACGGGTCGTCGTCGTAGTTGATCTGGGCGGCGCGTCTGGTCACTCCGGTCACCTCGACCGTGACCAAGTCGCCCTTGCTGCCGTGGTCGATCTGGCCTGCACTACGGCTACCGCCTCTCCACTCGGGGGTCTGGTACCCGCCGCGGCCGGGTCGTGACGGTGTCGTCACGGTGCGATGAGGAGTCGTCATGGTGTGCGCAGTTCTGCCACGGACACCACATCCGCCACCCGTGACGGACGACTGACGAGGAAACCCGTCCCAGGCCGTCGCGGCGCGGGGCGGCTCCGCGGCTCCGCCGCGGGGTGCGTCTTCTCGGTGCCGGGGGTGTGCTAGGGATGTCTCCATGTCGCTGCCGCACGTCGTGCTCACGGACTCACAGGCCCGCCTGCTGGCGGAGCTGGTGCTCGCGCCCCTCCCGGTCCGGAAGGGGCGTGGTGAGGTCACCGCGGAGGTCAGCGAGGAAGAGGTGGCGGCGCGGGGCCTGGACCACGATGTGACGTCGGCGGACCTGCCCCGGCTCGCTCACCTCGGACTTGCCGTACACGCGGAGGGATTCGTGCGCGTCACCGACCTCGGGACGGCAGTGCACTTCGAAGCGCGGCTTGGTGCCGCGCACGCCCGCCTCGGGGACGTGGTGCGCTTCGCCGATGCGCTGGACAGGACGCATCCCCGTCTCGCCCTGACTCTCCGTCTGCTGGCGCAGGGCGACATCACCGTGCAGACGGCAGTCACCGAGGCGGCCTCCGCGGAACGGTGCCGCTGACGCGGCACTCGCACACGGCTCGGTCAGCCGCTCACGGCTCAGCCGTCGGGGAAGAGCCCGTCGACCGCCGGGTACCGGGGCTTGCGTGCCGAGGCCGGTACGGGCAGGACCCCCGCCGACATCAAGTCCCGCTCCGTCACCACCGGGCCGTCCAGGACCTTGGTGAGCAGGGCTTCCTGAGCGGGGGCGAGGTCGGTCAGGCGGCGCAGGACCGAGAGCAACTCGATGAGTTCGCTCGTCCACTCGGGAGGCCAGGCGTCCACATGGATGTCGTCGAGGGGACTGGTTCTCTTGCTGTTGGGCGAGGCCTTCCGGTAGCCGAACCACTTCTTGACGACGGGCATTCCGCCGACGTCGTACGTCCACACCGCTTCCGGAACGGGAGTGAGCACCCCCTCACCGAGGTGCAGCGTCTCCGACTCGGCGTCGTGTCGTATCCGTTCGGGGAGTATGTCGCCGATGTGGGTGATGTACCGCACCCTGCGAGGCTCTCCGGACGTGAATCCGACGTCGCCGGCCGGGCGGCCCTGTGCCGGGTCGGCGCACCGGGCCCCGAAGGTGGACGCCCACAGGACCTGGCGGCCGAGGGCTACGGCGTCGTCCCAGAGGGCGGCGTCACGGGTGAGCGGAAGCCGTACACCGGGGGTCAGCAGTTCCTCGGTGAACCGCTGGGTGAAGGCGGAGTGCCCGGCGACGGCGACCGCGTACGCCGCCAGGTCCTCGGCCTCGATCCGGGCGCGGCCGAGTATCCGGGCGAGGTGGGGCAGGAGGCCGGCCGCGGTGTTGGCGGAGCCGTCGGGGTGCAGGAGCGGCATGATTCGGCCGCCGCGGCCGTTGAAGTGATCTGTGTCGGGGATCAGATGGGTCGCGACCAGCGCGGGGCCCGAGTCGATCGGATGCGACGACTGCTGGTTGAGGAAGAGCTGCCCGCCGCGCCGGGCCGCCGCCCACAGGTCGGGGCGCGGGCGGTCGAGTGCGCGGTTGTCGGCGATGAGGTGTTGGCGGTCGAAGCTGCGCAGGGCCATGCGTACGAGGTGCGGTGCGGTGTCGCGTTCCTCGGTGAGCGGGTTCCTGGGAGTGGTCTGGCCGGGTAACGGGGCCCGCTTGCCCGCCAGAGTCCGGTCACGCGTCTCTTTGAAGAGTTCCGCCTGGCGGGCCGGATCGGACTCGCGCACCAGCGTCGCCCACCGGCGGCGCAGGATGTCGGCGGAGGGTGCGCTCACCCAGGAGCGGTTCGCCTTCGAACCCGGGCTGCCCCAGGGAAACAGGTCGTTGAGCTCGGGAAAGTCCTCCCAGTCCGACTCCGTCACCGGCGTCAGCGGCCGTGTCGATTGCGTGTGGGTGTCCCGCCATCCGTCGTCGTCCAGCCGGATCGCCCGTAACTGGCGGTACTTCTCCGCGCGCTTGCCCGACACCGCCCGGTAGTGCACGTGTGCCCGGTGCGCCGGGCCGCGCTCCACTCCCGCACGGCGGACGAAGACGAAGATGGCGAGTGGCTGGGCGACCCCCGGAAAGACGCGGGTGGCGACGTCGGAGCGCTGGCCCTCCGGTGAGAGGTCGACGATCCACCCCTCGTCGCAGGTCCGCCGCAGATAGTCCCGCATGCCGCGTCCGCCGGGCCCCGTGGCCCACCCGGATGGGGTGATGAGGCAGACCACTCCGTGCCGGTCCTCGGCATGGGCGTCGAACACCTTCCAGGTCGCCCACCGCCAGAAGTACACGTACATGTTCTTGAGGATGTGCTCGTAGCGGCCGTTGCCCGCGCTGCGGAAGTCGTCGAGCAGCGGCGACTCCCCACGGTCCGCGCGCTTCTCCACCCAGCCGCCGCGGCCCTCCGCCTTGTCGTCGTACGGCGGGTTGCCTGCGACGACGGTGATCGGGGTGTGCGCCTTGACCTTGTTGGCGCGTCTGCGCGACTGGGCGAGCGCGTCGTACGTCGAGGCCAGGTACTCCTCTTCGGCGTAC
The DNA here is from genome assembly GCF_042956125.1 of Streptomyces sp. NPDC008313. NCBI lineage: Bacteria > Bacillati > Actinomycetota > Actinomycetes > Kitasatosporales > Streptomycetaceae > Streptomyces > Streptomyces sp. NPDC008313. The sequence continues at coordinate 191,459 of NZ_JBIBFR010000004.1, forward strand.
GGGTTGTCCAGGGTGTCCGTGACGAAGAGGTTGAGGCCGCCCGCGGGCACCGGCACACCGTACTTCTTGAGCAGGTCCGAGGCGCGCAGTTCGGCGACGGCGAAGGATCCCATCTGCAGTTCGAAGCCGTACAGGCGGGAGGCGAGCCGCTGCACGGCGTCGCGGGCCATCGCCGGCCCGTGGCGCTCGGCGGCTTGCTCAGCGACCCGCTCGATGACGGTGTGCAGGAACGTACCGGTGCCCATGGCCGGGTCGACGATCCGTACGTCGTCGTCGGCGAACCCGTGTTCCCGGCCGAGCCTGGTGCGCAGGACGTCCTCGGTGAGGCGGATCATCTCCTCGACCACTTCACGGGGCGTGTAGTAGGAGCCGCTTCGCTGGCGCAGGGCCGGGTCGTAGACCGTGAGGAAGTGCTCGTAGAGGTGGAGGTAGGCGTCCCGGTTCCCGCTGCGGACGGCCGGCCAGTCCACCTGCGCGACGGTACGCGTCAGCAGGTCCAAGGTGACGGTGAAGCGTGCGTTGACGTTGTCCGTGAGGAGCTGGAGCGCCTTGCCCATGAGGGCGTGTCCGTCGTCCAGGCGGCGGCCGATCTCGTGGAAGGAGCCGGGCGCGAGCGGAATGCCCTCCGTGTGCGCCAGGAGGAGCGAGAAGGTGACGGTCTGGGCGAACCCGTCGGCGAAGGTGGCGTCGTCGGCGGACGGGAAGAGGTAGCGGCGCCAGTCGTTCTTGAGGCCGGTGAAGGGCCGTGCGCGCATGTCGTCGTCCGGTGCCGACGATCCGGCCTCGGCCATCAGTTGTTCCAGGACGGCGGCCCGCAGCAGTCTGCACAGACGGGCGATCTCCTGGACGAGGCGGGCGACATGCCGGATCGGCTCGGGCTTCCACCCGAGGAACTGCTGCAGCAATGAGTCGAATGCCAGCGGGTCGGGAATGCCGAGCCTCTCACCCGCGCTGCGCAGTGAACCAGCGAAGAGGACTGTCTCGCCGACCTGCTGACCTCCGCGGAAGAGCCGCCACTCCGTGCCGTTCGAGTACAGCAGATTGGGCAGATCCCGCAGCTTGTGCCACTGCTCCCGGTTATCGCGGCCGAAGGTGTCCGGATCGACGGACAGCCCTGGGCGTTTGAGTTCGACGTAGCCGCTGATCTTCCCGTCCACGCTCACCGCGTAGTCGGGGCGGACGCCGAGATCCGGCAGCGCGTACTCGTCGTGCCAGCTCACCCGGTGCTGTTCGTGGTGCTCGCTCACCGCTCCCAGCAGGATCTCCAGCGGCCCCCGGATCGCGGCCTCCTGGCCACCTCCCCCGGACAGCTTGTCCTTGCACAGGCCACCGAACTGCGAAACGGCAGCACGAAGCCACCCATACTGATCCCCACCCACGGTCCCCCCAAGGACACGATCACTGACACCGGCGTACGGTCCCCGGGCCACCCTCACCGTGTCCATGCTTGATCAGGACACGGCGGTGCGTCAGCCCTTCGGACGGCAACTCCGGTGGTAAACGCCTTCAACAGGGGGCGCCCGGGCGTGATTTCACGCCCCCAGCGCCCTCCCGACAGGGCACCGCCCCCTTCGCCGGTGCGGCACCCGCACGGTCACCGAGGAGTATCGAAGGCCCCACTGACCGCTGTGAACCCTTTCAGGGAAACGCACTTCGAAAGCACTGTCAACCACTTGACCGGCGATGGGTACTGTATATGATCACGATGCCGGAGTGGCGCCGTGGACAGCGGCGCCTGATCCGCCGGGCGGGAGGCGCGCTTGCCTCTCGACGTACGATCCACATCGACCGACTGCGAGACGAACCCAGATGACCGAGCCGTCCCCCTCCTTCCACCTCCTCCCCGGTGCCCCCCACTCCCCCGTCGTCCTGCACGTCCCGCACTCCTCGCGGGTCGTACCGGCGGAGGTGCGGGGCGGGATCACGCTCGACGACGCTGCGCTGGAGCGGGAGTTGGACCACATGACCGACTCGCACACGGCGGAGATCGCGGCGGGGGCGGCTGCCCTGGTTCCCGAGGCGACGCCCTGGCGGTTCGTGAACCGGCTCTCCCGCCTCGTCGTCGACCCCGAGCGGTTCCCCGACGAGCGGGAGGAGATGCTCGCCGTCGGCATGGGGGCGGTGTACACGGGGACGTCGCACCGGGGTGAGCTGCGGGCGGGTGACTTCGACGGGCGCCCGCTCGTCGAGCGGTACTTCCAGCCGTACGCCGAGGCCATGACCCAGGCTGTCGGTGAACGTCTCGACGCCGTGGGCCGGGCCGTCGTCATCGACGTGCACTCGTATCCGACCGAGACCCTGCCGTACGAGCTCCACGGCACCGGGCCCCGCCCGCCGGTCTGCCTGGGCACGGACCCGTTCCACACCCCCGCCGGGCTGCTCGCCCACGCCGAGGAGGCCTTCGCGGGCTTCGGCGGGACGGGGATCGACAGCCCCTTCGCGGGCACGTACGTACCGCTCAGGTACTACGGCAAGGACCCGCGGGTCAGCGCGCTGATGATCGAGATCCGCCGGGACGTCTACATGACGGAGCCGGGAGGCCCGGCGGGCCCGGGACTCGACACGCTGGCGGAGGCGCTGGCGCACCTGGTCGAGAAGGTCTAGCCGACAGGCACCGCCGCCCAGGGCCTGTCCGGCGGGTCACGTCGCTGCGCCCCGCCGGCGCCTGGCGGGCGCCAGGAGGTGCGGCCGTCCCCTCCCCCTCCCTCATCCGGAGTTGTAGCCCCACCGGGCGTGGCCGTCCTTGCCCATGAAGCACTTCGCCGGCCTCCCGTCGGCCGTCGTCGCCGTGGCCCCGACCGGAGCGCAGTACTGGCCGAACCCGACGCCCCCCTGGCTTCCGCCACCGGTGCCACCACCTGAACCTCCGGAGGACCCGCCGCTGGTGGAGCCACCGCCGGAACCACGGCCGGACGAGCCCCCACTGGTACCGCCGCCCGAGGTGGTGCCGTACGAGGGACGCGGCTTGGGTTTCGGCTTGGGTTTCGGCTTCGGCTTGGGCTTGGGCTTGGGGCTGGGTTCCGCGCAGGGGTCACCCGGCCCGATCAGCCAGAGGTCGACCAGGGTCCCGGTCGTGACCTCGGTGTCGGGCGTCGGCTGCTGTCGGCACACCCGCCAGTCGGCCAGGTCCTTCGGGTCGTTCTCCATACGCTTGCCGGTATGGGCGTGGAAGGTGACCGTGCGAGCGACGCCGAGGTCTTCGAGGGTGCGGGCAGCATCGTCGAACCGCTCCCCCACCAGGTTCGGCATGACGATCCGGCGCGGACCGTGCAACCGTGCAGGACACCGTTCGTGCTCCGGAACGGCGTACAGGGCCAGGGTCCTGGACGAAGGGCGAACCGACGCGTAGGCGGAGGGGCTCTGGAAGCAGACCTGCCAGTCGGCCGCCGTGGACGTCACCGGCCGGTGGGGGGAGGCGGACGCGTCCGATACCCGCACCTTTCTCCACGGTTGCAGCCGAGCGTTCTTGACCGCAGTCGTGACCGGAGTCCCGCGGAAGTCGGCCACCGCCACACTGGGCTCCGTGGACGCCTGGGCCGCGGGCTTCTCCTCGTCGGCGGGACCCTGAGTCAGGCCGGCGACGAGCACCCCCGCACCGGCCACGCCCACCAGGACGGGGTGCCGGCGAATCCAGGCGAAGGCTCCGCCACCGGGCCGGAGGGGGGAACCGGGCGGCAGGACCTCGCCCGCGGCCTCGAGAAGTCTGCCCTTGGGATCGAGCTTCGATCCCCAGAGCTTGTGCGGCTTTCCGTCCACGAGGACGTCGACCGTGTCCGTCAGGCCGTGGGCGCGGCGGAGTATGCGCAGGGGCGCGGCCACGCGCGCCACTCTGGGCGTCGTCGTGCCCCGCAGCAGGACGAGGCCCTTCCCGGTGAAAGCGGCGTAGCCCCAGCCGTCGTGGTAAAGGGCACGGACGACTTCCCCGGGTACGAGCGCTCCCAGCAACGCCTTCGCCTGGTCCTCGGACAGGGAGATGCTCTCGCCTGCGGCCGCTAGGGCGGTTCGCCAGTCCTCGGCCAGTGGATCCGTCATCTTTTCCCGCCCGGTCGTTCCGTTCCCAGGACGCATCGAGCTGTACCCCCAGCGCCTCACACACCGGGATAGTAATGGGTGCCGACCCACTTCCGAACACCAGTACCAGTGATCTAGAGCACCCCTGACCTGCACCGATTGCCCTGAGTCACGGGGATCTGATCGTGTGCCCGTGCCCGGGTCGAGCCGACGGTCCCCTCCTCCTCCCGCCCCGAGCGCGGGCTCACCGGGGACGGTGGGAGACGGAGGCGCACCTGGTGTTCGACGGACGTACGCAGCACCGTCCCGGGGCGTGCCAGGATGACGTCCTGACGGCCACTCAACACCCGGCGCGCGGTGGTGAGATGTCAATCCAGGACGGAGCCAGCCCGCATGACCTCCCCCAGCACCGGCGACACCGGCGCCCCGGCGTACACGATCGACACGAGCAAGCCGCACCCCGCCCGGATGTACGACTACTTCCTCGGCGGGAAGGACAACTACGAGGTCGACCAGGAGGCCGCCGAGAGGTTCATGAAGGTGGCTCCGGAGGTACGGACCGGGGTCCGCGCCAACCGGCACTTCATGCACCGCGCCGTCCGGCACGTCGTGGCCGAGTTCGGGATACGGCAGATACTCGACGTGGGCACGGGTCTGCCCACGGAGCCCAACGTGCACCAGATCGCGCAGGCCGTCGCCCCCGAGACCCGCGTCGCCTACGTCGACAACGACCCGATCGTCAGCGCCCATTCGATGGCTCTCATGGGCAGGACCGACACCTCCGTCGTCCTGGCCGACCTGCGGGACCCCCGAACCGTCCTCGACCACCCCGAGGTGCGCAGGGTCATCGACTTCGACGAGCCGGTGGCGCTGCTACTGGTGGCCGTCCTGCACTTCCTCTCCGACGCGGACGACCCGGCCGGTATCGTCGCCACGCTCCGCGACGCGCTGCCCACCGGTTCCTGCCTCGTCCTCTCGCACGCGACGGGCGACCTCCACGACGACCGGCGTGAGGACGCGGCGGCCGTCTACAAGAGCGCCAGCGCCACCATGAACCTCCGCCCCCACGCCCAGGTCCTGGACTTCTTCGGTGACTTCACCCTGGTCGACCCCGGCCTGGTCCAGGTCCCGGACTGGCGCCCCGAGCAGCCCGCGAAGAGCGACACCCCGCCGATCGGCATCTACGGCGGGGTGGGCCGCAAGAACGGCTGACCAGCAGCCGCCCGAATCGCGCGCGATTCGGGCGGCTCGGCGTTGCAGGGGGCGTGGTGGAGCGAGGCATCCGCACCTGGCGGCGTGCACGGCCCTGCACACACTTCGCCTGGGGCGCCCAGCTCAACTGCTGTGCTGGAAGCGCACAGGCTCGTCGAGTACGGTGCGGGCGCTCTCGACGGTACTCCCACCTGAGATACGGCGCGAGGAACGCTGTCAGCCAGACGGCGGTAGATGCTTGGACATCCGCAGGGGCAACGGCGATCAGAGCGATCAAGTTCTGACACTCCTGCTCGAACCATCCCTCGGCCTCCTTTGTCGTACTGAAGCGCGGGGAACGTGGCTCGCGCAGGATAGTTCCTCGACCTGCTCGTCGCGCCCGGTGAAGGCGGACGAAGCCGGCGGCAGGCCGGATATCGCGGGGGTGGTCTGCGGCGGCAACTGCACCGTGAAGTCGCGGCCTTGGATCACTGCGTTCAAGAACACCCCGCCACTGATGTGGTTCGCCACCGGTCTGCCTGCTTCTTGTTCACCGTGGGGGACTACGCCCGCCATCAGGTCAGCCTCGCGCGGTGGGCGTTTCAGGGCCAGGGTCAGCAGGGGGCGCGGGTGCGGCGGTGAAGGAGGTATGCGAGAAGTCCCGGCCGATCAGTGTCGCCCGTAGAAGGTGCCGCCACTGATCGAGTTGTTGACCGCACCATCACCGGAGCACACTTGTCGTGCTTGACGACCCCATGGGTAAGTGCCTTCTTGGGTAGCATCTTGGCGACATGCTCCGCCATCGCCGCCGCGACCTTGCCCACGGCAACGTTCGCCGACTGGATGCCGAACATGACGCCGAAGAAGAGCGTGAGCACCCCCTTGGTCGCGTCATCGACCTCGTCTCCCTCACCGGCGAACAGATCGGGCCAGCTGTAGAGATAGGCGAGTTCCTGCGCGATGCGCAGCATCAGGCATACCTCGCCGACGCGGTACGGACCGTGTCGGCCGGGCCGGTTCCCGGCTCACCAGCTCTTTGCGGCCCTGACTGCGCCTCACGTAAAGTCGCGGCATCTGATCACACTCGGGGGAGAGATCATGACCGAAGACGACATGTTGCCGGGCGGTGCGGCGCCGACCCGGATGCGCCTGAACCATGTGGCCCCGTTCGATGGCGGGGGAGGATCGCCGTCCGGCGGCAAGGATCTCGCTTCGAGCCCCGCGGAGAAGAAGAAGGCAGCCGAGGCGATCGAGAAACACCTGGAGCCTGACACCCACAGGGACGGTACCCAGGCGCGTGAGAGCACGGGGGCAGCCGCACGGGAGTTTGAGGGGTGGCTCACCGGACCTGCTCTGAAGACCGCGCGTAAGACGTGGAGCGGACAGCTCACGACGCTGATGAACCGCCTCGGCTCGGAGAAGGCCGCGTTGCGCGCCACCAACACGCTGCTGCAGAACACGGACACCGGCGTGGAGCTGGGCGTCCGCAAGTCCTCCGCGCTCGATTCGTTCTGATCGCGCATGTCCGACCGAACCGGCGCTCCTGGAACAGGAGTTCAGTCATGGTGACGTACTACGAGATCATGGGCACCGACCTGTCGAAGCTCACCGCTGCTGCCGACGACTGGGCCGCCATGGCCAAGGACTTCGACAAGCTCGCGCGGACCTACCACCATTGGGACCGGTACAACTGGGACGCCGGCAAGTCGACCGACTTCCCCGGAGGCGTGACAATCCCGGACTCCGAGATGGGACGGTTGCACAAGACCGGGCTTGCTCGGGAGTTCGACATGCGAGGCAGTAGCTCCACCTACACTAGCGACCTGAACAGCGATGCGGGACCGACAGTGAACCCGCCGGACCAAGGACGAGAAGGCACCCGCGGCGACGTCTCGCGCGGCGCCGAGGAGAACCGATGACGACCAGACGAGGTGCCCTCCTCATCGCGGCTGTGGCAACCACTCTTCTGCTTTCCGCCTGCTCCGGTCCGGACACGGACGATCATGTGACCGACGGGCGCACCTCGGTGTGGGACGAGAACGCGGGTGCGCCCGAGGTGTCGGCGTTCATGAACGTGACGGTGCCCAAGGACGCGACCGAGGTCAAGGGAGCCGTACAGATCAACCCCCAGGAGGACCTCTACATCCTCACGTTCGTCACCAGTGAGAAGACTGCCGAGGGCATCGCGGCGGACCTTCACCCCCAAGAACCGCTGAAGGCGGAGAAGGTCGACTTCGCCCGCGACGGAGACCTCTTCACGCACCTTGGACTGGCCGAGCCACAAACGTTGAAGGGAGCCCGCTCGGCCGGGGTCTGCCCCCCGTGCGTGAACGACCATCGCCGCAAGAAGGTGCAGTGGATCGACATCTACGTCCACACGCTCAAGGACGATCGGGCCAGGGTCTATCTGAAGGCGTTCTGACCTCGGTCCCAGCCGAGCACGGCACCGGACCCGAGGCGGACGTTGACCGCCACACCGGCCCGGGCATCCGGCGAGCAGGGTGCCTGGGCGGCGGTAGGTGTTGCGGGAGCAGATGTGCGCGGGGCCCTCGGCAAGCGGTGCGCTTGCCCAGGGCCCCGCGTCTGTTCAGAGTGCCGCGAACTCTACGAAGGTCGCCCACGCCGTGGGTACTACGGTGAGTGCGGCGCGGGTGGTGTCCTTTGAGTCGCGGACGTGGACGGCGCCCGTCCCAGCGGCGACCTCAACACACTGGCCTCCGTCGCCAGCGCTGTAACTGCTCTTAAACCATGCCAGGGCATCGGTGTCCGGCCCCGCCTTTTCCCCGCTCATCTCTCTCCCAGCAGCTTCTCGATCAACGTCAACGATTCTGTCGGAGTGTGCGCCTGCGCGCGAAGGATCCCGTACGTACGCTCCAGTGCCCGCACCCTGTGACGCTCTGTGTGCACACGACTGTCGCCTTGTACCTCTGTGTACGCGATCCTGCGCCCATCCTTGACCTCCATCAAGGTGAACGCTCCAGCAAGTCCAGCATGTTCCTGGCGAGACAACGGCATCACCTGGATCACCACGCTGCGCTTCTCCGCCATCAACATGAGGTGCTCCAACTGACCTCGCCAGATGGCCTCTCCTCCGAGTTTCCGGAGCAGGACAGCCTCCTCGATCACGAAACTCAGATGTGACGTAGGGCGTCGGGAGAAGATCTCCTGCCGCGCCAAGCGGGCCGCCACTCGCTGCTCAATGACCGCTTCATCCAGCAGCGGTTGCCACATGGCAAATACCGCTCGCGCGTACTCCTCCGCCTGCAACAGACCATTGACCAGCTGAGTGTCGTACACATGCAGCTCGACGGCCTCGGCCTCCAACTTGGCCGCGTCCCGGAAGAACGCCGGATACTGAGCCCGAGCCACTTCCTCCTTGCTCGCGCTCAACACCCCACCTGCTTCGAGCACTTCATCTACCTGGTCGATGAACTTCGGCGGCGGGATACGTCTTGCCTGCTCGAACGATGCAATCGTGGAGGCCGAGTACCCGGTCATCGAACCGAGCCTCGCGCGGTCCAGGCCCGCTCGCTCCCGGAACAGCTTCAACTGCCGGCCGAACACGCACAGCATGCCCGTCCCGACCTCGTACTCTGGCTGCTGAACCTCGTCGTCCACGCCACAACTCCTCTCGTGCACCCGCCCAGTCCGCCAACTCAGGGCCCGTCAACCGGTCACGCTCAATACCACGTACAAGCGCACCGACAGCGTGTACAGCCCGTACCCGTCAGCCCATCGCTCCTGGTCAACGCTACGCAGAGTCCGACACCGTTGACCCTATGAAGTCAGCAACTCCTCCGAACGGGCATATGCCGCAGCACTCCGCACCCGAACACGAGTTCGCCATGCGGTTCACCTCGACCCCGCGCGGCGCCCGCCTCGCCCGTCGGCTCGTCTCACATCGCCTGGACGACTGGGGCCACCCCTACACGACCCCGATCAACGAGACGCTCACCCTCATCACCGCAGAACTCACCGCCAACGCCGTACGCCACGGCCACGTCCCCGGCCGGGACTTCCACGTCCAACTCATCCTGGTCGAGGACACCTTCCGCATCGAAGTGACCGACACCCGCGCCGAAAAGCAGCCCCCGGCCAGTCCCCCGGCGACCTACCCGCATTCCGAATCCGGCCGGGGCATGCTTCTGGTCGCCGCCCTCGCGGACGACTGGGGCGTCAGCCCTCGCCCGGCCGCTCCGGGCAAGACCGTGTGGGCGGAGCTGCACGTACGGACAAAGGGCCACCCGCTCACGCACCGAGTGGCCCCTAAACCGACGGATATCGATCTGCTCCTGACTACTGCTTCGCGACTGCGCGACGACCTCGGGTCGCGGCCGGAGGACGCCAGCCACGGAGGTCATCGTCCGTGAGTCCGTGCTCGCCCTGCTTCTGCTGGCGATAACCGGCGAAGAAGTCCGCCGGGGAGCCGCTGTCTGGGCTCAAAGGTCTCCGGGCCCCCGGGTTCCCGGGTCTCCGGGTCTCCGGGGCTCCGGGGCTCCGGGGCTCCGGGTCCCTGGCCGGCCGTCGGCCGTCCGCCGGTCAGCCGTAGCAGGCCGGCAAGGGTTCCAGCCCTTCGGGCACCCCGTACTTGAGAACCGCCGTGTACGCCTCCGCGATGTCGCAGCCCTTGTCGAACCACGGGAAGGCGAACAGGCTCCAGACCACGAAGATGACGACAAGCGTCGAGCGCGTCCCCTTTGACATGTATGCGATTATTCCGCCCCGATCACCGGAATATGCCGTACCGGCCTGCGAATCCGGTACCGCGTGACACGAACCTGGGGAGCGGCGGCTCCGGAGGCCCGTACCCGCTCGGGCCGACGTCCACGCACCCCCGCCCGCGCACCCCGTCCACGCACCCCGTCCGCGCCCTGTCCCACCTGCTCTGTCTGCGCCACACTGGAGCCGCTCGGGGTGAGGTGCGGGTTGTCCGCGAGGGCGGGCTCGGTGGGTGAGGTGGGGGGCGCTGTGACGTACGGACCGTCCGACGACGAGATCCTCGAGGTGATCCGGGAGCGGCTGGGGACTTCGTTCAGGGCGAAGACGGGAAGCGCACCCCGAGCAGGCTCCCCCGGCCGGTCCGCGTACAACGGCCGGACGAGCGGGTGGACTGCAAGGCGTGCGGTACACCCGGTAGCGCGTGCGCCGGTTGCGGCGGCTGGGGGAAGATCCCCTGCCCCGACTGCAAACCGCCCGGCCGGATCACCTGCGAGGCGTGCGGGGGCCAGGGAACGGAGCGCTGCGGCACGTGCGTGGGCAAGGGCAGTCTGACGTCCTGGCACGAGGGTGTCATCAGATGGACCGCGCGGACGGATTCCGTCAGCGTCCCGGAGTCACGCTCCCGTGCCCTCAAGTCCGCGGTGGCCACCGCGTCCTGGAGCGACGTCACGCTCGCCGGTCATGAACCACTGCCCGACGACCTCGCCCCCGACCATCGAACAGCCGTCGAGGCGCGCCTCGCCCGCTCGGCACCGGAGAAGGACGAGGTGGCCCGCGAGATCCACATCCGCCATCTGCCCCTCGCCCGGGTACGACTCGACCACGACAGCGACCGCTTCTTCTTCGTCTTCCCCGGCCCGGTCGGGCTGAAGGCCGTCGAGCGTCCCTCCGAAGAGCGGGTGCGCCGCCGAGCAGCGATCGCCGTGGCGTGTCTGCTCCTCGTGGTCCTGGTGGTGTGGCTGGTTCGTTGAGCGGCGCGTCCTCCCCCGGTCGCCGGAGCAGCGGAGCGGCGCAGCGGCGAACCAACCCCGCCCCGGTCCACCGGCGACCTCATTGTCAGTGGCGTGCGCTTCCATGGGGACATGACGGTTCATGATGTCGCTGCCGCCCTCCCGGATGTCTCCACGCTCCGGGAGCTGTGCCTGTCCATCGCGGTGTCGGAAGCGGCGGTGAATCCGCGCGGCGAGTACCGGTACTACTCCTTCGACGCCGGTTGGTCCGAGACGGAGGAAGTGTTCTCGATGCGCAATGGCGGCGGGGACGAGTTCGATGTCGTCTTCTCTCCGGCAGGCGTGTACATCCGGGGCTTCGACCACGAGTCCCGGATGAGCCCGTACGCCGAGGACACCGTCTGGCCCGGTGTCCTCGACTCGGTGCCCGAGGTGTTCCGGGAGTGCGTGGACGAACCCGCGTGGGTGGACGACGGAGTACCCACGGTGACCTGCTGTGTGTGGCGTGAGGCAGGCGACGACCGGTGGCGCGCCGGTCGCATCGAGTTCCCCGCAGGAGTCTCGGATCCCGACGGGTCCCAGTGGTTGTTCTCCCTCCTCCTCGATCCACGCCCGGAGGCTTTCCAGTCGTTCGCCGAGGACTACTACGAGCGGGCCGTCGACGTGGAGGCCGTGCGACACATATACGGACACCGGGAGTTGACGCCGGACGTGGCGGAGCGGCTGCAACCCGGGGCGTCGGGGGTGCCCGGTGGGCCGTTCGCCGGCCTCGTGAAGGAGGCGGCGCGCATGGGATACCCGGTCGTGCCCCGCACCGGGGCCGCCCTCTGACAGCACCGCAGATGTCCGGGCGCGGCCGGCGCCTGCGCAGCGGGGGCGCGGGAGCGAGCCGATGGGCCCGCCCGCGGGAGGCGGGCGGGCCCATGGCCGACGGCGGGCGGCCTCGTGCCGACGGCGGCCACGTGCTGTCGGCCGATTGGCGGCCGGCGGATTGGCGGCCGGCGGCAGCCTCGTGGCCGACCGTGACCGGCCCCTAGAGGCCTCAAGAGACCCCGAGAGGCCCCGAGAAGCCCCGGAGGGGCCGGGGCCGGTCTTCGTCAGCCGACGTCGGACGAAGCCGGCGCCGGGGCGTAGCCCGTGGGGCGGGTGGTGAAGGTGCCGCGGCCCTGGGTGCGGCTGCGCAGGCGGGTCGCGTAGCCGAACAGTTCCGCGAGCGGGACCGTGGCCGTGATCACCACCGCTCCGCCTCGCGTGACCGAGCCCGAGACCCTGCCCCGCCGGGCGGCCAGGTCGCCCAGGACGCCGCCCATGGCGTCCTCGGGCACGGTGACCGTGACCTCGGCCACCGGTTCCAGCAGGAGCATCGCGCTCGCGCGCAGCGCCTCACGGAGGGCGAAGCGGCCCGCCGTGCGGAACGCCATCTCCGAGGAGTCCTTCACGTGCGTCGCCCCGTCCGTCAGGATGACGGTCAGGCCCGTCACCGGGTGGCCGCCGAGGGGGCCCTCGGCGAGCGCGTCCCGGCAGCCGGCCTCGACCGCGCGGACGTACTCCTGCGGTACCCGGCCGCCGACGACCGCCGAGCGGAACGTGAAGCCCGTCGTGCCGCTCATGCCCTCACCTCCGTCGTCCAACGGCTGTACGTCCAGTACCACCTGCGCGAACTGGCCCGCTCCCCCGTCCTGCTTCACGTGGCGGTACGTCCAGCCCGTCACGCCCTTCGCGACCGTCTCCCGGTACGACACCCGGGGGCGGCCGACCGTCACCGGCAGGCCGTGGGCCCGCCGGATCTTCTCCACCGCCACCTCCAGGTGCAGTTCACCCATCCCCGACAGCAGCGTCTGGCCGGTCTCCGGGTCGGTGCGGATCACCAGGGACGGGTCCTCCTCGACCAGTCGCGCCAGCGCCGTGACCAGCCGGTCGGCGTCGGTGCTCGTGCGGGCCTCCACCGCCACCGAGACCACCGGGTCGGCGACCGTCGGCGGCTCCAGGACGAGTGGTGCCTCCGGCGCGCACAGGGTCGAGCCGGCGCGGGCCGACTTCAGCCCGACCACCGCGACGATGTCCCCGGCCACGGCCAGGTCCAGCTCCGAGGTGCGGTCGGCCTGGACCCGCAGGATGCGGCCGATCCGCTCCCTGCGTCCTGCTGTCGCGTCCCACACCGTCTGCCCCTTCCGGATCGTCCCGGAGTACACGCGTACGTACGTCAGCCGACCCGTCGCGGTGGCGCTCACCTTGAACGCCAGTGCCGCGAACGGCACTTCGGGGTCGGCGGCCCGTTCTTCCTCCGCGTCGTCCACGGCGCCCCGTACCGGCGGAACGTCGAGCGGTGACGGCAGGTACGCCACCACCGCTTCCAGCAGCGGCTCGATCCCGCGGTTGCGGTAGGCCGAGCCGCACAGCACCACCACGCCGTCGCCGGTACGGGTGAGGTCCCGCAGCGCGTCGGCGAGCGTCCGCTCGGTCAGCGCCGCGTGTGCGCAGTACTCCTCCAGGGCTGCCGGGTGCAGTTCCGCCACCGCCTCGTCCAGGTGCCGTCGGCGGCGGTGCGCCTCGTCGCGCAGGTCGTCCGGTACGGGGCCCTCCGTGGCCGTGTCGCTGCCGTCGGCCCAGGTCAGCGCCCTCATGCGCAGCAGGTCGACGACGCCGGTGAAGCCGTCCTCCGTACCGATCGGCAACTGGACGACCAGTGGAGCGGGATGCAGCCGCTCCCGGATGGACGCGACCGCCGCGTCCAGGTCCGCGCCCGCGCGGTCCAGCTTGTTGACGAAGGCGATGCGGGGCACGCCGTGCCGGTCCGCCTGGCGCCACACCGACTCGCTCTGCGGTTCCACCCCCGCCACGGCGTCGAACACCGCGATCGCGCCGTCGAGCACCCGCAGCGACCGTTCCACCTCGTCGGCGAAGTCGACGTGTCCCGGGGTGTCGATCAGGTTGATCCGGTGGCCGTCCCAGGCGCAGCTCACCGCAGCCGCGAAAATGGTGATTCCGCGGTCGCGTTCCTGGGGGTCGAAGTCGGTGACCGTCGTGCCGTCGTGGACCTCGCCGCGCTTGTGCGTCGCACCGGTGAGGTAGAGGATCCGCTCGGTGACGGTGGTCTTGCCGGCGTCCACGTGGGCGAGGATGCCCAGGTTGCGGACGAGGGTCAGGGGGCTGGTGAGGTGACGGTTCAGGTTCGTACGCACGGCGCGTGGCCTTTCGGGTGATCCGGAAAGTGCTCCGGAAAAATCCGGAACAGGGCAGCGCGATTCCCGGACGAAGAGGGCGCGGAGCACGGAGCGGCGGGCCGGAGGCAGCGCTGTCGGCGCCCGCACCAGCCTTACGGACAAAGGCTGTTGAGGCGGGCGGACGAGGGTTCCGCGAGGCCGGGCGGTCAGGCTGTCGGGCGTTCGTCAGGGGGTCCGGGGCCGGCCGCGCAGCCGGCACCGGGCGGCCGAGGACACCAGGATCACCTCGTACTGTGACGGGGGGACGACGACAGCGGTGCGGTATCGCACGGCCGGGCTCCCCTCACTCGTCACGGTGCGCGCCGCTCCCCAGGGGGCATGGATGCCCAGGTGATCGGCGGCGCGCGATGCGTGACGAGTCTAGGGAACCCGGCGGGGCGGGGCCATCAGGTTTTCCCGTTCAGCTCCGCACGGCGGGCTCGGCCGCAACCGCGGTGCTTGTAGCGGCACTTGACGCTTCGTCGACCGCCGGTGCCGCCGCCCCCGCGAGCCGCCTGACCCGCTGGGCGTGGACCGGGACGAGCACTGCCGCCAGCGCCGCGCCCAGGCACAGGAGTGCGAGCAGGGCGAAGTCGTGGGTGTAGCCGGAGTCGTACGGCAGGCCCGAGAAGGGCGCGGAGGCGTCCCTGGAGGACATCGCCCGGAACGTGCCCAGCAGGCCGGAGAGGCACGCGCCGACATCGACTTCGACGACCTGCTGCGCATGGTCGCCGGCATCGCCTCGACGAACTTCCTCGACGACGCCCAGCGCGACCGCGTCCTCACCGTCGCCCTCGACGGAGTACGCGCCGTCCGCTGACGCGGGCCGTCACACCGCCGTCCAAGCGCCGGCGGCTTCCGCCGACGCGTACGCCGCCGTCACCACACGTGCCACCATGACAGCGGAGTGCCACGGCCCCCGTGCGGAAGCGCGGGGCCGGGCTATCCGGCGTCGGACATCGGCGAACAGCTCGGGCAACCAGTCTTCGTGGGCATGGTGGCCGACCGCCGGGTCGGCGACAGCCCAGCGTTGTTCGCCGCTCCCGTCGCGCACCACGACGGCCCCGTCGGCCGCGGTCAGCGTGCCGCGGCCGCCCCGAACCAGATAGCGGTTGCGCCGGGCGGTGCCCGTCCAGGAGAGGCGCACCCTGCCGGTGCCTCCACCCTCGAAAAGCAGATGAAGGTCCACGTCATGGTCGACGCCGCCGCGTTCCGGCCGTGTCGCGGTGCAGGACACCGAGACAACGGGGGCTCGCATGAAGATTTCGGCGAGATACACGCAGTGAGCACCGTGATCGACCAGGACCCCGCCGCCGGCGATGACGGCGTCGGTGCGCCAGGAGGGTTTCCACGCGTCCACACCGTCAGCGGCCCCGGGGCGTTCTACGTCGATCTCCATGTGCCGGGGAACGCCGCAGCGGCCTGCCGAGAGGAGTTCCTCGAAGCGCCGGGCGAACGGCGCGAACACGTAGTTGTGGTTCGGGTAGAGCACCACGGGTACCGCTGCCGCGTGTGCCGCGAGTTCAGCCCCGACTCCGGCGTCCAGCACCGCCGGTTTCTCGCACACGACATGCATCCCCGCGTCGATCCCCCAGCGGATGTCCTCCGCATGACTGTGAGGTGGGGTCGCCACGATCAGCAGGTCGGCCCGGACGGCGAGGTCGGTCAGCCTCTCAGCCACGGCGGCGGCCGGGAACAGCGCTGCCGCCGCGGCACGGCGGGCAGGCGCCCGGTCGGCGACGCCCACGACCTCGACGTCGGGGACCGTCCGGTAGTAGCGGGCGTGAGCCTCACCGGCCCGGCCGAAGCCCGTCACGACCAACCGCAGACTCACGCCTTCTCATGTCGCCGGAGTACGTCGGCGATGGTCTCGACGGCACCGAGCAGATCGTCCTCTCCCACCGTCAGCGGCGGGTACAGCCGCAGGTTGTTACCGCCCGTCATCACCAGGACCCCCGCGGCGAGGAGTTGGTCGAAGACGGCGTGCAGGTCCTCCTTGCCGATCGGAGTCCGCGTCTTTCGATCCGCGACGAGTTCGATCCCGATGGCCAGGCCCTTGCCGCGGACCTCACCGACCAGAGCCACCCCCCGCAACCTCTCGAGGAGCACGTCCAGTGCCCGCTCGCCCAGCTCCGCGGCCCGCTCGGCGAGGTGCCCGTCGCTGATGATCCGTGTCACAGCGGCCACGGCCCGGCAGGCCGTGGGAAAGCCGCCGTAGCTGGAGGAATTCGCACTCGGTTCCCCGAAGGGCCCCGAAGTCATCAGTGCCGTCGACGCCAGTACGGCGGAGACCGGATAGCCGGCACCTATGCCTTTGCCGAGGACGACCACATCCGGGCCGACCCGCTCGTGATCGCAGGCCAGCAGAGCGCCGGTACGCCCCATGCCGGTCATCGACTCGTCCGCGATCAGCAGAGCGTCGTACTCGTCGGCAAGCCCTCTGAGGGCGCTGAGGTATCCGGGCGGCGGGACCACGTTGCCGGCGCGGCCCTGGACCGGCTCGACGAGGATGGCGGCCAGCGCTCCGCTGGACTGCTGTCGCAAGGTGTCGCGGGCGAACTCGACACAGGCGAATCCGCAGCCGGGGTGCGTCTGGCGCAACGGGCAGCGGTAGCAGTTGGCGAACGGGACGCTCATCGTCCCGGGTCCGGTGGGGCCCAGCCCCTTGCGGGCGCCACCCGTCAGAGCGAGGCTTCCGGCAGTGCGGCCGTGGAAAGCGTTCCAGAAGGACAGGACTTCGAACTTGCCCGTGGCGGCCTTGGCCAGCCGAACAGCCGCCTCGACGGCTTCACTGCCTCCGCTGTAGAGCTGGATGCGTCCCAGACGTGCGGGGAGCAGATCGGCGAACTGCTCCGTCATCTCCAGACGGGCGTTCGAAGCGTGGGCTCCGATCATCCACTCGCTCATCTGGGCTGTCAGAGCGCGTACGAAGTCAGGGTGTGAGTGTCCGATCAGGTTGACTCCGGCTCCCCCCATGAGGTCGGTGATCCGTCGACCGTCGGCGTCCCACAGATGCGCGCCCTCCGCTCTGGTGACGACAAGCCCCGCCCACTGCACGGCCTGGGAGATGCCGGGTCCGAGGACTGTCTGTTCACGTGCCCAGTGGGCGGCCCGGTCCGCGGCAGGAGTCATCGGTGTGTCTCCTGCCGGTCCGAGGGGATCAGTACACGGACGGCGGCTGTCCGGAAGCCGCCCGCGGGGTGCCGGTCAGTGGGGAGCATGCGGTTGCGGGTGTACGTGTTGGCGCACTCCGTCGCGTAGTAGAACGCGCCACCCCGGATGATCCGGCGTATCGAGCGGTCGGCATGCCCTGCCTCCCGGCCGTCCGCAGGGTTGTACGGATAGGTGAAGCTCGGTGTCCGGCCGCCGGGGCCCCACAGGCTGCGGGTCCACTCCCAGACGTTGCCGATCATGTCGGCACAACCGGAGTCGCTGTCCCCCCGCGGCGAGAATCGGCCCGCGGGAAGAACCCGGTTCAGGCCGGTGTCGCGGATGTTGCAGGCGTCGGACCGGTCGTCCGGGCCCCACGGGTGGGCGTCACCTCTGCCATTGCCCGCGGCGGCTTCCCACTCCGCCTCACTCGGAAGGGTGATCCGTTCGTCGTCGGCGAGTTCACCCGCGTCGTGCAGGTGCGCGTCGAGCCATGCGCAGTAACGCATCGCGTCGTACCAGGACACCATGACGACCGGGAGGTCCGGGTCCTGCCACACGCCGGTCGCCGTAGCCCAGTGATCCGGGCAGGGGCCCCCTCGCGCGGTCAGGAACGCGAGGTACTGGCGGTTCGTCACCGGTATGCGGCCGAGACGGAAGGGCTGGAGGTCGACGTGGTGCTGGGGCCAGTCGCCCGGACCGGGATCCACCGCCCCTATCAAGACCTTGCCGCAGGGCTGCGGGAGAAGGTCGGGCACGGCGCCGGGCGCCAGGGACTGCCCGTGAGTACTGTCCCGCCGGGCGACCGGCAGCAGCCCGGCTCGGCTGAGCTCCGCCAGCGACGGCTGCTCGGCCTGGCGCATCAGCGTGTCGGCGTACGCACGCACGGCCGGGGCGGCATCGTCACGTGCGAGGCGGTTGAGTGCGCTGTGGGCGTACGTGTGTCCACGCTGCGCGAGTTCGGCCAGTTCCGTCACGGCGTCGAGGCGGGAGCCGGTATCCGTGGAGAACAGGTCCTCACGTATGTAGTCAGGGAGTTGCTCGCCGGAACCGGAAGGCACGATGTGGACAGGAAGGGCTTCCGCCGCGGGAACAGCATGCGGCCTGCCGCCCACGGCTACGGTCTGCACGCGTGCACGTTCGATCACTTCGTCGAGTTCATGACTCGAGCCGGCGGCCGACACCTCTTCCAAGGCCAGCGCCAGCGCCAGCGCATGGTGACAGCTCGCGACCGCCGAGGAGTGCGGCGTGCGCAACGACATCAGCAGGCTGAGTCGCTCACCCGGCGCCGAGGACAGTTCACCCGAAAAGCCGACGGCGAGTGCGTGCTCGTCCCGCGTGTCCGCAGCTATCAGGTCGGCGACCACGAGGACGTGCACGGTTTCCGGCAACCGCCGCAGAGCAGTGCCGATCTCCTTGAGCGGCAGCGCACTCTTCGGCCTTCCCGGAACGGTTCCCGGCAGTGCCAGTGCGTGGAACGAGCCCGCGCGGCGCGCGTAGGTGGCCATGTGTCCGGCCAACCCCAGGACGAGCAGGCCGCCGCCCGGCCACCGCATGGCGTCGATGGCCGCGGACAGGGCACGCAGGGCCGTAGCGGGGCTGGCCAGGTGACCGGTCCTGAGCGCCGTGAGTTCGGCACCGAAGTCGGTCAGCAGGCAGTCCCTCAGCCGGCCCGCGAAGCCGGGATCGTTGCTCCAGGGCACCGGCGCCAGCACCTGATAGACACTGGGTGCCAACAGCACCGCCCGGTACCTCACATGTGCTCCCTCAGCCAGGCCGCGGTCTCCCTGTTCACGATCTGGCGCTCGTGCGGCTCCTCCAGGCAGTGGTCACCATCCGGCACGGGAACCAGCCGCACGGGACCACTGAGCAGTTCGGCGGCGCGGGCGCTCTGTGCGAAGGGCACCTCGCTGTCGGCTTCGCCGTGCACGAACAGCGTCGGGACCGAGCCGAACCTCCGTAGTGGCTCGGCGACATCGCCGACCTCGAGGAGCTCCTCGAGGAACGCGAGCCCGATCTCTTCACCGTCCTCGACGATGTGGCCTTCGGCCTCGGCGCTGCGCAGCTTCTCCGGGGTGACGAACGACTCGAAGGCGCCGTCCAGCAACCAGACGCAGGGCCACAGCCACACGTGTGCCGCGTAGCCGGCGCCCAGGTCGAGAATCCCGATCGTGGCCCCGTAGCTCTCGCCGACCAGCGCGACGACGTCGGGGGCCAGTTCGGCATCGACGAACCGGCGCACAGCGGTCAGTTCGGCGGCCTGGCGGGCCATGGTCATGTCGCGGTAGTTCCCGGTGCTCTGCCCACAACCGCGGAAGTCGAAGCGTACGGAGCTGATCCCGGCCTGCGCCAACTCGTCGGCCAGGTGGACGTACAGCTGCTCGGGGCCGTCCTTCTGGCCGCCGGGCCCACCATGCACCAGGAGCGCCAGACGGCGTGGTCCGGGCGCGGTGACGACAGTCGCGACGGCCGCCAACCTGTCCTGTTCGATGGGTACTTCGTAGCGAATCTCTTCGTAAGCGGTCGACAACTTCCTGCCTCTCTGGGTCGGGCGCGGCTGCTCCAGGGCCTCTCGTTCGGGTCAGGCCGGGCTCGCGGGGCCCGATCCAAAGGAAAGAGCTCAGTCCCCGCCCACGGTGAACTCGGTGAATCGCGCTTTCGGGTGCCCCACCGTGCGCATGCGCCGCATGGGGTCCCACACCGCACGTGCGGCGGCCTTGGCGACGGCCTCCGCTTCGGCGGCTTCACCCAGAAGCACCAGATCACGGGACTGCCGCGCCGCGTTCTGTGCCAGTGTCCTTGCCTCGCGCATCTTCCCCTGAAACAGCCGTAGTCGGGCTTGCGTGAGGGTGATTCTGGCCAGCTGACGCGTGTCCCTGTACTCCGTGGCGATGTCCTGGGCCTGGGCGACCAGGGCATCGGCGTTCGCGTAGGCGCCCCGCATGAGAACGATCTCCGCGAGATCCCTGATCGCGTAGGCCTTGCCTCGCTCCCACGGCAGCTCCTCGCACGCGGACACGAAGCGGCGTACCTCCGCCTCGCATCGCGGTAAGTCTCCGAGGTGCCAGTACGCCGCCCCCTTGAGGGACTGGATGTCGATGGCGTTGTTCATGTCGCCCGCCTCGCGGGCCAACGCCTCGGCGTCCTCGTCCAGCACCGCCGCCAGCGCCTCCTGGGCCCTGCCGGCCCGGAAGAGGCGGAACCCCTCACAGCGCAACTGGCGGGCGACCTCCTTGTCGGAACCGGCGTCCCGCGCGATCTGCAGTCCCAGCCGTACCGCGGCGGCGGCGTCGGTGTCCTCGCCACGGATGGCGTGGGTCGAGGACACTACGGAGAGTGCGAGCGAGCGTTCCTCGGGCTGGTTCAGCTCCGTGGCCGCGTGGTAGGAGACCCAGCCCAGTTCGATCCGGTCGTCGAACAGGCCGAGAGTGAACAGAAGGTCCAGCGCGACGGCGAACAGGTCCACACACGCCTGGTACTCGCCGTGCCGGTCCAGGTCCTTGAGCAGGATGCGCATCGCCTCGACGTGCGACATGGCACCGGCGGCGTCCTCCCAGTCACTCTGGAAGCGTGTCGTGAGGTGGTCCGCCAGGCGGCGCCGCATGGTGGCGATGTCGGCGGCCGGGGTCTGACTCAGCACGAATCCGCACAGTGCGGCCGAACAGCTGTACCACGACTGATCCAGATAGCGGCGCGTCGACAGGAGACCGTCGGACCAGAGCTGTTCGATCAGCAGACGCAGATCGGACTCGCTCAGGCCCAGTCCCGCCTGAACCTGTTCGGCTGTGGCCTTGCCGTCGAGGTAGGCGCAGATGGCCAGTACGCCGCGCCCCTGTGGTGTGATGTCGGCCCACACCGTGCCGAACAGTCCGTCGGTGAGGCTGACCGCTCCGGCGGCAAGGCTGTCCAGCAACGCGTCCACCGATGCGTACTGGCCGCGCGAGTAGGCCAGTACGAAAAGTTTGACAACCCGCGGGTTCCCACCGAGGACCTTGTACAGCCGTCGGGCGAGCGCATTGTCGACGTCCTTGAGTGCGGCCACATCACGCCGGTCGGCCTCGAAGCAGAGCAGTTCGCGCATGTGCTCGAACCTCAACTCGCTGAGAAGCACTCGCGGCGCCTCCAGTTGCCCCAGCGTGTTCGCACTGACCACAGCCAAGGAGCCTGAGGGCAGGTTGCGCAGGAAGTGGATCACCTTTTCGGCGCCGACGGCCGTGAGCCGCAGGTTGTCGATGACAAGGACACAGGGATGGGCTGCCAGGAACGACTGAAGCGCCTCGCCCTTGTGCTCGGCCGGAGCCGCCGCGAGGAACTGGTCACCGCTGACGAATGACAGGGTGCGTGCGATGTCCGCCAGGCTCAGCAACTCATTGTGCGCGTCGATCCATACGAGCCACTCGTGCGCGCCCGGCGTGCGGCGGCTCTTCGTGCGACGTTCAGCCAGCCGGTGCGCGACCTCCATCGCCAGGGCGCTCTTGCCCACGCCGATGCTGCCTTCGATGGCGATGACGTACTCACCGCGGCCGAGGTGGTCGAGAAGCTGCGCGACCTCCTTGGTGCGGTCGACCATGCGGACGCGGGAGGGCAGCAGCAGTCCCGGGCGTCCGGTGGAGCCGGGCGCCAACCGCTGTTCGCGTAAACGGGCATACAGCGGCGGGAGGCCCAGAACGCCTGCGACGACTCCCAGGAGGGCCGTCGCCAGCGCGATCCAGGCGCCGACGGTGGCAGTGCCGCCCTCAGCCAGTAACACGAGCCCCTCCCCCGAAAGTCGGCTCCGGCCTACAGGCCGAACGACGATGATGTCGCCGAATGCCTACTCAGCGTAGCCGAACGCGCGGAGTCGTAGACAGGGCCGTCAAGGACATGCCGCGGGACGACACGCTGGACACCGGACAGGACACGGGCGACGAGCGAGCGCAGGAGGACGAGCATCCGACCCCCCGCCTTCAAAATCCTCCCCCACGGCTCCGGCAGTCGTATCGTTCGGGGTGATTTATGGTGATCCAAGGAGTATGCCCCTACCGGAGGTGCAAAGATGCGCGCCGCGGCGGCGATCGGGTCCCTGGCTGTCAGCGTGGCGCTCATCGTCGCGACGTCGGCCTGTGACCAGGGCGGGTCGAAGGCGTCGAACGCCCACTACGGCAACTGCGGGGTCTCGGGGCGGTACGGCGAGTTCCACCTGTCGCCCGAGACGGCGGGCGTCCTCACGGTCAGGACGACGCTGCCCGCGCCCGGCTGGTGGAACGGCGACACGCCGGAGTCCGTCAGGAGCGGCTATGAGTACTGCATGGCCGCCAACATCGCCTACCGGTCCGGGCTCGACCGGGTGAAGGTGGAGAACGCCCCCTTCCCGGAGGTCGTGTCCGGGAAGAGCAAGGACTTCGACCTCGCCCTGGCGCAGATCACGATCACCCCGGAACGGAGCAAGGTCGCCGACTTCTCCCCGCCCTACCTCTCCTCGACCCTGGGACTGCTGATCAGGGACGGGGAGAAGATCGACGAGGACAACGTCCGTGACGTCCGCATCGGAGTCGCCGAGGGCACCACGGGCGAGGAGTTCGTCAAGGACCGCCTCAGGCCGACCCGGCCCGTCACCTCCTTCGCCAACGACCCGGCCATGGTCAAGGCGCTGGAGGAGAAGAGGATCGACGCGATCGTCCACGACACGACGATTCTGCTGGCCTTCCCCCAGAAGCGGGAGGGCCGGGTGCGTCTCGTGGGCCAGTACAGGACCGACCAGGGGTACGGCGCCCTGTATCCGAAGGGGTCCGCCGAGAAGGACGAGCTGGACCGGATCATCAGGCAGCTCATCGACGACGGGACGCTCGCCAAGCTGTCGGCCGTCTATCTCGGGGCCGCTTTCGGCCAGGACCCGGCCAAGATCCCGTACCTCACGGTCGGCGCGGGGTCCTGAGCGCTCCGAACCCGCGCGTTTCCCGGGCGGGACCGCTGTCCCCGTTCCGCTTCACAGGTCCGCCATCAGCAGTGCGCCCAGATCCCCGGCGGCTCCGGCGCCCAGCGCCTGCTCAGCCCAGATGATCTTGCCTCGGTCGGTGTACCGGGTGCCCCAGCGGCGGGACAGTTGCGCGACGAGGAACAGCCCGCGGCCCCCTTCGTCCGTGAGGGTCGCGCGGCGCATGTGCGGGGAGGTGCTGGTGCCGTCGCCGACCTCGCAGATCAGGCTGCCCCGGTCGCGCAGCAGCCGCAGGCTGATGGGGGTCTTCCCGTACCGGATGGCGTTCGTCACCAGTTCGCTGAGGATCAGCTCGGTCGTGAAGACGGCCTCGCCGAGCCCCCAGGATTCCAGCCTGCGGGTGGCCTCGGCGCGGATCCGGGGGACCGCCGCGGGGTCGGTGGGGACCTCCCACTCCGCGACGTGCTCCGGGTCGAGCAGCCGGGTGCGGGCGACGAGCAGGGCGACGTCGTCGCTCGACCCGGTGCGCAGCATCGCGTCGAGCACCGCCCGGCAGGTGTCGTCCGGGGTGGCGCCGTCGGTGCCGGCGAGCGCTTCCCGCAGCGTGTCGAGCCCGACGTCGATGTCACGGCCGCGGGCCTCGACGAGGCCGTCGGTGTAGAGGACCAGCCGGCTGTCGGCGGCCAGCCGGAGTGCGGCCGTCTCGACCGGCAGACCTCCTCCGGCGCCGAGCGGCGGGGCGACGGGGATGTCGGGGAAGGTCACGGAACCGTCGGGGGTGACGAGTGCCGGACCGGGGTGGCCGGCCCGGGCGAGAACGCACCGTCCGGAGACCGGATCGTAGATCGCGTACAGGCAGGTGGCGCCGGTGACGGCCTCGGTGTTGCCCTCGGCCGCCGCGTCCTCGTCGATCCGGGTGATCAGGTCGTCCAGGTGCATCAGGAGTTCGTCCGGAGGAAGGTCCAGGGCGGCGAAATTGTGCACCGCGGTCCTCAGACGGCCCATCGTCGCGGCGGCGTGCAGACCGTGTCCGACGACGTCGCCGACCACGAGGGCCACCCGGGCCCCCGGCAGCGGGATGACGTCGTACCAGTCGCCGGCCACCCCCGCCCGGGCGGGCAGGTACCGGTGCCCGACCTCCAGGGCGGACAGTTCGGGAAGCGTACCGGGCAGCAGGCTGCGCTGGAGGGTGACGGCCGTGGTGTGTTCGCGGGTGTAGCGGCGCGCGTTGTCGATGCACACGGCCGCCCGGGCGGCGAGCTCCTCGGCGGGAGACAGGTCGTCCGGCTCGAAGGGGTCCTGCTCCGAACGCCAGAACTCCACGACCCCCAGCAACTGGCCCCGGGCCTGCAGCGGCGCCGAGATCATGGAGTGGATGCCGTACTCGATGACCCTCTGGGCCCGCTCCGGGTTCTGGGCCCGCCATCCGTCGGCGACGGCGAGGTGCTCCACCAGGACCGGCCTTCCGGTCCTCATGCCGATGACCATCGGATTGCCCGGTACGTAGCGCATACGGGTGCCCACGGGGTAGAGGGGCGCGTCGTCCCGGATGCCCGCGGCCGCGATGCGGTACATCTCCGTGCTCGCCCCCGTCGGCTCACCACCGCGCAGCACGGGCTCCACGAGTTCGATGGTGGCGAAGTCGGCGAAGCGCGGGACCGCCACCTCGGTCAGCTCCTCGGCGGTGCGCGTCATGTCGAGGGTGGTACCGATCCGCGTGCTGGCGTCGTAGAGCAGTCGCAGGCGCCCGCCCGCCACGTCCGCCCGCCCGGCGAGGGCCCGCAGCTCCGTGGTGTCCCGCAGGGTGGCCACGCTGCCGCCCTTGGCACCCACCGGCCGCACGTTGACCGCGAGCAGGATGTCCCCGGCCAGGAACACCTCGTC
This sequence comes from Streptomyces sp. NPDC008313, assembly GCF_042956125.1. Lineage (NCBI taxonomy): Bacteria > Bacillati > Actinomycetota > Actinomycetes > Kitasatosporales > Streptomycetaceae > Streptomyces > Streptomyces sp. NPDC008313. The sequence goes on from NZ_JBIBFR010000004.1 coordinate 216,481, forward strand.
CGTGGCCGCCCGGCCCGATCCCAGCAGCGCGGCCAGGGCCGGGCTCAGTCCGAGTGCGCCGACCGGCCTGCCCTCGGTCTCCGGCGGCAGGGCGAGCAGCCGGCGCGCCTCGTCGTTGGCCAGCAGCAGCCTTCCGTCGCCGTCCAGGATGATCACGCCTTCGCGGACCGCGTGCAGCACCGCGTCGTGGTGCTCGTACATGTGGGTCATCTCCACCGGCCCCAGTCCCCGGGTCTGGCGCCGCAGACGCCCGCTGACCAGTGCCGACCCTCCCGCGGCCAGCAGCAGCGCGACACCGCCGGCGGCGAAGAGCACCGGCAGCTGCCGCTGCACCACGCTGGTCGCCTTGTCCACGGTGACGCCCACGGTGACGAGGCCGACCGCGGTGCCCTTCTCGTCGAAGACGGCCACCGTCGAGTCGACGGCCTTGCCGAGACTGCTGTCGAACGTGGTCTGGTGGGGCTCTCCCCCGAGGGCCTCGCCGTAGGAGGTGGAGACGTGTTTGCCGATCTGGTCCGGGTCCGGGTGGGTCCACCGGAAGCCGTAGGGGCTCAGGGCCACGACGTAGTCGACGCCGGTCTTCTTGCGCACCTGCTCGGCGCGTGGCTGGAGTGCCGCCGTCGGGTCGTCGCTCTGCATCGCCTCCGCGGTGCCCGGGGCGTTCGCGAAGGACTCGGCCGCCACCAGCGACCGGTCACCGGCCTCCTGGATCGCGCGGTTGCGGTCCTGGACGACGAGCACCACCAGGGCCGTGGCGATGAGCACCAGGACGACCACCAGTTGCAGCAGGAAGACCTGGCCGGCGACGCTGCGCGGCTTCAGCGACGACAGCACGCGGCGGCCGCCCGTATGGTGCCGGGCCTCCGGGCCGGTCCCCGTCGGCCCGGCCTTCGGCGGCACGCGGTCGCCCCGCCGGCTCGCCGGGACGTATCGCCCAAGTTTGCCCATTTCCTCAGTATCGACGACCGGCTCGGCGGGCGCGGCTCAGGGCGGGCGGGACGTAGAGAGCGGGCGCGGCGGGCCCGGTACGTTGCGGGGGTGCGGGCGGCTTCTTCGGTGCGGCGACGGCTCCATCGCGCGCTGGGGAGAGCTCGGGCAGCACTTCACGGCGCGGCCTTGGGGCCCCGAGGCCCCGGGAAACAAAAAAAAGACCGGTGAGTCCGACGACTCGACCGGTACTTCGTGGACGACGCATCGGGGACGATCTCGTGAACGTCCCCGGAGAGTAAGAGTGTCCGAGGGGGGACTTGAACCCCCACGCCCGATAAAGGGCACTAGCACCTCAAGCTAGCGCGTCTGCCATTCCGCCACCCGGACCAGGTGTCTGTCGCCTGGCCGGGGGTGTTCCCCGCGGCGACACGCACAACAATACCAAGGTTTCGCAGTGCCCTTCACCTGCGTATCCGGGCCGCCGCGACGGCTGCGCCGGTCCGGGTCGCGGACCCCTAGAGTCTCACCATGGGTGACTGGGTGGTTACGGAACGGGCGGGGAGCGGGCGGCGGTCGAGAGGGCTGTCGCCGTGGCGGGAGCATCTGCGGGACACGTTCTGGTTCGCGCCCACCGCGGCGATGGTGCTGGTGTTCGTGGTGTGGGCGCTGGCCTCGGAGGCCGACGCCCTGATCGTGGAGTCGCTGCGGGACGCGCACGAGTACGACGTGCTCGACGATCTGGTGGGCTTCGCCGCCGACGCGAAGACGGTGGTGACCGTCGTCAGCTCGGCGATGATGACCTTCATCGGTGTGGTCTTCAGCATCTCGCTGGTCGCCCTGCAGATGGCCGGCGGACAGTTCAGCCCGCGCGTCGTGCGGATGTTCGTGCGCAGCCGCATCGGCAAGGCCACCTTCGCCGTCTTCCTCGCGACCTTCCTGCTGTCACTGCTGGTGCTGACCGCGTTCGAGGGGGAGCGCGAGCCGCGGCGGGTGACGGCCGTTCCCCTGGTGCAGTCGGTCCTCACCCTGGTCATGGTGGGGCTGAGCCTGCTGCTCTTCGTGATGTACGTGAACTCGATGCTGCGGCTCATGCGCGTCAGCCACGTCATCGACCGGATCGCCTCGGAGTCGTCACGGGTGCTGGTGAACCTGCCCTCGGTGAACCTGCCCTCGGAGGCCGCGGCGGCCGACCTCACGCCGGTGGAGGAGGCGTTCGGGCCGCAGACCGCGCGGGTGGCCCACCGGGGGCGGGCCGGGGTGCTGCGGGACGTACGGGTGCGACGGCTGGTGCGGGTGGCTCGGCGGCAGGGTGTCGTGCTGCGGCTGATCCCCCGTATCGGTGACTTCATCGTGCCCGGGACGCCGTTGTTCGCCGTGCACGGCGGGGCCGCCCCGTCGCCGCGCGCCCTGTCGTCGGTCGTGTCCGTGGGGGTCGAGCGGGCCTTCCATCAGGATGTGGGCTTCGGGCTGCGGCAGCTGGCCGACATCGGGTTGCGCGCGCTGTCGGCCGCCGTGAACGATCCGACGACCGCCGTGCAGGCCGTGGACCGCGTCGTCCAGCTTCTCGCCGCCCTGTCCCGTCGGTCGCTCGGCCCCGTCCTTCATCGCGACCGGGACGGAGCGGTTCGGCTGGTGCGGGCCGTGCCGGACTGGACGGAGCTGGTGGATCTGGGGTTCGCCGAGATCCGGGGATGCGCGGTGGGGACGCCTCAGGTCACCCGCCGGCTGCTGGCCGGGTTCGACGACCTGCTGCTGCTCGCGCCCGAGGGGCGGCGGGAACCTCTGCTGCGCCATCGGGACCTGCTGGCACGTGCGGTGGAGCGCTCGGTCCCCGAACCGGCGGACCGCGCCTTCGCCCTGCAGCCGGACCGGCAGGGGATCTGCTAGTCACTCACCGGGGAGGGGGCCGACGGGACCGCGGGGACCGGCGGGCCGGACGGGCCCGGCCCGACCGGCCCGACCGGCCCGCCCGCAGGTCCGCCGCGGCGTCCGTCACGGCATCAGGTGGTACTCCGGGAAGTTGCCCGGCAGCCGCTCCCCCGCCGGGCCCCGGGTCACCGCGCGCACCAGCAGATCGCCGCCCACGAAGGCGCCGCGCCAGGAGGCGCCGAAGCCGCCGAACAGCTCGTCGCGGTCGCCCCGTGAGCGGGGCTTGCCGTGGCCGACCTTGAACGCCCGGATCTGCGGGGCCAGCCGGTCGTACGTGGCGGGATCGTCCGTGGACAGGGTGGCGACGAGCGCGCCGTTCGACGCGTTCATGGCGGCCAGCAGTTCCGCCTCCGTGTCGACCAGGACGATGGTGTCGACCGGGCCGAACGGCTCCGCGTGGTGCAGTGGCGACGACGGCGGCGGGTTCAGCAGCGTGCCGGGCCGGACGTACGCCGACGTGTCCTGACCGGGCAGGAAGCGGGCGTCGGACAGCCTGCCGCGGTGCAGCGGGACGGCGCCCCGGTCGATGGCCTCGGCGACCTGGTCGTGCAGCTCCTTGGCCTTGGCCGCGTTGATGACCGGACCGAAGTCCAGCGCCGGGTACGGGCCCTCGGGGTCCTCGACCGCGAGGGGGTGGCCGACGCGCAGGGTGCGGACGGCCGGGAACGGCCGCCGCCGCGTCCGGCGCCCGGGACTTCCACGGCGCCTTGGTCCTGGCGGGCGTACTCGGCCCGGTCTGCGCCCTGCCGGCGCTGTTCCTCAAGGCTCCGGGCCGCCCGAGCGCCCGGCGCATCGTCCCCAATCCGCACCCGCTCGGCGAGGAGATGGCGTGACATGACAGTGGATCCCCTGGCAACAGCGAACACGACGGCCGGTCCGGGCAGTGCGCCCGGCGCGTACCGCGAGGTGACCGACGCGCGCGGCCGGGTCTACCGGATCGGTGAGTCGGACCGGGACATCCTCGGCCATCCACGGAAGTTCATGGTGTACCTGCCGTGGATCGCGATGATGGCCATCAGCGTCTCGGAGTACGCGTACGGCTCCGCGGAGGACACGCTGTCCGAGGCGCACGGGTGGACCCAGAGCAACACCTTCTGGATCCTCAGCGTCTGGGTGTTCTTCCAGGCGGGCATCGCCTTTCCGGCCGGCTGGCTGCGCGAGCGCGGCATCCTCACCGCGCGCCGGGCCATGTACATCGGCGCGGGCATGTGCCTGCTCGGCTTCCTGGCGCTCGCGCACCTCGACAACGTGGCGCTGGCCATCGTCGGATTCGGCGTGGTGGGCGGTCTCGGCTCCGGGCTGATCTACGCGACGTGCATCAACATGGTCGGCAAGTGGTTCCCGGAGCGGCGCGGGGCGAAGACCGGCTTCGTCAACGGCGGCTTCGCCTACGGCTCGCTGCCGTTCATCTTCATCTTCAACTACGCGTTCGACACGGGGAACTTCGACGAGGTGCTCGACCTCATCGGTGTCTACGTCCTGCTCGTGGTCGCGGCCTGCGCCTTCTTCTTCCGGGACCCGCCGAAGAACTGGTGGCCGGCCCACGTGGACCCGCTGTCGCACTCGGGGAACGCCAAGAGCGCGGCGAGTCTCGCCAAGAACCCTCCCGCGGTACGGCAGTTCACGCCCAAGGAGGCCCTACGGACCGGGATGCTCCCGCTGATGTGGATCACCATCGTCATGACCGGCGGTGTGTCGATCTTCGGGATCTCCTTCCAGGTCGACTTCGCGAAGGAGGTCGGGTTCGGCCCGCTGGTCGCCGCCTCGTCGATGGGTGTCATGGCCGTCATCAACGGGGTGGGACGCGCGGTGGTGGGCTGGCTCTCCGACCTGTGGGGCCGCAAGGTCACGCTGGTGTTCGTCATCGTGCTGCTGGGGCTCGCGCAGTTCGGTGTCATCTGGGCCGGAGACATCAAGAGCGAGTGGCTGTTCCTGGTGTTCGCGTTCCTGTCCGGGTTCGGCGGCGGGGCGTTCTACCCGATGTTCGCGGCGCTGACGCCGGACTACTTCGGGGAGAACTACAACGCCACCAACTACGGGCTCGTGTACAGCGGCAAGCTGGTCAGTGGGCTGTTCGGCGGCGGGCTCGGCTCGATGGTGGTCGCCGCGTGGGGTTACAACGGTGCCTACGCGCTGGCCGGCGGCATCTCGATGCTGGCGGCGGCCCTGGCCCTGCTGCTGCGGCAGCCGGGAGGGGAGGTGGACACCGGCCCGGCTACGGCGGTGCGCGCGACCGGCTGAGCGGCACACGGGCACACCGGCACACCGGCACTCTCGGGCGGCCCCCTTCCCCCGCCTCGCGTCGCGGGGCGCGAGGCGGGGGGGGGACCGCCCGACGCGGCGGCCGGCGCGGCCTCTCCCGGCGCCGCATCCAGCCCGTACCGGCGCACGCTCAGCCGTTGCCGCCGAACGCCGCGTCGAAGGAGGCCGACGGCGGTTCGAAGTCGTACGCCCTGAGCCGGGCCAGGGCCTCCGGGGCGCCCTGGAGCCGGTCCATGCCGGCGTCCTCCCACTCCACGGAGACGGGGCCCGTGTAGCCGATGGACCGCAGCATGCGGAAGACGTCCTCCCAGGGGACGTCGCCGTGCCCGGCGGAGACGAAGTCCCAGCCGCGGCGCGGGTCGCCCCAGGGCAGGTGCGAGCCGAGTCTGCCGCCCCGGCCGTCGAGCCGCTTGCGGGCCTCCTTGCAGTCCACGTGGTAGATCCGGTCCCGGAAGTCCCAGAGGAAGCCGACCGGGTCGAGGTCCTGCCAGACGAAGTGGGACGGGTCGAAGTTGAGGCCGAAGGCCGGCCGGTGGCCGACGGCCTCCAGCGCGCGGTGGGTGGTCCAGTAGTCGTAGGCGATCTCGCCGGGATGGACCTCGTGGGCGAACCGCACGCCCTCGGCGTCGAAGACGTCGAGGACCGGGTTCCAGCGGGCCGCGAAGTCCTCGTATCCGCGCTCGATCATCGCTTCGGGCACGGGCGGGAACATGGCGACCAGGTGCCAGATCGCCGAACCGGTGAACCCGATGACGGTGTCGACGCCGAACGCGGCGGCGGCGCGCGCGGTGTCGGCCATCTCGGAGGCGGCGCGCCGCCGCACGCCCTCGGGTTCGCCGTCGCCCCAGACGCGGGGCGGCAGGATGGCGCGGTGGCGTTCGTCGATGATCGCGTCGCAGACGGCCTGGCCGACGAGGTGGTTGGAGACGGCCCGGCAGGTGAGCCCGTACGTGTCGAGGAGCCGGTGGCGGCCTTCCGTGTACGCGGGGTCGGCCAGGGCCTTGTCGATCTCGAAGTGGTCGCCCCAGCAGGCGAGTTCGAGTCCGTCGTAGCCGAAGTCGCGGGCGAGCCGGCAGACCTCCTCGAGCGGCAGGTCGGCCCACTGGCCGGTGAAGAGCGTGAAGGTGCGGGGCATGTCCTCGGGCCTCCTCAAGCCGGTACGGATGTGTACACGGAGTTCTTCGCGGCGCTCTCCTCGACCGCCGCGAGGACGCGCTGCACCTGGAGTCCGTCCGCGAAGGACGGCAGGGGCTGTTCGCCCGCCGCGAGGGCGTGGACCAGGTCGCGGGCCTGGTGGACGAAGGTGTGCTCGTAGCCGAGTCCGTGCCCGGGGGGCCACCAGGCGGTCATGTACGGGTGGTCGGGCTCGGTGACGAGTATGCGGCGGAAGCCCGCCCGGTCCGCCGGTTCGGTGTGGTCGTGGTACGAGAGTTCGTTGAGCCGTTCCAGGTCGAACGCCAGTGAGCCGCGCTCGCCGTTGAGTTCGACACGCAGGGAGTTCTTGCGTCCGGTGGCGAACCGGGACACCTCGAAGGAGGCGAGCGCTCCCGAGGCGAGCCGCCCGGTGAACAGGGCCGCGTCGTCGACGGTGACGCTCCCGGCCCCGGCGGGGGCGCGTTCGTCCGCACGCGCGGCCGCGTCGTCCCGGTCCCCCGTCGGCGCCGCGCTCAGGCCGGACGACGCGCCGCCGGGCAGCGGGCGTTCCCGTACGAAGGTCTCGGTGAGGGCGGAGACGGCGACCACCGGCTCGCCCGTCAGGTACTGGGCGAGGTCGACGATGTGCGCGCCGAGGTCGCCGAGGGCCCCTGAACCGGCCAGCTCCCTGCGCAGCCGCCAGGTGAGCGGGAACTCCCGGTCCACCAGCCAGTCCTGGAGGTAGGTGACCCGGATGTGCCGCAGCGTGCCCAGGCGGCCCTCGGCGACCATGGTCCGGGCGAGCGAGGTGGCGGGCAGGCGGCGGTAGTTGAAGCCGACCATCGCCACCTGGCCGCGTGCGGCGGCGCGTTCGGCGGCGGCGGTCATCGCCTCCGCCTCCTCGACCGTGTTGGCCAGGGGCTTCTCGCACAGGACGTGCTTGCCGGCGGCGAGGGCGGCGAGGGCGATCTCCGCGTGGCTGTCGCCGGGGGTGCAGACGTCGACGAGGTCGACGTCGTCGCGGGCGATCAGGGCCCGCCAGTCGGTCTCGGTGGCCGCCCAGCCGTGCCGGCCGGCCATGGCCCGCACGGCCCCGGCGTCGCGGCCGCAGACGGCGGCGAGGACGGGGCGGCGCGGCAGGTCGAAGACGTGGCCCGCGGTGCGCCAGCCCTGCGAGTGGGCGGCGCCCATGAAGGCGTAACCGACCATGCCGACGCCCAGTGACGGCTTCCCGGCTGCTTGGCCCCGGTGCGGCTGTGCCATACGGAGTCCTCCTCGTCGTGGTGGCGCGGTGGGGTGGGCCCGCCCGGACCGGACGGTCCGCCGGGCAAGGCCCGGGGACGGGCGGTTCACTTGAAGCCGGTGGACATGTACTGCTTGATGTTGTCCTTGTCGACGACGGCCGAGTACAGGGTGAGCGAGGCGGGGATCTCGTACTCGGCGAGGCCGCCGACGCCCTTGCCCTGGCCGAGCGCGCGGGCCAGGTCGATGGCCGACGCGGCCATGGACGGCGGGTAGAGGACGGTCGCCTTGAGGACGCCGTCGTCGGCCTCGATGGCCCGGAAGGCGGAGAGCGCGCCCGCGCCGCCGACCATCAGGAAGTCGTCGCGTCCGGCCTGTTCGGCGGCGCGCAGCGCGCCCACGCCCTGGTCGTCGTCGTGGTTCCACAGCGCGTCGAACTTCTTCTGCGCCTGGAGGAGCTGGGCCATCTTGGCCTGTCCGGACTCGACGGTGAACTCGGCGGCCTGGCGGGCGACCTTCTTGATGTTCGGGTAGTTCTCGAGGGCCGCGTCGAAGCCCTGGGTGCGCTGCTTGGTGAGTTCCAGGTTGTCGAGTCCGGCGAGTTCGACGACGCGGGCGTCCTTCTTGTCCTTGAGTTTCTCGCCGATGTAGTGCCCGGCGTTGAGGCCCATGCCGTAGTTGTCGCCGCCGATCCAGCAGCGGTACGCCTGCGGGGAGTCGAAGATCCGGTCGAGGTTGACGACGGGGATGCCGGCGCGCATGGCCTTGAGGCCGACCTGGGTCAGTGCCCTGCCGTCGGCGGGCAGCACCACGAGGACGTCGACCTTCTTGTTGATCAGTGTCTCGATCTGGCCGATCTGGGCGGCGGTGTCGTTGGAGCCCTCGGTGATCTCCAGGGTGACGTCCTGGTACTTCTTCGCCCGGCTCCTGGCTTTGTCGTTGATGGCGTTGAGCCAGCCGTGGTCGGCCTGCGGTCCGGCGAAGCCGATGGTGACCTGCTTGCCGGGCTCCGAGTCGGCGGCCGGCCGGCCGTTCGCGGTGGACTCGTCGTCCCCGGGATCGTTGCTGGTGCAGCCGGTGAGGAGGGCGCCCGCCGATACGGCGGCGGTCCCGAGGAGCAGTCCTCTGCGGCTCGTGGTGCTCGTGGGGTGTGGCATGGCGGTGGACCCTTCCCTGGTGGGTGGTTCAGGCCGGGCTCGCGGAGCGGCGCTGGACGAGCACGGCGGCGACGATGATCGCGCCCTTGGCGATCTGCTGGACGTCGCTCTGCAGGTTGTTGAGGGCGAAGATGTCGGTGATCGTGGTGAAGACGAGGACGCCGAGGACCGAGCCGGTGATGGTGCCGCGTCCGCCGGTCAGCAGCGTGCCGCCGATGATCGCGGCGGCGATGGCGTCGAGTTCGTACAGGTTGCCGTTGGTGTTCTGGCCCGACCCGGACAGGACGATCAGCAGGAAGGCGGCGATGCCGCAGCACAGCCCGGACAGCAGGTACAGATACAGCCGTTGCCGCCGTACGTCGATGCCGGCGAGGCGGGCCGCCTCGGCGTTGCCGCCGACCGCGATCGTGCGGCGCCCGAAGGTGGTGCGGTTGAGGACGAGCCAGCCGATGACGGTGACCACGGCGAAGACGATGACGAGCGGGGGGACGCCGAGGACGTAGGCGTCGCGTTCGCCGAGGTCCAGGACGCCGTCGACGGTGACGATCTGTGTCCTGCCGTCGGTGATCTGGACGGCGAGTCCGCGGGCCGAGGCGAGCATGGCGAGGGTGGCGATGAACGGCACCACGCCGCCGTACGCGATGAGCAGGCCGTTCACCAGGCCGCAGCCGAGGCCGACGAGGACCGCGGTGAAGAGGATGCCGGCGAATCCGTACTCCTGGGTCGCGACCGTCGTCGCCCACACCGAGCAGAGGGCGACGATCGCGCCGACGGACAGGTCGATGCCGCCGGAGGTGATGACGAAGGTCATGCCGACGGTGACGACGCCGATGACCGAGCCCTGGGTGAGGACGAGTTGCAGGTTGCGGGTGTCGAGGAACTCGTCGGGCCGGGTGACGCCGCCGATGACGACGAGCACGGCGAGCACTCCGAGGAGCGAGAGGGTGCGGACGTCGACGTGGGCGAGGAGCGTGCGCCACGGGGCGGGCGCGCCCGCCGGGGCCGCCTTGCGGGTGTGGTCCCTGGGCGGGGACACGGGCCGGGTCATGACGCGGGCCTCCCCTCGCCCGCGGGCGCGGTGCGGGTCGTGCCGTCCGCCGGACTTCGTCGGGTGCCGTCCACGGGGCTTCCTTCCATGACGAGGTCGAGCACGCGGTGCTCGTCGAGTTCGCGGGCGGGCGCGGTGTGCACGACGTGTCCTTCGCGCAGCACCAGGACGCGGTCGGCGAGGCCGAGGACCTCGGGCACCTCGCTGGAGACCAGCAGGACGGCCAGTCCCTCGTCGGCGAGGCGCCGGACGACCGCGTACAGCTCCGCGCGGGCGCCGACGTCCACGCCGCGGGTCGGTTCGTCGAGCAGCAGGACCCGGCAGCCGCGCAGCAGCCAGCGCGCCAGTACGGCCTTCTGCTGGTTGCCGCCGGAGAGGGTGCGGACGGGGGCGGCCGGGTTGTCGGGGCGCAGCGACAGTTCGCGGGTCGCGGCCCGGGCGGCTTCGCGTTCGGCCGTCCGGTCGATCCAGCCGCCGCGTGAGAAGCGGGACAGGGAGGACACGGACACGTTGCGGGTGACGGACTCCAGCATCAGCAGGGCCTGGGCCTTGCGTTCCTCGGGTGCGAGGCCGACCCCGGCGCGGACGGCGGCGCGCACGCTGCCGGGGCGCAGGGTGCGTCCCGCGACGGTGACGCGGCCGGCGTCGGGCCTGCGTGCCCCGTAGACCGTCTCCAGGATCTCGGAGCGTCCGGAGCCGACGAGTCCGGCGAGGCCGACGATCTCACCGGGCCGGACGTCGAGGTCCAGGGGGGCGAACTCGCCGTCGCGGGCGAGGCCCCGCACGGTCAGTACGGGGGTGGCCGGCGGCGGATCCGCGGGCCGCGCCGGGAAGACGTACTCGACGTCGCGTCCCGTCATCAGGGCGACGACGTCGCGGGTCGGTGTGGACCTGGCGGGCAGCCCGCCGGCCACGGCGCGTCCGTCCTTGAGGACCGTGACGCGGTCGCCGATGCGGCGGATCTCCTCCAGCCGGTGCGAGATGTGGACGACGGCGACGCCTTCTGCGGTCAGGTCGCGCACGATCCGGAAGAGGTTGTCGACCTCGTCCGGGTCGAGGGCGGCCGACGGCTCGTCCATCACGATCAGCCGTACGTCGTGGGAGAGGGCGCGGGCCATGGAGACGACCTGCCGCTGGGCGGCGGACAGCCGGCCGACGAGCCGGGCCGGGTCGATCTCCGGGTGCCCCAGCCGCCGCAGCAGGGCGGCCGTCGACGTCTTCGCCGCCCTCCCCCGTACGACGAATCCGGCGGCCGTGGGCTCGTGCCCGAGGTGGACGTTCTCGGCGACCGAGAGACCCTCGACCAGGTCGAGTTCCTGGTAGATGGTGGCGATGCCGAGCCGCATGGCGGCGACCGGAGAGCGGAGCGTGACGCGTTCGCCGCGCCAGCCGATGGTGCCGCCGTCGGGCTGGTGCGCGCCGGCCAGGACCTTGATGAGGGTGGACTTCCCGGCGCCGTTCTGGCCGAGCAGGCAGTGCACCTCGCCGGCCCGGACGTCGAGATCGACGCCGTCCAGGGCGCGGACTCCGGGGAACGACTTGGTGATGCCGGACATGGTGAGCAGCGGTGGTTCTGATGCCATGACGGTTCCCCTCGGCGGGCGTACGGGCCGGTTTCAGGGCAGGGCGGGGTGGAGGCGCTGTACGGATCGGCGGCCGGCGACCGGTGAACGGCGGCGGTCCGGCGGGTGCGCGGGAGAGATGACGGGCCGGGCGGTGAGCGTGCCGGCGGCGGGGTGGAGGTGTCGGTCAGGCGGGTGAGAAGAGGTGGTCGCTGATGAGCCGGGCCGCCCCGATGACTCCGGCGGTGGGGCCGAGTTCACCGAGGACGATGGGCAGGTTGCCGGTCGCGAGGGGCAGTGACTGGCGGTAGACCTGGGTGCGGATCGCGGCGAGCAGGGTGTGGCCGAGGCCGGTGACACCGCCGCCGATCACCACGAGACCGGGGTTGAAGAAGGAGACGAGCGCGGCGAGGACCTGGCCGGTGCGGTTGCCGCCCTCGCGGATCATGCCGAGGGCGGTGGCGTCGCCCGCGGCGGCCGCGGCGGCGACGTCGGCGGCGGTGAGCGCGCCCGCCGCCTCCAGACGTGCCGCCAGTTCCGGGGAGAGGCCGCGCTGGGCGGCCTCCGTGGCGTCGCGGGCCAGCGCGGCGCCGCCGAAGTGGGCCTCCAGGCAGCCCCGGTTGCCGCAGGCGCACGGGCGGCCGCCGGGTACGGCCTGGATGTGGCCGATGTCGCCGGCGCTGCCCGTCGTGCCGCGGTGGACCTCGCCGCCGACGACGATGCCGCAGCCGATACCGGTGCCGATCTTGACGCAGAGGAAGTCTCCCACGGAGCGGGCGACGCCCGCGTGCTGCTCCCCCATCGCCATCAGGTTCACGTCGTTGTCGACCATGACCGGGCAGCCGAGTTCCTGGCTGAGTGCCTCGCGCACCGGGAAGCCGTCCCAGCCCGGCATGATCGGCGGGGCGACCGGTACGCCCTCGGGGAACCGCACCGGGCCGGGGACGCCGATGCCCGCGCCGTCGAAGCCCTCGGCGAGCCCCGAGGCCCGCAGCTCGGCGGCCAGGGACAGTACGCGTTCGAAGACGGCGACCGGCCCCTCACGGACGTCCATGGGCTGGTTGACGTGCCCGAGGACCTCCAGCTCCGCGCCGGTGACGGCCACGTCGACGGAGGTCGCGCCGATGTCGACGCCGAGGAAGCGGAGCCCGGGGGCGAGCCGGATGTTGTGGGAGCGGCGGCCACCGCGGGACGCGGCGAGTCCGTCGGCCACCACGAGACCGGTCTCCAGGAGCCGGTCCACCTCGACGGCCAGTTTCGACCGCGAGAGATCGACCCGGTCCCCGAGCCGGGCACGGGAGTCGGGGCCGCTGTCGCGCAACAGCCGCAGCAGCCGTGCCTGATGGGCGTTCGCGGGCCGGGCGGTCATGCGTCTCACGTGCCCCTCCCCGCCTCGGCCGGCTCGACGTCGGTGTCGCCCACCGGCGTCCGGCCGGCTCTCCGGATGTGCTGTCGACGGGGAAAGTAGCAGCGACTGCCGGGGGTGGGAAGAAGTAGCGCGGAAAGCGTTCCGGCTTTCTCCACTCACAGGACAAAGACTCCTCGCCCGCGCCCGCCCCCGGCCCGCGTCCCCGCCACCGAGAGAGCAACCACGCTGCTCTCACGTGTGGTTGACGACCGCGGGGACAGGCAGAGGACGTTCGCGAAGTGGGCGGCGTCCGGGTGACGCGGGTGGCTACCCTGTGCCTTCGAACGGAAGTGGCCGCCAAGTACGGGGGGAATCACGTGGTGTCCGAGACTTCGTCCGGGGGAACCGCCGCTCCCGGTTATGCCATGGACGTGGCCGACGGGTCGTACGCGTGGTACCGGACCGCCGCCATCAAGGCCCGCAGGTACTTCCGGCTGACCGAGGTGCTGCAGCTCCTGCTCTCCGCCGCCATCCCGGTCTCCGCGGTCCTCCGCCCCGGCAACGCCCAGATCCCGGCGGTGCTCGGCGGTCTGGTCGTGGTGATCACGGGCCTGCGGTCCGCGTTCCACTGGCAGGACGACTACCTGCGGTTCAGCCAGGCGCGCGAGGCCGTGGAGGCGGAACGCCGCCTGTACCGGACCCGGTCCGTGCCGTACGACAACGAGGCGACCCGCAACCGGAACCTCGTCCACAGCGTGACGCGCATCGAGCAGCAGGAGATGGGCACGTGGGTCCAGCTCGCGAGCCCGCGCAGCGAGACCGCGAGGAAGTGACGGCGCCCATGACCGTGGCACGGCGGATTCCCACGTACTTCAGCCACAGCTACCGGCGCGAAGACCGCGATGTGAACGAGTTCTTCTGGCGCACCTTCGACGCTCAGCACTTCGGATTCACCGTCGATCCGCAGTCCGGCCCGCTGTCGACGTGCCATCTGGAGATGACGATGCGGCACAGTGCCTGCTTCGTCGCCGTGGTGACGCTCCGCCGCGAACAGCCCGTCTACAGATGTTCACCGTTCATCGTCTACGAGTACGGTCTCGCGGTCCGGGCCCGGACGCCCCGGCTGGTCTTCGCCGAGAAGGGCGTGCCCAGGCATCTCTTCCCGGACTTCACCGAGCTGTTCGTCTTCGACCGGGACGAGCTGGACACCTACGACGGCTTCGAGCAGCCGGTCCGCAGGCTGGCGAGAAAGGGGCAGGGTTACGAGTCGGCCGGCGACCGGCTGATCGGCGAGGTGGGACTGGCGCTGCCCGCGACACCCGCGTACCGGGAGGTGGCGCCGCTGATCACCGCGGCGCTGCGGGAATCCGGATATGCGGTCAGGGAGGTGAGCGTCGACTTCCGGGACCCGGGGGAGATCCCCTTCCAGCTCGACGGATTCGACTTCGTCATCATCGACGTCGGCGCGCCGGACCTTCCCGGCTGGCTCTACCCCACCCTGTTCGGCCGCTTCGTGCCGACGCTCAACATCCTGCACGAGGCCGCCGGAGGCGGAGTGGACGGGACCCCGTCCCACGGGACCGGGGCGCGGGTCCCGGAGCTGGTGATGGGCGAGGCGCTGCGGCACGCCGCCGCGTCCCAGGATCCCGTGCTCCGGTGGAGCGACCCGGCGGAGCTTCTCGCCGCGCTGGAGACGCAGTTCGACCGGTTCGGCATGCCCCGGCAGCAGTTCCGCACGCTGGACGAGGGGATCGGCTACATCCGCAGTACGGGGCGCGCCGACGGCAGTATCTTCCTGAGTACCGCCGGACCGGACGACAAGCTGTCGCGCGAGGTGGGACGCGCCCTCAAGCTGCAGAACCTGACGTTCTTCCACTACCTGTACAACAACACGATCCCGCGCGGCTGGAACTGGCAGGACCGGCTCGAGCAGCAGCTGGAGGCCAGCCAGGTGTTCGTGCCGTTGGTGAGCGAGGCCTACTGGCGCAGCGAGTGGTGCCGGCGTGAACTGGCGGCCGCCCGGCGGCTGAGCGACGAAGGGCGCCTGGTCATCATCCCCTACTTCCTGGACGGGAGTTCGGAGGAGCTGATCCCCGAGCAGGGCGCCGACATCTCGGACCTCACCGTCGACGAACGGGTCGCACTGATCCTGCGGGACATGGACGGCTGGTTCACCGGCCGGATCGCCCCGGAGAACTCCGGAACGTGAGCTTGGCGGAGAGACGTACGGCCAGGAATGCGCCGTCGAGATCATCGAGGTGGTCATCGGGCTCGGGTACCGGATTGTGCCACCGGAGCAGCGGACCGGCGGACCGGACCGGCGGCCGGGCAACTGCCGCCCGGCCGGCGGACCGCTGCCGCCCGGCCGGCGGCCGAAGGCGGGCGCGGTCAGGGGTTCTGGTGGTCGTGGTACGTCTTGCGGGTGTGCTCCGTGTGGGCGCGCATGACGGTGATCGCGCGCTGTTCGTCGCGGTCGGCTATCGCCGCGATCAGTTCGCGGTGCTCGATCCAGGACTGGCGTCCGCGCTGGCGGGCGACCGGTGTGTAGTACCAGCGGACGCGGCGGTCGACCTGGGCGGCGAGTTCGGCGAGGACCGTGTTGCCCGCGAGTTCCATGACCTTCGCGTGGAAGCGGGCGTTCATGGCGACGGCGCCGTCCACGTCGTCGGCGGCGACCGCTCGCTCGCCCTCGGCGCAC
This sequence comes from Streptomyces sp. NPDC008313, assembly GCF_042956125.1. Taxonomy (NCBI): domain Bacteria; kingdom Bacillati; phylum Actinomycetota; class Actinomycetes; order Kitasatosporales; family Streptomycetaceae; genus Streptomyces; species Streptomyces sp. NPDC008313. Next base: position 231,791 of record NZ_JBIBFR010000004.1, read on the forward strand.
AGCTCCTCCAGGGCGCCGATGCCGGCGGTGTTCGCGTTCGCGGCGGCGAGCCGGGCCGCCTCGGCCTCCAGGAGGGTGCGCACCGTGAGCAGCTGGTCGGCCTCCGCCTCGGTCGGCTCGTGCACGAACGCGCCCTGGGCGGGGCGGAGATCGACCCAGCCCTCGGTGTTCAGCCGCTGCAGGGCCTCGCGCACGGGCTGCCGGGAGACTCCGAGGTGCCCGGCGAGCTCGCTCTCCACGAGATGCTGGCCGGGCTGGAGGGCGCGGGTGGTGATGAGTTCGAGCAGCGCCTCGTAGACGCGGTCCCTGAGCGGGCCGGGCCGTTCCAGCTTCGGCACCGCTCCCTGCGGCAGTCCTGTCGACAACATCGCGGTCCCCCTCCTGGGCAGCGGCGGCGGCAGCGCGCACGGCAGCCTCGACGTCGGTCTCGCCGGGCCCCGCCCCGGCCGGGTCCGGCCGGGCAGGACACCACACGAGTATCGATTGTCTTTCGTCTACAGTCTACGGCGCACCGGGGGACGCGGCGGGGCGAATCAGCCGCACCGCGACCGCCGCCCGCCGCTCACCGCGCGCCCGCCGCCCCCGGCGAGCCGGGCGCAGGGGAGCCGGGACGCGCGAGGCCGGGAGCCGCGAGGCCGGGAGCCGCGAGGCCCGGGAGTCACGCGCCCCCGCCCCTACGGGCAGCGGATCACCTGGCCCGCGTACGACAGGTTGCCGCCGAAGCCGAAGAGCAGGACGGGGTCGCCCGTGGACAGCTCGCCGCGCTCGACGAGCTTGGACAGGGCGAGGGGGATGCTGGCCGCCGACGTGTTCCCGGAGTCGGTGACGTCACGGGCGACGACCGCGTTCACGGCGCCGATCTTCGCGGCGAGGGGTTCGATGATGCGCAGGTTGGCCTGGTGCAGGACGACTCCGGCGAGGTCCTCGGGGGCGAGGCCGGCGCGCTCGCAGGCAGCGCGCGCGATGGCCGGGAGTCTGGTGGTCGCCCAGCGGTAGACGCTCTGCCCCTCCTGTGCGAACCGGGCGGGCGTGCCCTCGATGCGTACGGCGTTGCCCATCTCCGGCACCGAGCCCCACAGCACCGGGCCGATGCCGGGCTCCCCGCCCGGCCCCGCCGCCTCGACCACGGCGGCGCCCGCCCCGTCGCCGACCAGGACGCACGTCGTGCGGTCCGTCCAGTCGGCCACCTCGGACATCTTGTCCGCGCCGATGACGAGCGCCCGGGTCGCGGCACCCGCCCGCACGGTGTGATCGGCCATGGCGAGCGCGTGCGTGAAGCCCGCGCAGACGACGTTGACGTCCATCGCCGCCGGGGACGGGATGCCGAGGCGGGCGGCGACACGGGCCGCCATGTTCGGGGAGCGGTCCACGGCCGTCGAGGTCGCGACCAGGACCAGGTCGATGTCAGCGGGGGTCAGACCGGCGCCGGCGAGGGCCTTGGCCGCGGCGTGCCCGGCCAGCTCGTCCACCGGCTCGTCGGGGCCCGCGATGTGACGGGTGCGGATGCCCACCCGGGACCTGATCCACTCGTCACTCGTGTCGACCAGGCCCGCGAGGTCCTCGTTGGTGAGTACCTTGGCGGGCTGGTAATGGCCGACGGCGGTGATGCGTGAGCCGTTCATGGGCGGGGGTCCCCCTCGTGGTGCGCGGACAGCGGGATCCATCAGTCTGATCAGTGACTCACGGGTACGACGGCAGGCGATGCCACAGGAAAGCGGCGCCCGCGTTGTCGGCTTCCGTCAGACCCGACGGCGCCGTCGGTGCTGACTTCATCCCACATCGCGATGGTCGCGGGGGCGGTGGCCCGGGGGGCCCGCCGGGAGGGCCGCCCCGAAAGCCCGCCCTGGAAGCCCGCCCTGGGGCCTTCGCCCCGCGTCGGGCCCGGGTGCTGCACGAGGGCTTGTCGGCCTGCCTTCCATACTGTAGACAATATTTCGTCGACAGAGTTTTGGCAGTTCCTCGGTACCCTCGACCGGACGGAGCGCCCCACGCATGAGAGTCGCAGTTCTGGGCGCCGGTGCGATCGGCGCCTACGCCGGCGCCGCGCTGCACCGCGCAGGCGCCGACGTGCACCTCGTCGCCCGTGGACCGCATCTGGCGGCCATGAGGCAGCACGGTGTGCGCGTCCTCAGCCCGCGCGGTGACTTCACCGCACACGCCCACGCCACCGACGACCCGGCCGAGATCGGCCCGGTCGACTACGTCCTCCTCGGCCTGAAGGCCCACTCGTACGCGGCGTGCGGACCGCTCATCGAGCCCCTGCTGCACGACACCACGGCGGTCGTGGCCGCCCAGAACGGCATCCCCTGGTGGTACTTCCACCGGCACGGCGGCCCCCACGAGGGCCACCGCGTCGAGAGTGTGGACCCCGGCGGCGCGGTCAGTGCGGTGCTCGCGCCGGAACGGGCGGTCGGCTGCGTCGTCTACGCGGCGACCGAACTCGCGGGCCCCGGAGTCGTCCGCCATCTCGAAGGCACCCGCTTCTCGATCGGCGAGCCCGACCGGTCCGTCTCCGCCCGGTGCGCCGCGTTCAGTGAGGCCATGCGCGCCGGCGGCCTCAAGTGCCCGGTCGAACCGGATCTGCGCGACGACATCTGGATCAAGCTGCTCGGCAACATCTCCTTCAACCCGATCAGCGTCCTCTCACGGGCGACCATGCGGCAGATGTGCCTGCACGGCGGCACCCGTGAAGTCATCGAGATCATGATGACCGAGACGCTCGCGGTCGCGCGGGGGCTGGGCTGCGAAGTGGGTGTCTCCATCGAGCGCAGGCTGGCCGGCGCGGAACGCGTCGGCGACCACCGCACCTCCACGCTGCAGGACCTGGAACGCGGCAGGCCGCTCGAACTCGACGTGCTGCTCGCCGCCGTCGTCGAACTGGCCGGGATCACCGGCGTCGCGGTCCCCACGCTGCGCACCGCCGACAACGTACGCGCGCTCATCAACCTGGCCCTGCTCACCGGGCACGTCGGCCGGTACGGATCGGGGTGTCAGCCGCTGCGCGGGCAGAACAACGTGCAGGGCGGCGGCGACATGGGAGCCATCCCCGACCGGCTGCCCGGCTTCCAGGACGTCATGGACCCCCTCGTGCGGCGGAAGTTCGAGACCGCCTGGGACACCGTGATCCAGCCGCGCCGCGGCCTGAACCTGACGGAGATGTTCGAGGCGATGGAGGACGGCGGACTGCGGGCCGTCTACTGCGTCGGGGAGAACCCGGCGCAGTCCGAGGCGGACGGCGAGCAGGCCGAACGCCGGCTGCGCGCCCTCGACTTCCTCGTCGTCCAGGACATCTTCCTCACCCGGACCGCCGAGCTGGCGCACGTGGTGCTGCCCGCGACGGCCGGCTGGGCGGAGACGGAGGGCACCACCACCAACAGTGAGCGGCGTGTGCAGCGCGCCCGGGCGGCCGTCACCCCGCCGGGCGAGGCCCGCGAGGACATCGACATCATCTGCGACCTCGCGCACCGCCTGGGGCACACCTGGAAGTACGCGGACTCCGAGGCCGTGTGGAACGAGCTGCGGTCGGTGTCGCCGGACCACTACGGGATGACGTACGGGCGACTGGAGGAGCACCAGGGCATCCAGTGGCCGTGCCCGGACACCGACGCGCTCGAACCGACCTATCTGCACGGCCGGTTGTGGGAGCCGGACCCGGAGAGGCGGGGCAGGCCGGCGCCGTTCGGGATCGTCCGGCACGATCCGCCGGCCGACCTCACGGACGAGCAGTACCCGGTGCGGCTGACCCCCGGGCGGCGGCTCGACTCGTACAACACCGGGGTGCAGAGCGGCGGTTTCGCGTCGCCGCTGCGGCGCGGCGAGTACGTCGAGCTGTGCCCGGAGGACGCGGAGCGCTACGGCGTGGTGGTGGGCGAGGAGGTACGGGTGTCGTCGCGGCGCGGCTCGGTGGTGGCGCCGGTGTGGGTCGACACCGGACTGCGGCCCGGACTCGCCTTCATGACCATGCACTTCCCCGACGAGGTGGACACCAACCGGCTGACGATCGAGGCGAACTGCCCGATCGCGGGGACGGCGGAGTTCAAGGCGTCGGCGATCCGGATCGAGAAGCTGCCCGCGACGAACGACGTGAGGTGATGTGGTGGACCTGCGTTTCGGTGACAGCGAACCGACGGACGAGGAGCGGGCGGCGGTCGACGCGCTGCTCGGTCCCCCGGCCTCGGCGTGGGAGGGCGCCGGCGTCCGGACCGGCACCGATCTGCGGTGGGCGCGCGGCGGCCGGGCGGCACGGGAGCGGCGCGACCTGCTGCTGCCGGGGCTGCACGCGGTCAACGACCGGGTCGGCTGGATCAGTGAGGGGGCGCTCGGCTATCTCTGCCGGCGGCTGACGGTGCCGCCGGCGGAGGCGTACGGGGTCGCCACGTTCTACTCGATGTTCTCGGTGACGCCCCGGCCCGCGACGGTGCTCCATGTGTGCACGGACCTGGCGTGCGCGGAGGCGGGGACGGGGGCCGAGGCGGGGACGCCGGGTCTGTGCGCCGGGGTGGAGGCGCGGCTGGGGCCGGAGAGCGGGGTGCGGGTCGAGCCGAGCCCGTGTCTCGGGCTGTGCGAGCGGGCGCCGGCGGCGTTGGTGGTGCGGGCGGGGGCTCCTGCCGGGGTGGCTGCGGGGGACGGTGCGGGTTCGGGGGTGGTCGCGGTGCCCGGCGGGTTCGCCCCCTCCGCCCCCTCCCTGCCCATGACGCGGGGCGGTGGCCCGGACCCCGCTCCTCGAACGCCGGAGGGGCTGGAAAAGACGGAGGCCGGTCCTCACGGGGCGTGGGCGACCGCAGTTGTCGGGGACGCCTCCGTCGAGAGTGCCGTCGCCGCTGCCGTCGCGCCCGAGACGGCGCCCGGCGAGCCACCCGCCGAGGCGGCCGTCCCGCAGGCCGGGGATCCCGGGCTGCTTCTGCTGCGCCGTGTCGGTGTCGTCGATCCGGCCTCGCTGGACGACTACCGGGCGCACGGCGGATACACCGCGTTGCGGCGGGCGTTCGCGCTCGGGCCCGCCGGGGTGATCCGTGAGGTGACCGACGCGGGGCTGGTGGGGCGGGGCGGCGCGGCCTTCCCCACCGGGCGCAAGTGGCAGGCCACGTCGGCGCAGCCCGGCCGGCCGCACCATCTGGTGTGCAACGCGGACGAGTCGGAGCCCGGCACCTTCAAGGACCGGGTGCTGATGGAGGGCGATCCGTACGCCCTCGTCGAGGCGATGACGATCGCCGGGTACGCGGTCGGCGCGCACCGGGGCCACCTGTATCTGCGCGGTGAGTACCCGCGCGCCCTGGCCCGGCTCACGCACGCCGTCGGGCAGGCACGCGCGCGCGGACTGCTCGGCGCGGACGTCCTCGGCCAGGGGTTCGCGTTCGACATCGAGATCCGGCGTGGCGCGGGCGCGTACGTCTGCGGCGAGGAGACCGCGCTGTTCGCCTCGATCGAGGGGTACCGGGGCGAGCCGCGCTCGAAGCCCCCGTTCCCGGTGGAGAAGGGCCTGTTCGGGAAGCCGACCGCCGAGAACAACGTCGCGACGCTGGTGAACGTCCTGCCGGTCCTCACCCTGGGCGCCGAGGCGTACGCCGCGATCGGGACCGGGACGTCGAGGGGCCCGAAGCTGTTCTGCGTGTCGGGGAGTGTGGCGCGGCCCGGACTCTACGAGCTGCCGTTCGGCGCGACGCTGGGCGAGCTGCTCGCCCTCGCGGGGGTGCGCGACGGGCTGCGCGCGGTGCTGCTCGGCGGTGCGGCCGGTGGCTTCGTACGGCCCGACGAGCTGGACATCCCGCTCACGTTCGAGGGCACGCGGGAGGCGGGGACCACCCTCGGTTCAGGAGTCGTCATGGCCTTCGACGACACGGTCCCGCTGCCCCGGCTGCTGCTGCGCATCGCGGAGTTCTTCCGCGACGAGTCCTGCGGGCAGTGCGTGCCCTGCCGGGTCGGGACCGTGCGCCAGGAGGAGGCGCTGCGCCGTATCGCCGGGCGCACGGGCTCGGGCGCGGCGGACGACATCGCCCTCCTGCGCGAGGTGGGCCGCGCCATGCGGGACGCCTCGATCTGCGGTCTCGGGCAGACCGCGTGGAACGCCGTGGAATCCGCCATCGACCGTCTGGGGGCGTGCACATGACCGTGACACCGCTGGCGGTGCCCCGCCGGCTCCTCACGTTCACGCTGGACGGGCAGGAGGCCCGGGTGCCGGAGGGGGCGACGATCCTCGACGCCTGCCGTGCCGCGGGCAGGGACGTGCCGACACTGTGCGAGGGAGACACCCTCACGCCCAGGAACGCCTGCCGGGTGTGCGTCGTGGAGGTGACCGGCTCGCGCACCCTGGTGCCCGCGTGTTCCCGGCGCGCGGAGGCGGGCATGGAGGTGCGCACGGACACCGAACGCGCCCGCCACAGCCGCAAGGTCGTCCTGGAACTCCTCGCCTCCTCGGTCGACATGTCGACCACCCCGGAAGCGGCAGGATGGATCAAGGAGTACGGGGCCGAGCCCGGCCGGTTCGGTCCCGACGCTGCCCGGGTGAACGAGGAGCCGAGGGTCGACAACGATCTCTACGTCCGCGACTACGGCAAGTGCGTCCTGTGCTACAAGTGCGTCGACGCGTGCGGCGAGCAGTGGCAGAACACCTTCGCGATCTCCGTCGCCGGGCGCGGGTTCGACGCGCGGATCGCCGTGGAGCACGACGCGCCGCTGACCGACTCCGCCTGTGTGTACTGCGGCAACTGCGTCGAGGTGTGCCCCACAGGTGCGCTTTCGTTCAGAAGTGAGTTCGAGATGCGCCGAGCGGGTACGTGGGACGAGTCGGCGCAGACCGGGACGACCACCGTGTGCGCCTACTGCGGAGTGGGCTGCAACCTCACCCTGCGCGTCCAGGACAACGAGATCGTCAAGGTCACCTCCCCGCACGACAGCCCGGTGACCCATGGCAACCTCTGCATCAAGGGCCGCTTCGGCTACCAGCACGTAAAGAACCGGGACTGATCAGGACAATGGGACGAGTCACGGAACGACGCAAGGTGATCCGCATCCGGGACGGGGCCGTGAACACCCGGCCGGACACGCTCGTCGCCGAGGAGCCCCTGGAGATCCGGCTGAACGGCAAGCCGCTCGCCATCACCATGCGCACCCCGGGTGACGACTTCGCCCTCGCGGCGGGTTTCCTGGTCAGCGAGGGCGTGCTCGGCTCCGCGGACGAGCTGCGGAACATCGTGTACTGCGCCGGGGCCACCCAGGACGGCCACAACACGTACAACGTGGTGGACGTGTCGACCGCTCCCGGCGTCGTGATCCCCGACATCACGCTGGAGCGGAACGTCTACACGACGTCGTCGTGCGGTCTGTGCGGCAAGGCCAGCCTGGACGCGGTCCGGACGACGACCCGCTTCCCCGTCGACGACACGGCGGGCGGCGGCGCTCCCCCGGTCCTGCTGGAACCGGAGCTGCTCGCCGCCCTCCCCGACCGGCTGCGGGCCTCCCAGCGGGTCTTCGACCGGACCGGGGGCCTGCACGCGGCGGCGCTGTTCACCGAGGACGGCGAGCTCGTCGACGTACGGGAGGACGTGGGCCGGCACAACGCGGTGGACAAGCTGGTGGGGCGGGCCCTGCGGGACGGGCGGCTGCCTCTCTCGCGGACGGTGCTGCTGGTCTCGGGCCGCGCGTCGTTCGAGCTGGCGCAGAAGGCGGTGATGGCGGGCATCCCGGTGCTGGCGGCGGTCTCGGCCCCCTCGTCGCTCGCCGTCGACCTGGCGGCGGAGGCGGGCCTGACCCTGGTCGGCTTCCTGCGGGGCACCTCCATGAACGTGTACGCGGGCGAGCACCGCGTCGCCCTGCGGGCCGCGGCCTCCCAGGGCTGACCGGCCGCTCCCCGCGACACGCGGGCGGGGCCCCACCGGCGGGGTGCGCCCCCTGCGCCGGAGGCCCCGCCTGGAAGGGTCCTCCGTCTGCGCGGGGCCCCCGCCTCGAAGGGGCCGCCGCCGGCTCCCGTCCCCGCGGGCCGGTGTCAGCCGGAGCGCGGCCCCGTGCCGACGGCGGTGCGTGCCGCCTCGTCGCGCTCCCGGTCCGCCGGGGTGCGGCCCGCCTCGGGGTCGCGTGCGCGGCGCCTGGCGATCACGGCGCACACCATGAGCTGCATCTGGTGGAACAGCATCAGCGGCAGCACCGCGAGGGAGGCGTGCGCGCCGAACAGGACACTGGCCATGGGGAGCCCGGAGGCGAGCGACTTCTTCGACCCGGCGAACTGGATCGCGATCCGGTCCTCCCGGCCGAACCGCAGCGCCTTCGACCCGTACCAGGTGAGCGCCAGCATCACCGCCAGCAGGACGGCCTCCACCGCGAGCAGCCCCGCCAGCCTGACCGCGCTCACCTGGTGCCAGATGCCGCGCACCATCCCCTCGCTGAACGCCGTGTAGACGACGAGGAGGATCGACCCCCGGTCCACGTACCCGAGGACCCGCTTGTGCCGGGTGACGAATCCGCCGATCCAGCGGCGCAGCAGCTGCCCGGCGAGGAACGGCACCAGCAGTTGCAGCACGATCTTCACGAGGGAGTCGGCGGAGAACCCGCCCCCGTCGTTGCCCAGCAGCGCCGCCGCGAGCAGCGGGGTGAGGACGATGCCGGCGAGCGAGGAGAAGGAGCCCGCGCAGATCGCGGCGGGCACGTTGCCGCGGGCGATGGAGGTGAACGCGATCGACGACTGGATCGTCGACGGGACCAGGGTCAGGAAGAGGAGTCCCTGGTAGAGGGGGTCGGTCAGGAAGACCGGTACGAGTCCGCGGGCGGCCAGGCCGAGCAGCGGGAAGACCAGGAAGGTGCAGGCGAGGACGGTGACGTGGAGGCGCCAGTGGCGCAGTCCGTCCATCGCCTCACGGGTGGACAGGCGCGCCCCGTACAGGAAGAAGAGGAAGGCGATCGCCGCGGTGGACGCGCCGGAGGCGACGTCGGCGGCCGTGCCCCGCGCCGGGAGCAGCGCGGCGAGGCCCACCGTCCCGAGCAACAGCAGGATGTACGGGTCGATCGGCATCCAGCTCGGCCACTGCAGGCGTTTCACGGTGCTCCACTGCTTCGGTCTGTCGTTCCGCCGGGTCGTTCCGCCGGGTCTTCTGTCGGGTCTTCTGTCGGGCGGGGCGTGTCGTGCGCGCCGGGCATGAGGTGCCCTCTCCATCGTCCTCCGGCCACCCGTGATCGGGAATCCGGGATACCACTCTGACTGCCATCGCGCTCCGTGATGAGCGGGTTAGGGTGGCCGGATGTACGACCCCTCCCAGTTGCGTACCTTCCTGGCGGTGTCCCAGACACTGAGTTTCACGCGGGCCGCCCGGCGGCTCGGGCTGCGGCAGTCGACGGTCAGCCAGCACGTGCGGAGGCTGGAGGACGCGGCGGGCCGCCGGCTGTTCTCCCGGGACACGCACTCCGTGCAGCTGACGGAGGACGGGGAGGTGATGCTCGGATTCGCGCGCCGGATCCTGGACGTGCACGAGCAGGCGTCCGCGTACTTCGCGGGGACGCGGCTGCGCGGGCGGCTGCGGTTCGGGGCGTCGGAGGACTTCGTGCTCACCCGGCTCACCGAGATCCTGGAGGGCTTCCGGCACGACCACCCCGAGGTGGACCTGGAGCTCACCGTCGAGCTGTCCGGCACGCTGCACGAGATGCTCGCGGCCGGGAAGCTCGACCTGGTGCTCGCCAAGCGCCGTCCGCAGGACCCGCGCGGCGAGCTGGTCCGGCACGACCGGCTCGTCTGGATCGGCTCGGAGCGGCTGCGGCTCGACCCCGACCGGCCGGTCCCGCTGATCGTGTATCCGCCTCCGGGCATCACCCGCGCCCTGGCCCTGGAGGCGCTGGAACGCCAGGGGCGGCCCTGGCGCATCGCCTGCACGAGCGGCAGCCTCAACGGGCTCATCGCGGCGGCCCGCGCAGGTCTGGGCGTGATGGCCCACTCCCGGGGGCTCGTCCCGCCGGGGCTGTTCCGCGTCCCCGAGCGGGCGGGCCTGCCCGAGCTGGGGGAGGTCGACTTCGTCCTCGTCCACGGCCGGCGGCGGCCCTCCGCCCGGGGCCCGGCGGACGCGCTGGCGGCGGCGGTCCTCGGCGGCGGAGACCATCTGCGGCGGGACGGCGGATCCGCCCTGGTCCGCGCGGCGGACACAGTCTGACGGCGGCGGAGGCTAGCGCAAGGCGCGCGGGTAGGTGAGCTGTTTGACGCGCCGCAGAAACGGCGCCGTCTCCACGTGCTGGACACCTTCGAGGGCGCCGAGCCTGCCGCTGATGTACCCGTAGAGGCCGGGCGTGTCCTGGGCGACCGCGGTCAGGACGATGTTGGCGCTGCCCGCGACGGCCGAGGCGAAGGCGACCTCCTCGTGGGCGGCGAGAGCCTCGCCGACGGAGTGCAGCGCGCCGGGGGCCGCGGTGACCCACAGGATGGCGTGGACCGGGTAGCCGAAGATCGTGGAGTCGTACTCGGTGTCGATGAACACGGCGCCGCTCGCGCGCAGCGCGGCGAGCCGGCGTTTGACGGCGGACTCCGAGCGGCCGGTGGCACGCTGCAGCTCCGGGTAGGTGGCGCGGCCGTCGCGTTCCAGGGCGGCGACGAGCGGCTCGTCCTCCGGATCGATGCGGGCGGGCCCGGTGGGGGCGGGCAGCTCGGGGGCGAGCGCGGCGGCCTGTTGCGCCGACAGGGCGCGGAAGCCGTCGATCCAGCCCTTCGGCCCGCCGAAGAAGCGGTGCAGCAGCTGGTGGGCGCGGATCTCCACGACGCTCGGTGTGCGGGGCAGCTTGCCGAGCAGGAGTTCGTCGTGGTCGCCGGGGCTGCGGGGGCGGGACATGCAGATCACCTCGGTGCCTCCGGAGGCGAGCCCGATCCACGCGGTGTCGGGCCGTCTGGCGAGGGCGGCGGCGATGGTCTGGGCGCTGTCGGGCGCGCAGCGCAGCCGCAGCATCCACTGGTCCTGGCCGAGCCGTTCGGGGTCGCGCTGGGCGACCACCCGCAGTCCGCCCTCGGCGCGGAGCCGGCGGAAGCGGCGCGCGATCGTCTGGTCGGAGACCCCGAGCACCGCCGCGATCCGGCTGAAGGAGGCGCGGCCGTCCACCTCGAGGGCGGACACCAGCTGGAGGTCCAGCTCGTCGCAGGTGTCGGATTCCATCCTCATTCGAGCCATCCCTGGTGGATTCCGTCGCTCAGGCGTCCGCAGCCATCGCGAACCCCTCGTACGCCCTCATCGTACGGAGATGCGCGCAGGTGTACGGAAGGCCGGCGCGCCCGGGACCGGAGGAGTTGAGGACATGCGTACATGGGGGCCGCTCACGGCGGTGTGCCTGGGGACGTTCATGCTGCTGCTGGACGTGACGATCGCGGTCGTCGCGCTGCCGGACATGGCGCGGGGGCTGCACGCGTCGCTGAGCGACCTGCAGTGGGTGATCGACGGGTACGCGCTCGCGCTCGCCGCGCTGCTGCTGGGGGTGGGGGCCGCCGCCGACGTCCTGGGGCGGCGCCGGGTGCATGTGGCGGGCGTCGTGCTGTTCGCGGTGGCGTCGATGCTCTGCGGGTTCGCGACCGGGCCCGGGATGCTGGTGGCCGCGCGCGGACTGCAGGGCGTGGGCGCGGCGGCGATGTTCGCGACGACGCTGCCGCTGCTCGGGTCGGTCTACCAGGGGCGGCAGCGGTCGGCGGCGCTCGGTGTGTGGGGTGCGGTCAGCGGCGGCGCGGCGGCCGTCGGGCCGGTGCTGGGCGGTCTGCTGACCGAGGGCCCCGGCTGGCGGTGGATCTTCTTCGTGAACCTGCCGGTGAGCGTGGCGTCGGTGTGGCTGACGCTGCGGGTGGTGCCGGAGTCGCGGGGGCCGCGCGGGATGCGCGTCGACTGGGCGGGCACGGCGTCGTTCGCGTGCTTCGCGGGGGCGACGACGTACGCGGTGGTCCGGGCCGGGTCGGACGGGTGGACGTCGGCGGTCACGGGCGCCTCGTTCGCGTGCGCCGCGCTCGCGCTGGTCTGCTTCGTGCTCGTCGAGCGGCGCGTGGCGCATCCGCTGCTGGACCTGTCGCTGCTGCGCAAGCCGTCCTTCGTGGGCGTGATGGCCGGCGCGCTCGCCTTCAACGGGGCGGCGTTCGGAGTGATCCCGTACCTCTCGCTGTGGATGCAGACGCTGCTCGGCATGAGCCCGGTGCGCGGCGGGCTGACCCTGCTGCCGATGACCGGTGCCTCCGTCGTGGTCGCGATCCTCGCGGGCCGGCTGCTGCACGGCGCCCCGGCGCGGCTGACGATCGGGGGCGGGCTGCTGCTGATCGGCGCCGGCGCGCTCTGCCAGGCCGTGCTCGACGCGGGCAGCGGGTGGACGGTGCTCGTGCCGGGCCTGGTGCTGGTGGGCATCGGCACCGGGTTCGTCTCGCCCGCCATCGCGGGCGCGGCCCTGGCCGCGGTGCCTCCGGAGCGGGCCGGCATGGCGGGCGGCGCGGTCAACACGGTCCGGCAGCTCGGATACGCGCTCGGGGTGGCCGCCTTCGGGACGGTGCTGACCTCGCGGATGGAGGACACGCTGCCGCACGACGCGGCGCACACCCTCGCGGGCGGCGGGGCCGAGGCGCTGGGCGGCGCGTTCTCCGAGCACTCCCTGCGCGCCGCGTTCGCCGCGGGGCTCGACACGGCGTCGGTGGCGGCGGGGGTCACGGCTCTGCTCGCCGGGGCGGCGGTCCTGGTCCTGGTGCGCACACCGCGCCGCCCCGGACCGGAGGCGGCCGGGCAGCCGGCCGCCTCGGCGTCCGGGGGCCGGCCGGCCGCCGGGGCGACGGCGGCCCGGGGGTGACACGTGGTCTTCGGGGGCGGTGTCCTCACCGTGCCGACGCGGCACGGTGAGGACACCGCCGCGTCGGACACCGCCGGCCGGACGCCGCTCGGTTACCGCCGGTTACAGCGGCGGAAGAGGACCCTCCCCGTCCGGTATGCAGAGCGCGGCGCCCCGGTAATCGGGTCGTACAGATTCCGTGGAGATTGCGACACCGCGGCTTACCGATCCGTAGAAATTCTGTCCGCCCGTTCCCCTTGTGAGCGCATTTTCCGAGGCTGACCTGTGGATATGCGTCACCTTTCGGTTTTCGTGCCCCCCTCCCGCCCGGCGGCCGGGTGGGGTAGCTTTCACGGCGCTGTGCGGAGCCACTGGGAGCGGGATTGCACGAGTACACGAATCCTCCGTCGGCGTCGGCGCCCCCGGTGGGCGGCCTGGCCGACGTCGTGTTCGAGCATGCCGTGACGGATCCGCAGCACATCGCCCTCGGCCGCAAGGACGAGGACGGGCAGTGGCGCGATGTGACGTCCTCCGAGTTCCGCGACGAGGTGCTGGCGCTGGCCAAGGGGCTGCTGGCCCAGGGCGTCCGCTTCGGCGACCGTGTCGCGATCATGTGCCGTACGCGCTACGAGTGGACGCTGTTCGACTTCGCGCTGTGGACCGTCGGCGCCCAGGTCGTACCCCTCTACCCCACCTCCTCCGCCGAGCAGGTCTTCTGGATGCTGCACGACGCCCAGGTGTCCGCGGCGATGGTGGAGCACGAGGACCACGCGATGACCATCGCCACGGTCATCGACCGGCTCCCCCAGCTGCGCCAGCTGTGGCAGCTCGACGTGGGCGCCGTACAGGCCCTGTACGAGGCGGGCGCGCACATCGAGGACGAGGTGGTGCACCGGCACCGGCGGGCGGTCACCCCCGAGTCGATCGCGACGATCATCTACACGTCCGGGACGACCGGCCGGCCCAAGGGCTGCGTCCTCAGCCACGCGAACTTCATGTTCGAGGCCGACACGGTCATCGAGCGCTGGGAGCCGGTCTTCCACTCCCGGCGCGGCGACGAGGCGTCCACCCTGCTGTTCCTGCCGCTCGCGCACGTCTTCGGACGCATGGTGGAGGTCGCCGCCGTCCGGGGCGGGGTGAAGCTCGGCCACCAGCCCCAGCTCAACGCCGCGGCGCTGCTGCCGGACCTCGCCGCCTTCCGGCCGACGTTCATCCTGGCCGTGCCGTACATCTTCGAGAAGGTGTTCAACGCCGCCCGCCGCAAGGCCGAGAAGGAGGGCAGGTCGGGTCCCTTCGACAAGGCCGTCGACGCCGCCGTGCGGTACGCGGACGCGGTGGAGTCCAAGGCCTGGGGCATCGGTCCGGGCCCCTCGGCGGCCCAGCGGATGCAGCACCAGCTCTTCGACAAGCTCGTGTACTCCAAGGTGCGCGCCGCCATGGGCGGCAGGATGAAGCACGCGATGTCGGGCGGCTCCGCGATGGACCGGCGGCTCGGGCTCTTCTTCGCGGGGGCGGGTCTCACCATCTTCGAGGGATACGGACTCACCGAGTCCACCGCCGCGGCCACCGCGAACCCGCCCGAACGCACCCGGTTCGGCACGGTCGGGCAGGCGATCCCCGGCACGACCGTGCACATCGCGGACGACGGCGAGATCTGGCTCAACGGCGGGAACGTCTTCCAGGGCTACCTCAACGACCCGAAGGCCACCGACGCGACCCTGCACGACGGCTGGCTCGCCACCGGCGACCTCGGTTCCCTCGACGAGGACGGCTACCTCACGATCACCGGGCGCAAGAAGGAGATCCTGGTGACCTCCGGCGGCAAGAGCGTCTCGCCGGGCGTCCTGGAGGAGCGGGTCCGCGACCATCCGCTGGTCGCCCAGTGCATCGTGGTCGGCAACGACCGCCCGTACATCGCGGCCCTGGTCACGCTGGACTCCGAGGCCGTCGAGCACTGGCTGCAGATGCGCGGGAAGGCCCGGATGAGCCCCGCGGAACTCGTGCGCGACCCGGACCTGGAGACCGAGGTGCGACGGGCGGTGGTCGCCGCGAACACGCTGGTCTCGCAGGCCGAGTCCATCCGCACCTTCCGGATACTGGCCCACCAGTTCACGGAGGAGCACGGGCTGCTGACGCCGTCGCTGAAACTGAAGCGGAAGGCGATCGAGAAGGCGTACACGGTGGAGGTCGAGGCGCTCTACCAGGCGTGACACGCGACGCGACGGGTACCCGGCGAGCGCCCCGGGACGACCGCGGGAGCCGGTGGCGGCCTTCCTCGCACGCCGGTCGCACGCGGCCCGGGCGCCGGTCGCGCGCCGGCCCGGCGCGCCGGTCCGTTTTCGGCCGATCCACGGCCGAGGACGCGAGGTCTCCGGTCAGGAATGCATCACGGCCCGTGATCGTTGACCATGGGAGTACCACCCGACGACTGAAGGATCGAGAGCTCGTGAGCAAGGTCCCCCCGATCATCCTGAACAACGGCGCTGAGATGCCTCAGCTCGGTTTCGGCGTCTGGCAGGTGCCGGACGACGAGGCGGAGCGGGCCGTCGCCACCGCGCTGGAGGCCGGGTACCGCAGCATCGACACCGCGGCGATCTACGGCAACGAGGAGGGCACCGGGAAGGCCGTGGCCGCCTCCGGCATCGCCCGCGAGGACCTCTTCGTCACCACCAAGCTCTGGAACAGCGACCAGGGATACGACAGCACCCTGCGCGCCTTCGACACCTCGCTGGAGAAGCTCGGCCTCGACTACGTGGACCTGTACCTGATCCACTGGCCGCGGCCCGCCAAGGGCGCGTACGTCGACACGTACAAGGCGTTCGAGAAGATCTACGCGGACGGCCGCGCGAAGGCCATCGGCGTCTCCAACTTCCTCCAGGACCATCTGGAGACGCTGATCGGGGCGACGTCCGTCATCCCGGCCGTCAACCAGATCGAGCTCCACCCCCACCTGCAGCAGCGGGCCGCGCGTGAGTACCACGCCGAGCAGGGCATCGCCACCGAGGCGTGGTCCCCGCTCGGGTCGGGCAGGGGACTCCTGGAGGTCCCGGCGATCGTCGCCATCGCCCAGAAGCACGGCCGCACCCCAGCCCAGATCGTGCTCCGCTGGCATCTGCAGCTCGGCAACGTCGTGATTCCGAAGTCCGTGACCCCGTCCCGGATCAAGGAGAACATCGAGGTGTTCGACTTCACCCTGGACGCCGAGGACATCGCCGCGATCAGCGCCCTGAACGAGGACCGGCGGCTGGGTCCCGACCCGGCGGCCTTCGACGTGGGCTGACCGGCACCCTCCGCCCCGCTCGCCTTCCGGCCCGGACGCCTCGTGCGTCCGGGCCGGCGGCCTGTCCGGCGCACCGGCCGCTCCGGCGCGCACCCGCGCACACCCGCGCACCGGCCCGGACCGGAATCAGGCCCTCCCAGGTCTTGACGCGGCCATGCAAACAGCGCCACATTGTGCGGCAACCCGGTAAGGAAACTTTCCTAACAGAAGGGTCCCCCCACAGTGCGCACGCGACGAACACTGACCCTCGCCGCGGCGGCCTGTGCCGCTCTCCTCACCACGGCGGCACTCCCGTCCGGCGCTTCCGGCGCCACCTCCCCCGCACCTCCCTCCTCCCCCGCGTCGGTGCGGGAGGGCTCGGTCGACGCGGCCGCCCTCCTCGCCAAGGTCACCTCCTGCTCCCGCGTCTCCGACGGGACGTACCGGACCGACGAGGAGACGTCGGCCACCGTCCCGGTGTGCGGCAAGAACGGCGCCGTGTTCTGGAAGGCCGACATGGACATCGACTGCGACGGTCAGGTCACCGACCGGTGCAACGAGGGCACCGACCCGTGGTTCCAGGACGACACGGCGTTCCACCAGTCCGACGGCAGGCCCCTGCGGGCGGACACGCTGCCGTACGTCGTCGTGCCGAGCCCGAGCGGCATCTGGGACTACGCGGACGCCGGCATCGAGGGCGGCGGCGTGGTCGCGGTGATCTACGGCGGCAAGGTGGAGTACGCGGTGGTCGGCGACACCGGCCCGGACCGGATCATCGGCGAGGCGTCGTACGCCACCGCCCGGGCCCTGGGCATCGACCCGGACCCGGAGACCGGCGGCGCCGAGTCGGGGGTGACGTACATCCTGTTCAAGAACTCGCGGGTGTCCCCCATCGAGAGCCACAGCGCCGCGGTCTCGCTCGCCGACTCCCTGGCGAGGCGCTTCCTGCAGAACAACTGACGGCACCGCACGGGTGCTCGCGGTGGTGGGGCCTCAGGCCGCACCGCCGCGCGCACCGTGTGGGCCGACAGCGGGAAGGGGTGGGGGCCGGGTCGGTGCCCCGGCCCCCCACCTTCCTGTCAGGCCGGCGTCACAGCGCCGGGTAGGCGTTCTTCATGAGCTCCTGGAACTGGGCCGAGAACCAGTGGCCCGACACCGGAGCGTCGGGCAGGGCACCCGAGACGCTGTTGTTGTTGCGCGGGTTGCCCGTGTACGTGGGGTCGCACATCCGGTCGAAGCCCTTGCCCTCGTCGTTGTCGATGGCGGAGCTGGAACCGTCCGACTCCCCCGGGGGCTTCATCCACACGTAGGCGTCGATACCCGCCTCCGGGGCCGCCTGCGGGCGCTCACCGAGACCCGCCCCGGCCTGGTTGCACCAGTTGCCGGTGTTGACCCGGCGGTCGTAGCGTCCGCCGTCCACGTACGTGTCCACACTGGTCTTCGCGCCAGGTCCGGTGGGACGGGCGGAACCGCCCCATCCGTTGCGGGACGTGTCGATCAGCATGCCGATGCCCGAGTTGAAGCCGACCGAGACGAGCTTCTGGCGGAACGCCTTCGCGAACGACAGCTCGTCGACGTAGCGGTTCCAGTCGACCCACTTGGACTGGCGGACGGAGGTGCCGTTCACCGTGTCGTCGATGGTGAAGTTGTTCTCCTTCAGCGCGCTGTAGTTGGCGGTGTTGGTGATGAAGCCGTGCACGTCGTCGACGGTGGCGCCCTCGGCGGTCGCGGCCTGCTTGAACAGGTCGGCGGAGGGACCGAAGTTGTCGTCCCAGCCGATCCAGCCGTGGTGCCCGGCGTCGATGTAGTTGTAGACGTTGGGAATGTCGCCGAGCTTGTGCAGGGCGTAACCGACACCCTTGATGTAGTTGCCGTTCGCCTTCATCACGTCACACGCGGGCGTGGCGGTGGCGCGGCTGCCGGTGTTGGTGACGAGGTTGGGCAGCGAGTCGATCTCGATGGTGGTGACGATCCGCAGCGAGGCGTACTTGGAGTCGGAGAGGATGTCGGCGATCGGGTCGATGAACTCCGACTTGTACCGGTCGATCTCCGTCGGGCCGAGTTCGCCGTTGGAGGCGAGGGCCGCGCAGTCACGTCCGGGGAGGTCGTAGACGACGAGCTGGACGACCTCCTCGTTGCTGCCCTTCTGTTCGAGGGCGGCGTCGAGGTGGTCGCGCAGGCCCATGCCGCCGTTCGCGCCCTCGATGGCGGCGATGCGGTCGAGCCAGACTCCCGTGGGCTGGTTGGCGACCTTGCTGCCGCCGGGCTCGGCCGCGGCCTTCTCGGACCACTCCGGGTTCACATAGACCTTGGCGCCCTCGTACGGGTTGTCGACCTTGTCACCGGGGTCGGTCGGGTCCGTGGGGTCGGTCGGATCGGTCGGATCGGTCGGATCGGTGCCGCCGTCGACGTTGCAGGTCACGCCGTCGAGCGTGAAGCCGGTCGGCAGCGCGTTGGTCCCGCTGTACGTGCCGTTGAACCCGAAGCTGACCGAACCGCCGCTCCCCAGCGAGCCGTTGTAGCTCTCGTTGGCCGCGGTGACGGCGCCGCCGCTCTGGCTGATCCTGGCGTTCCAGCCGTTGGTGATCTTCTGATTGCCGGCGTACGACCACTTCACGGCCCACGAGCTCTTGGCGGAGCCGTTGTTGGTGACCGTGACGGAGGTGGTGAATCCGGTGTCCCACTGGTTCTGCACCTTGTAGTCGACGGTGCAGGGGACGGCCGAGGACGCGGCCTGCACCGGTGCGGCTATGACGGCGGCCCCGGTACTGCCCGCCACCAGGGCGAGTGCTGCGAGCAGGGCCGTTCTGGTACGACTCATGTTGCGGGTTTCCTATCCGTTGAGGGCGCGCAGGTGGTCGCGCGGCCCGGTGCCGAACGACGCGGGTGTCCCGTCGCAGTCGGAGATCAGGGACGCGGACTCGACGAGCTCGTCGCCCAGGACGTGGAGCGCCGGTGCCTCACCGCTCGCCGGAGGGTCGCTCGGCGAGGGGGAAGGGATCGGCCCGGCGTCCACGTCGCGGGTGCGGCTCCTGAAGCCGTGACGACCGGCGCGAACGCGGTGCCCACGAGGGCGACCGGCGCGCCGACCACTGAAAGAGCTGAACGCGGGGGGTGTCGCATGAGCGACTCCTTGCAGATCAGGCGTGTCGTGACAGACGCGTCGACTGATGGAACCGCTCCCACTGGTGTGGTTGAAGGTAGCGCCTAGTGATGTCGAAGAACAGAGGGTGTACGGAGGTTGCCCCGTCGAATCAATTCGATTGCTCACACATCTTGACCGCATGGACCCCCCTCTCCACTATGGGAGCGCTCCCACTGGTTCACAGCTTGTTGCTCCACCCCCACATGTCCGAGCCGACAAGGAGGGACCAGCCCATGCCTCCCCCGCCCAGATCCAGGAGGAGACGCCGCACCGCGCGGCGTCTGTGGACGGCCGTGGTGGCCGCCCTGGCACTGCCGCTGACGACGCTCGCGACCGGCTCGACGCCGGCGCAGGCGGCCGCCGTCCAGTGCAGCGTCGACTACAAGGCCAACGACTGGGGTTCCGGTTTCACCGCGGACCTGACGATCACCAACCGGGGCACGGACGCCCTGAACGGCTGGACGCTCACCTACGACTACGCGGGCAACCAGAAGCTCAGCAACGGCTGGAACGGCACCTGGTCCCAGTCCGGGAAGACCGTCACCGCCAAGAACGCCTCATGGAACGGGAACGTCGCCGCCGGGGCCGCCGTCACCACCGGCGCACAGTTCACGTACAGCGGCACCAACACAGCGCCCACCTCGTTCGCGATCAACGGCACCACGTGCGCCGGCGCCCACCAGCCGCCGGTCGCCGTGCTGACCAGCCCGGCCGCGGGCGCGGTGTACTCGCGGGGCGAGGCCGTCCCGCTGGCCGCCACCGCGGCGGCCGCCGACGGGGCCAGCGTCAGCAAGGTCGAGTTCTACGACGACACGACCCTGCTGGGCACCGACACCAGCGCACCGTTCTCGTTCTCCGCCTCTGGCTTGACCGTGGGCAGTCATTCGCTGCTCGCGAAGGCCTACGACAGCCTGGGCGCGTCGGCGGAGTCCACCCCGGTCGGCATCACCGTCGCCTCGGGCCCCGCCGTGGTCGCCTCGCCCTCCCAGCTCGGCGTCCAGCAGGGCAAGTCCGGCACCTTCGACGTCAAGCTCTCCACCGAGCCGAGCGCGAACGTCACGGTCTCGGTCGCCCGCACGGACGGGAACACGGGCCTGTCCGTCACCAGCGGATCCTCGCTCACCTTCACGCCGTCCAACTGGGACACCGCGCAGAAGGTGACGATCACGGCGGACTCCTCGGGCACCGGCTCGGCGACGTTCACCGCGTCGGCCACCGGACACGCCAAGGCCACGGTGACCGTGACGGAGCTGGGCGGCTCCAAGGCCTACGACGCCCGGTTCCTCGACCTCTACGGCAAGATCACCAACCCCGCGAACGGCTACTTCTCCCCCGAGGGCGTTCCGTACCACTCGGTGGAGACGCTGATCGTGGAGGCGCCCGACCAGGGCCACGAGACGACGTCGGAGGCCTACAGCTATCTGCTGTGGCTGCAGGCGATGTACGGCAAGGTGACCGGCGACTGGTCCAAGTTCAACGGGGCCTGGGAGATCATGGAGAAGTACATGATCCCCACGCACGCCGACCAGCCGACGAACTCGTTCTACAACGCCTCGAAGCCGGCGACGTACGCGCCCGAGCTGGACACCCCGAACGAGTACCCGTCGAAGCTCGACACCGGTGCCTCGGTCGGCACGGACCCGATCGCCTCGGAGCTGAAGAGCGCCTACGGCACGGACGACGTGTACGGGATGCACTGGCTCCAGGACGTGGACAACGTCTACGGCTACGGCAACGAGCCCGGCAAGTGCGAGGCCGGTCCCACCGCGACCGGGCCCTCGTACATCAACACCTTCCAGCGCGGTGTGCAGGAGTCCGTCTGGGAGACGGTCCCGCAGCCGACCTGTGACGCCTTCAAGTACGGCGGCAAGAACGGCTATCTGGACCTGTTCACCGGTGACTCCAGCTACGCCAAGCAGTGGAAGTACACCGACGCCCCCGACGCCGACGCGCGTGCCGTGCAGGCCGCGTACTGGGCCGACGTGTGGGCCAAGGAACAGGGCAAGGGCAGTGCCGTGTCGACGACCGTCGGCAAGGCCGCGAAGATGGGCGACTATCTCCGCTACGCCATGTACGACAAGTACTTCAAGAAGATCGGCAACTGTGTCGGTCCGTCGACCTGCGCGGCCGGCACCGGCAAGGACGCCTCGCACTACCTGCTCTCCTGGTACTACGCCTGGGGCGGTGCCACCGACACCTCGGCGGGCTGGGCCTGGCGCATCGGCTCCAGCCACACCCACGGCGGCTACCAGAACCCGCTCGCCGCGTACGCGCTCAGCTCGTACGCCGACCTGAAGCCCAAGTCGGCGACGGGTCAGACGGACTGGGCCAAGTCCCTGGACCGGCAGCTGGAGTTCTACCGCTGGCTGCAGTCCGACGAGGGCGGCATCGCGGGCGGCGCCACCAACAGCTGGGCGGGCCGCTACGCGACCCCGCCGGCCGGGACGCCGACCTTCTACGGCATGTACTACGACCAGCAGCCCGTGTACCACGACCCGCCGTCCAACCAGTGGTTCGGCTTCCAGGCGTGGTCCATGGAACGCGTCGCCGAGTACTACCAGCAGACGGGCGACGCGGACGCCAAGGCGGTCCTCGACAAGTGGGTCGACTGGGCGCTGTCCGAGACCACGGTCAACCCGGACGGCACCTACCAGATCCCGTCCACGCTCCACTGGTCGGGCGCCCCCGACACCTGGAACGCGTCGAGCCCCGGCGACAACAGCGGTCTGCACGTGACCGTCGCCGACTACACCAACGACGTGGGCGTGGCGGCCGCGTACGCCAAGACGCTGACGTACTACGCCGACAAGTCCGGTGACACGGAGGCGAAGACGACGGCCAAGGCGCTGCTCGACGGCATGTGGGACAACTACCAGGACGGCCTCGGTGTGGCCGTGCCGGAGACCCGCGCCGACTACAACCGCTTCGACGACGGGGTGTACGTCCCGAGCGGCTTCAGCGGCACCATGCCCAACGGCGACAAGATCGACTCCTCGTCGACCTTCGCCTCGCTGCGGTCCTTCTACCAGGACGACCCGGCGTGGTCGAAGATCGAGAGCTATCTCCAGGGCGGCGCCGCGCCCACGTTCACGTACCACCGGTTCTGGGCCCAGGCGGACATCGCACTCGCCATGGGCTCGTACGCGGAGCTCCTCGAATAGTCCCCGCTATGGCTCCGCGTACACGGCCCTGTCCCGCACGGGCAGGGCCTCCGGGCCGGGCGGACCCCTCCTCCCTGGGGTCCGCCCGGCCTTCGCGTTTTCCCCTGCCCCCCACTTCAAGGAGAGGACACCTGTGCGAAGAACCAGAGGAACAGGCCGGGCCGCCGGAAGGAGCCGTGTGCTCGCGGCCGTGCTGACCCTCGCGGCCGGTCTGCTCGCGGGCTCGCCGCCGGCGCTGGCCGCGGGCACGTCCGGGACCACGTCCGCCGCCGACTCGTACACCTGGAAGAACGCGCGCGTCGACGGCGGGGGCTTCGTCCCCGGCATCGTCTTCAACCGCTCCGAGAAGAACCTCGCCTACGCCCGGACCGACATCGGCGGCGCCTACCGCTGGCAGCAGTCGTCGAAGACGTGGACACCGCTGCTCGACTCGGTCGGCTGGGACGACTGGGGGCACACCGGTGTCGTCAGCCTCGCGTCGGACTCCGTCGACCCGGACAAGGTGTACGCGGCGGTCGGCACGTACACCAACGGCTGGGACCCGACGAACGGCGCCGTCCTCAGGTCCGAGGACCGGGGCGCGAGCTGGAAGAAGGCGGACCTGCCGTTCAAGCTGGGCGGCAACATGCCGGGCCGCGGCATGGGTGAGCGCCTCGCCGTCGACCCGAACAAGAACAGCGTGCTCTATCTGGGCGCCCCCAGCGGCAAGGGGCTGTGGCGGTCGACGGACTCCGGCGCCGACTGGTCCCAGGTGACGGATTTCCCGAACGTCGGCGACTACGTCCAGGACGCCACCGACACCTCCGGGTACGCGAACGACAACCAGGGCATCGTCTGGGTCACCTTCGACGAGTCCACGGGGACGCCGGGAAACGCGACGAAGACGGTGTACGTCGGCGTCGCCGACAAGGACAACTCGGTGTACCGCTCGACCGACGCGGGCGCCACCTGGTCACGGCTGGTCGGGCAGCCCACCGGCTACCTCGCCCACAAGGGTGTCCTGGACGCCGAGAACGGCTACCTCTACCTCGCGTACAGCGACAAGGGCGGCCCGTACGACGGCGGCAAGGGGCAGTTGTGGCGGTACGCGACCAAGACCGGGACCTGGACGGACATCAGCCCGGTGGCGGAGGCCGACACGTACTACGGCTTCGCGGGCCTGACCGTCGACCGGCAGCATCCGGGGACGGTGATGGCCACCGCGTACAGCTCCTGGTGGCCGGACACCCAGATCTTCCGGTCCACCGACAGCGGCGGGACCTGGTCGCAGGCCTGGGACTACTCCTCGTACCCCGACCGCTCGAACCGCTACACGATGGACGTCTCCTCGTCGCCGTGGCTGACCTGGGGCGCCGATCCCTCCCCGCCCGAACAGACCCCGAAGCTCGGATGGATGACGGAGGCGCTGGAGATCGACCCGTTCGACTCGGACCGGATGATGTACGGCACGGGTGCGACGATCTACGGCACGGAGGACCTGACCCACTGGGACGGCGGAAGCCGGTTCACCATCACGCCGATGGTGAAGGGGCTGGAGGAGACGGCCGTCAACGACCTCGCCGCTCCCCCGTCCGGCGGCGCCCGGCTGTTCAGCGCCCTCGGTGACATCGGCGGTTTCCGGCACACGGATCTCACCGAGGTCCCCCCGATGATGTACACCTCGCCGAACTTCACCTCGACGACGAGCCTGGACTTCGCCGAGAGTGACCCTGACACGGTCGTCCGGGTCGGCGACCTGGACTCCGGTCCGCACATCGCCTTCTCGACGGACAACGGGGCCAACTGGTTCGCCGGGACGGACCCTTCGGGGGTGAGCGGCGGCGGGACGGTCGCGGCCGGCGCGGACGGCAGCCGCTTCGTGTGGAGCCCGGCGGGCGCGGGTGTGCAGTACACGACGGGCTTCGGGACGTCCTGGCAGGCGTCGAGCGGCATCCCGTCCGGCGCCGTCGTGGAGTCGGACCGCGCCGACGCGAAGACCTTCTACGGCTTCAAGTCCGGCGACTTCTACGTCAGTACGGACGGCGGCGCGACCTTCACCGCGTCGTCGGCGACCGGCCTGCCGAGCGGCGACAGCGTCCGCTTCAAGGCGCTGCCCGGCACGAAGGGCGACGTGTGGCTGGCCGGCGGGGCGAGCGACGGGGCGTACGGCCTGTGGCACTCGGCCGACGCCGGGGCGAGCTGGACCAAGCTGACGAACGTCGAGGAGGCCGACACCGTCGGCTTCGGCAAGGCGGCGCCGGGCGCCTCGTACCAGACGCTCTATACCAGCGCGAAGATCGGCGGGGTGCGCGGCATCTTCCGCTCCACCGACAAGGGCGCGACCTGGACCCGCGTCAACGACGACGCCCACCAGTGGGGCTGGACGGGCGCCGCGATCACCGGTGACCCGCGCGTGTACGGCCGGGTGTACGTGTCGACGAACGGACGCGGCGTCATCTACGGCGACACCTCCGACACGGGCGGAGGCGACGACGGCGGCGGCGGTGACGACGGCGGTACGGGTCCCACGCCGGGCGGCGCCTGCGCGGTGACGTACAAGGTCACCAACCAGTGGCCGGGCGGTTTCCAGGCCGACGTGTCACTCACCAACACAGGCTCCGACGCCTGGCACGGCTGGTCCCTGGACTGGACGTTCCCCGACGGGCAGAAGATCACCGCGATCTGGAACGCCGAGCAGTCGCAGTCCGGCGCCGCCGTCTCCGCGAGTGACGCCACCTGGAACGCGAACGTGGCCCCGGGTTCCTCGGTGACCTTCGGCTTCACCGGAAGCTGGACGGGCACCAACGGGAGGCCGCCGGCGTTCGAGGTCGGCGACGAGACCTGCGCGGTGACCTGACCGCAGCCCTCCCCGAGAATGCGCGGAGAACAGAGGGGCGCGCGCCGAAGCCATCGGCGCGCGCCCCCTTTTCGCGCTTTCCCCTACGGCGTGTACACCGTCGGCCGGGGTGCCGTGGGCATGCCGCCGCCGATGAAGAAGCTCGGGTGGGGCGGCTGGTTGTAAGCGGTGTTCTGCCAGGCCAGGGCGGTGCGGTACTGGGTGTCGTGGAGGAGGGTGGTGATCCTGGTGCTGGTCTCGGCGGGGGTCGAGTAGATGCGCAGGGCCGTGTTGTCGGTGGACGGCCAGACGACCTCCTCGCGCCAGTCGCCGAGGATGTCGCCGGACAGGGACGGGGTCGCCTTGGTCCCGTTGTTGGAGTGGACCCCGGAGCCGGTCAGCAGACGGGTGTCGGACGAGGTGCCGTACTTGTCGATGTAGGTGCCGTCGAGGAGTTCGCGGACGGTGTCGCCGTCCCACCAGGCCAGGAAGTTGGTGCTGGAGGGCTTGCGGCTCGCGACGACGCTGCCCTTGGGGTTGCGTATGCCGCTCTCGGACGACGACCAGGACTCCGCGCCGGCGCTGCCCGGCCAGATGTCGCCGGAGACGCCGCGGCCGTTGTCACCGTTGGCGGCCGTCGACCAGATGACCTGGCCGGTCCGCGCGTCCGCCATCCAGGACGACGGTTTCGAGGAGTCCTCGTCGACCTTGAACTCCTCCAGGCCCGCCCGGGACGGGTCGAGGTCGCCGACGTGCAGGGCGTCACCGTGGCCGTTCCTCGTGGTCCACAGGGCGGAGCCGTTGTCGTCGACGGCCATCGAGCCGTACACGATCTCGTCCTTGCCGTCGCCGTCGACGTCCGCGACGGACAGCTGGTGGTTGCCCTGGCCGTCGTAGCCCTTGCCCTTGTTGGTGGAGGAGTCGGTGTCGAAGGTCCAGCGGCGGGTGAAGGCACCGTCGCGCCAGTCCCAGGCGGCGACGACCGTCCGGGTGTAGTAGCCGCGGGCCATGATCAGGGAGGGCCGGCTGCCGTCCAGGTAGGCGGTCCCGGCGAGGAAGCGGTCGACGCGGTTGCCGTACGAGTCGCCCCACGACGAGACCGTGCCGCGCGCCGGTACGTAGTCGACGGTGCCCATCGCCGCCCCCGACCGGCCGTCGAACATGGTCAGGTACTCGGGCCCGGACAGCACGTAGCCGCTGGAGTTGCGGTAGTCCGCGGAGGAGCTGCCGATCACCTTGCCCTGGCCGTCCCGGGTGCCGTCGGCCGTCTTCATGGCGACCTCGGCCCGGCCGTCGCCGTCGTAGTCGTACACCTGGAACTGCGTGTAGTGGGCGCCGGAGCGGATGTTGCGGCCGAGGTCGACGCGCCACAGCCGGGTGCCGTCGAGCCTGATGCCGTCGACGACGGTGCTGCCGGTGTAGCCGGACTGCGAGTTGTCCTTGGCGTTGGTGGGCTGCCACTTCAGGACGAAGTCGAGCGCGCCGTCGCCGTCGAGGTCGCCGACGGAGACGTCGTTGGCCTCGTAGGTGTAGGAGACGCCGTCCGGTGTGGTGCCCCCGGCGGGCGCGCTGATGGGCACGTCCTTGTAGCCGGCGCGGAACTGGACCGCGTGCACGGAGTCGCCCTGCTCGACGCCGTTCACGATCGCGCGGACCGTGTAGTCGGCCGAGTCGGGCGCCCCGGAGTGGAAGTAGTCGGTCGAGCCGGTGACCGGGGACGCGTTCACCTTCGTACCGGCGCGGTAGACGTTGAACGACACGCCGTCGGGGTCGGTGCCGAGCCAGCGCCAGCTGATCAGGTTGCCGCTGTCGGTGTGGACGCTGACGACGCCCCGGTCGAGGGCCTCGACCTGCCGGGCGGTGGCCGCCTCGGCGGAACCGGTGGTGAGCGCGGTGAGACCGGCGCCGGCGAGGGCTGCCGCGGCCAGGGCGGAGACGAGGGCGCGTCTGCGCGGCCCGCGCCGGTGCGGGTGGGGGTGGGGGTGCTGCACGGTGCGTACCTCCCGAGTGGGGGACAGACGGGTTGCACACCGTCAGTCGCCGCCGCACGGCGGGAGGTTGCCGCCTTTCGGCAAGCGCTCTCTACAAGGTACGAGCAGACGCGGGCCAGGGCGGCCACCGGCCCGGCGATGCGCTCGCGCGGCTCCGCCGGTTCCAGGAACCCGACCGCCGCGCCCGGGCGGAGGAACCCGTCGTGAGCGTGGCCGAGGGACCCGTACGTGAACCGGTGTGTGCGCCGTGGACCGGCGCGTCGCTCAGCTCGCGCCGTGCGCCGGGGCGAGCTCCTCCACCCGGCGGGCCAGGTCGAGGTCGAGGCCGGTGACGGCGCCGCCCGCGCTGTGCGTGTTCACGGCGAGCGAGACCGTGTTGTAGCCGAGGGTGAGGTCGGAGTGGTGGCCGAGCTCCTCCTGCACCTGGGCGATGTGCACGACCATCGCGGTCGCCGCGAAGTGTGAGGGGAGCCGGTAGGCGCGGGTGATCCGGTCGCCCTCCAGCGACCAGCCGGGCAGCTCGGCGAGCCGGTCCTCGATCTCCTTCAGCGACAGCGGTTCGACGGGCATGACCTCGCTCCTTCCGTACGGCGGGGGGTGCGGTCGAGGCCGGTGCGCAGCCTGTGGGACCAGCCTGCCACAGTCCCGGCGGCCGGGCGCGGCCCCGCCCGGCCACGTCCGGGCCGCCGGGTGGCGGACCGTGGGGCCGGTTCGCCGTTCAACCGCCCCGGTGGGGCTTCCATTACCGTCGACGCCATGACCACTGCCGCGCCCGTCGCCGCCGCCACGCCGCCCACCGCACCGTCGTCCGAGCGAGGGGCCGGGCCGCTGCTGCGCGGCTGGCGGGAGCGGCGCCGGGTCAGCCAGCTGGAGCTGGCGCTGCGGGCCGGGTCCTCGGCCCGGCACATCAGCTTCGTCGAGACGGGCCGCTCCCGGCCGAGCGAGGAGATGGTGCTGCGGCTGGCCGAGCACCTGGACGTCCCGGTCCGTGAGCGCAACGCGCTGCTGCTGGCCGCCGGATACGCCCCGCACTACCCGGAGACACCGCTGGACGACCCCTCGATGGACGCCCTGCGGCAGGGCATGGAGCGTCTGATCCAGGGCTACGAGCCCTATCCGGCGCTGGTGGTCGACGCCACGTACAACGTCGTCGCCGCGAACCGGGGCATCGCCATGCTGCTGGACGGCGTCCCCGAGCGACTGCTGGCGCCCCCGCTCAACGCGATGCGGCTGACGCTCCACCCGGAGGGCCTGGCCCCCCGCATCCGCAACCTCCGGGAGTGGCGCGGTCACCTCCTCGACCAGATGGGCCGCCAGATCGCCCTCGACCGCTCCGAGCCGCTGCGCGCGCTCCACGACGAGGTCGCCGCCTACCCGCTGCCCGAGCGGGCGGCGGCGGACGGGGCCGAGAGGCCGGTGGACGCGCACGGCCCGGCCGATCCGCTGCACCGGTTCGCTCTGCCGATGCTGATCGAGCACGACGGCCGGGTGCTGTCGTTCCTGTCGTCCATCTCCACCTTCAACACCCCGATGGACGTGACGGTCGCCGAACTCGCCATCGAGACGTTTCTGCCCGCCGATCCGGCGACGGCGAGATACCTCCTGTCCCTGGTCTCCTGAGGTCTCCCTGAACATGACAGACTGCGGGCGTACTTCGGCGCGTGGGGAGGCGTGGCGTGAGTGAGCGGCGGGCGGCGCCCACCGTGGGGCAGGTGGTGCTCGGCAGGCGGCTTCAGGAGCTCAGGGAGTCGGCCGGGCTGAAGCGCGACGAGGCCGCGCGGGTCCTGCGGGTCACCTCGGCGACCGTGCGGCGGATGGAGACGGCCGAGGTCGCGCTCAAGATCCCGTACGTGCAGCTGCTGCTGAGCACCTACGGTGTGCCGGACGACGAGGCCGCCGTGTTCGTGCGGCTGGCCGAGGACGCGAACCAGCCGGGCTGGTGGCAGCGGTTCCACGACGTGCTGCCGGACTGGTTCAGCATGTACGTCAGCCTGGAGGGCGCCGCCCGGCTGATCCGGTCCTACGAACCGCACTTCGTGCCCGGGCTGCTGCAGACCGAGGAGTACGCGCGTGCCGTGCTGGAGGCCGGAACGGTCGGGCAGACCGACCCCGGCTCCGTCGAGCGGCATGTGTCGCTGCGCTCGGCCCGGCAGAAGCTCCTCACCGGCGAGCACCCTCCGCGGCTGTGGGTGATCATGGAGGAGACGGTGCTCAGGCGTCCGGTGAGCATGCGCGGCCAGGTCATGCGGGACCAGATCGATCTGCTGCTGGAGGTCACCCGGAGCGACCACGTCACGCTCCAGATCGCCGAGTTCGCCGACGGCCCGCACCCGGGGACGTACGCGCCCTTCACCCTGTTCCGCTTCGCCGAGCCGGAACTGCCCGACATGGTCTACAGCGAGTACCTGACCGGTGCCGTCTACCTGGACTCGCGGGCCGAGGTGGCGGCGCACCTGGAGGTCCTCGACCACATGACGGCCCGCGCGGCCTCCGCCCAGCGCACCCGCACCCTGCTCGAGGAGTGCCGCGACAGCTTCTGAGGGCCCGATGCGGACCGGGAGCGGGCGGCGCCGCGGCCCGCTGGGCCGCGGCGCGCGGGGTGTCAGGCGAGCTTCGCCGACAGGGTGATCGTCGTACCGGTGAGCGCCTGGCTCACCGGGCAGTTCTTCTTGGCGTCCTCGGCGGCGACGACGAACGCGTCGTTGTCGAGGCCCGGCACCGTCCCCTCGACCGTGAGGTGGATGCCCGTGATGCCCTCACCCGGCTGGAAGCCGACCTCGGCGTTGGTGACGAGCCGGGTGGGCGGGGTGCCCGCGCCGGCCAGTGCGTGCGACAGCGCCATGGAGAAGCAGCTGGAGTGCGCGGCGGCGATCAGCTCCTCGGGGCTGGTCTTCCCGTTCGCCTCCTCGGCCCGCGACGCCCACGTCACCGGCTGCTGGCCGATGCCGGAGGAGTCGAAGGTGACGACGCCGTTCCCCTCGAGCAGGTTGCCTTCCCACTCGGTGTGTGCGGTGCGCGTGGTTGCCACGATGAATCCCTTCGATGAGGTCCCGTTCAACCCGGGTTCCGTGGGCCCATCCGATCACACTCCGGGCCGCCGCACCGGGAAGACCGCCCGGACGTACGGTGAACACGGGCCGGGCGCGACCGGGCCCTACGCGGCCCGCCGCTCGCCGGGACGGGTCTCCAGGGGGATCTGGGGGCCGCCGGACTCGCGCAGCCAGCGACGCAGCACCTGGTGCACCTGTTCCGCGCCCGCCAGTTCCCCGCCGTCCCCGGCCGGCGCGGTGAACGCCACCGGCGACAGCAGGAACGGCCGTCCCTGGGCCCCGCCGAGACCTCCGTGCGAGCCGATCTGCTCCTCGAAGGCGAGGACTTCGCCCTCGACCGGGTCGTACCAGGAGTTGACCATGATGTCGGCGGTGTGCGGGAAGGAGTGCGTGCGGCGCACCGCGTCGGCGGCGCCGGGCCCGAAGTCCCGCAGCGGACCGGGGTTCGCGGCGAGCTCGTCCACCGGTATCTCGGCGCCGTGCGCGCCGAGGACGACCCCGCCGTGCTCCTCGCTGCGCACCAGCACGAAGCCGACGCCGGGATGGTTGGCCAGGGTGGTCAGCAGCGCGGGGTGACGGCGGTCGATCTCCTCCTTGCTCATCCGGTGCGGCACGTCGGGGAAGGAGACGAGGCCGAGGTTCCCGGAGGCCAGCACGACCGGCTCGGAGAGCTGTCCGTCCGGGTGGTGCCGCTCGCCGCCCTCCTCGACGGGCCTGCGCAGCGCCGCCCGGACGGCCGCACGGGCCTCGGCCCCGCTGTGCGTGCGCCGGGCCCGGCGCGGCACGGGCAGTCCGCAGCCGGCCCGGACCAGATCGCCGAGGGTCAGTCCGTAGCGGGCCTGGTAGGTCTCGCCGGGGCTCTGCCCGTGGTCGGACAGGACGACGATCCGGTAGGTGCGCGGCGCGTGTTCGGCGACCTTCGCGATCAGCGCGAGGGAACGGTCGAGGCGCTGCAGCACCTTCTCGGTGTCCCGGCCGCGCGGTCCGGAGTGGTGCGCCACCTCGTCGTACGCGACCAGGTCCGCGTAGACGGCGGTGCGCCCGGCGAGCAGGTCCCCCATGACCGCGGCGACGACGACGTCCCGCTCGACGACGGTCGCGAAGGCCCGTACGAAGGGGTAGAGGCCGCCGCGCTTGACGCGGGGCCGGCGCTTCTCCAGACGGGCCCGGGTGGACTGGCCGATCTCCCGGAACACCTCGGCGACGAAGGACATGGCCGTACGGACGGCGTTGGCGGGGTCGCTGAAGTAGGCGAAGTACCCGTCCCTGGAGCGGTTCTCGCGCCGTCTGCGGGCGGCTATGGACAGGACGAGGGCGAGCTGGTCCGCGCCGCCGCTGAAGAGGTTGCCCCGGCTCGCGCCGTCCGCGGTGAGCAGTCCCCCGTCGCCGGTGCGCTCGATGGCCCGGCGCTGCAGTTCGGCCGCGCTGCTCGGCCGGTTGCAGACCATGATCTCCCGGCTGTCCTTCTCGTACCAGCGGAACGCGGGGATGTCGTGGTTGGTGCCGTGCAGGATGCCGAGCTGGCTGGCTCCGGTCTGGCTGGACCAGTCGGTGCGCCAGGGGTCCAGGCGGTGGCTGGGCCCGCCGACCACTCCCGCCGTGGCGGTGGTGACCGGCGCCGGCCGGCCCGCCGCGTCCGTCGCGCCGGACGGCGTCCGCGCCCTCGCGCCGGCCGGGCCGGTCACGCCGAGCCACTGGGCGACGGTCGGCATCAGTCCCTTGCGGACGGCCTCCTGCAGCACGTCGTGTCCGACGCCGTCGAGCTGGAGGAAGACGGTGCCCGGGGTCGTGGCACCCGCCGGGCGCTCGCCGCGTCGGCGCCGCCGGTCCGCGAGCCGGTAGAGCCTGCGCCGGTAGGCGTCGTCGTCCCGGACGGCGAGGGCCCCGCCGGTGGCGGAGGCGACCGCCGACATCACCGCGGCGACGACCACCGCGGTCTCCGGGGCCGCCTCGCTCTGGCCCGACGGGTTGACGCGCAGGGCGAGCAGGAGCAGCGACCCGTTCAGGAAGAACACGAGCAGTCCGAGCACCAGCGCGGGCACGAGCAGCAGCGTCCGCACCAGCAGCGGCCACGCCAGGGCCGAGAGCAGGCCGAAGAACCCGGCACCGAAGGCCGCGGTCATGGCGATGCGGGTGGCGCTGTCGCCGTTGTCGGACTGCAGCTGGAAGTCGGGCAGTGCTCCGGCGAGCGCCAGCATCGTGACCGTGGACACCGCCCACACGGTGATGCTCCGCCACAGCCCGCTCAGCACCCGCCGCCACCGTCCGCCGCCCACGCCCAGTTCACCTCACGTCGCGGGCCCGCCCCTGTGCGCGAGCCCTGCCTCAGCCTGTCACAACAGGTCGAGGGCCCTGTCCACGAATGCCCCGCCGCCGTCCGGTACCCGGCGCGGGCGGGATCAGCGGCCGTCGTACCCCGCGGTGGGCATCGACAGCCGGCGGTGCACCCGGGCCTTCATCTGCGCGTCGTACGAGGGTTCGGCGCGGCCGACCGTCTCGACGCGCACCCCCCGGCGCGCGCACTCGGCGGTGAACTCGTCGACGGAGGCGAGGGCCCGCTCCAGCACCCGGTGGTTCGGGGCCACGAAGAGGTCGACCAGACCGGCCTCGACGTCGTCCCACAGGGCACAGTGGTCAGGACGCAGTCCGCGTACGAGAAGTTCCCGGGTGACGACGTAGCCCCGCTCGGCGGCCCAGCGGGCGCACATCGCGTGCTGGCTGCGGGAGTCGACGAGGAAGGGCTCCTCGTCGAGCTCCTCCAGCGGCGTGAGACTGGCGATAGCCGTGACACGCACCGTTCCAGGCGTGCCGGAGGCACTGCCCACATCTCCCATACCGCCCCCTCACCTCCGGCTTTCGCCGCCGACCCTACTCCTGCCCGTAGGCTCGGGGGGAGTCGCACGAAGGGAGCAATGGGGTGCCGGTGGAGATCACCTGGTGGGGCCACGCCACCTGTACGGTGACGGACTCGGGCACGCGCGTGCTCACCGACCCGCTGTTCGCGCGCCGGCTCGCGCATCTGCGCCGCCGGCGCGGTGCGCCGCCCCCGCCCGCGGCCGCCGCGGCGGACGTGGTGCTGGTGTCGCACCTGCACGCCGACCACCTGCATCTGCCCTCCCTGGCCCGGCTGGCCCCGGGGACGCCCGTGCTGGTGCCGAAGGGCGCCCGGCAGGCCGTCCCCCGGCTGCGCGGGCTGCGTCACCTGGACCTCGTGGAGGTGGCGCCCGGCGACCGGACCAGCGTCGGCGACCTGGTCATACGTACGGTCCCGGCGCGGCACGACGGGCGGCGCCTGCCGTTCGGCCCGCATCGCTGCCCCGCGCTCGGCTTCGTGATCGAGGGCGAGGCGCGCACCTACTTCGCCGGGGACACCGGGCTGTTCGAGTCGATGGAGAAGGAGGTCGGCCCCGTCGACGTGGCGTTGCTGCCGGTGGGCGGCTGGGGACCATATCTGGGCGAGGAGCATCTGGACCCGGGCCGGGCGGCGCGGGCGCTGGCCCGGCTGGCGCCGCAGAGCGCGGTGCCGGTGCACTACGGCACGTACTGGCCCATCGGGATGGACTCCGTGCGCCCCCATGAATTCCATGCGCCGGGCCATGAGTTCGTGCGCCTCGCGGCGGAGCACGCGCCCCAGGTGTCGGTGCACCGGCTGGAGCACGGCGAGAGCGTCCGGCCGAAGGTCGCCCGGTGATCCGTCCCTCCGCGGTGGCCATGATGGCCTCGAGCGCTCCGGCGGGCTTCCCTCAGCAGGCCCTCGGCTATCCGTCGTTGTTCCTGCTGGTGCTGATCGGCGCGCTGGTCCCGGTGGTCCCGACGGGGGCGCTGGTGAGTTCGGCGGCGGTCGTCGCCTTCCACCGGTCGGAGCCGCTGGCGCTGCTGTTCGTCTTCGTGGTGGCGTCGCTCGCCGCGTTCCTCGGGGACATCGCGCTGTACTGGCTCGGGCGGCGCGGGATGAGGTCGAGGAACGGCTCGCGCTGGCTGGAGGCCATCCGCTCCCGCGCACCGGAGGACCGGCTCGCCCAGGCCCAGGGGAAGCTGGAGGACCACGGCATCGCGGTGCTGGTCCTGTCCCGGCTCGTCCCGGCGGGCCGCATACCCGTGATGCTGGCCTGCCTGATGGCCGAGATGCCGCTGCACCGCTTCGCTCGCGGCAACGCCCCCGCCTGCCTGGCCTGGACGGTGACGTACCAGCTGATCGGCATCCTCGGCGGTTCCCTCTTCCAGGAGCCCTGGGAGGGCGTGCTCGCGGCGGTGGTACTGACGGTGGCGATCAGCGTGACGCCGGGACTGTGGCGGCGGATGCGGGGGGCGGCGGCTTCATGAGGGCTGCTCGCGGGACGGCCCCCAGGCCCTGTCAGGCCCCGGTGGGCAGGACGCGGGAGGCTCCCACCGGCAGGTCCCAGAGGTCGTCGCGGGCCAGGCCGGCCCGCTCCCAGGCCGCGCGCACCCGGGTGAGCGGCTCCAGGACGGGTTCCGCCGAGAGGACGAAGGTGCCCCAGTGCATGGGGGCCATCCGCCGGGCGCCGAGGTCCTGGGCGGCCCGTACCGCCTCCTCCGGATCGCAGTGGACGTCCCTGAGCCACCAGCGCGGGTCGTAGGCGCCGATGGGCAGCAGGGCCAGGTCGATGCCCGGGAAGCGGGCGCCGATGCGGGAGAACCAGTGCCCGTAGCCGGTGTCCCCCGCGAAGTACACGCGCTGTCCCTCGGCGTCGGTCAGCACCCAGCCGCCCCACAGGGTGCGGCAGGTGTCGAGGAGCGTGCGCTTGGACCAGTGGTGCGCGGGCACGAAGTCGAAGCGGACGCCGCCGAGTTCGGCCGCCTCCCACCAGTCCAGCTCGGTGACGTGCGTGAAGCGGCGCCGCCGGAACCAGGGGGCCAGCCCGGCCGGGACGAACACCGGGGTGTCGGACGGGAGTCTGAGCAGCGTCGGCGCGTCCAGGTGGTCGTAGTGGTTGTGGCTGATGACGACCGCGTCCACGCGGGGCAGCGCGCTCCACTCCACCCCGACGGGCGTGACCCGGGCGGGCGTTCCGAGGATCCTGCGGGACCAGACGGGGTCGGTGAGGACCGTGAGGCCGCCGATCCTGACCACCCAGCTCGCGTGTCCCGCCCAGGTGACGGCGACGGTCCGCGCGTCCACCCGCGGCAGCGGGCCGGGTTCGTACGGCAGCCGGGGGATGTCGGCGAGTCCTTCGGCCCCGGGCCGCAGCGCGCCCTCGCGGGCGAACCGGGCGAAGGCCCGCAGGCCCGGCAGGGGCGCGGTGAGCCGGTCCACGAAGGTGCGCGGCCAGAGGCGGTGTTCGCGCAGCGGGCGGGGCGAGGTGAGCCGGCCTGGACCGGCCGGCCGGTCCAGGCCGCCGTCTCCCGTCGAGCCGCCTTCCGCCGAGCCCCCTCCCGTCGAACTGTCTCTCGTCGCGCTGTCTCCCGTCGAGCCGTCTCTCCCCGAGCCGTCTCTCGTCGTCGTCGATTCGGACTGCTGCGTCATCGCGGTGGCTCCCCTCGGCCGGCGTCATCACGAAGATCGTCGAAAGCTGATGCGAACGAGGTCAGCGCCTGTTCCACATGCGGCAGCTCCAGTGGCTCCGCGGCGGCGAGGGCCCGCGTCCGCTCCGCCTCCGTCGCGCCCAGCAGCGGACCGGTGGACAGGCGCACCCGCAGCTCCGCGAGGTCGTCACCGAAACGGTGCCCGCCCGGCGCGGGCGCGCCGAGCCGGGCGGTGAGGAAGTCCTCCAGTTCCTGTGCGTCGCCCACGCCCCGCACGGCGAGCGCGGAGCGCAGCGGGCTCAGGTCCGCGTACAGATGGCGGCCGGCGCGCGGCGGGCGGGCGAGGGCACCGGCGCCGGTCACGGCCCGGTGCGCGGCGACGGCCACGCGGGCGTGCAGCCGGACGGCCGCGGTGACGCGTTCGGTGACCTCGGCGGGCTCGTGGAGGGCGTAGGCGGCGGCGGTGGCGACCGGTTCGGCGACCCGGGCGCCGAGGGAGGCGAGGACGTCGAGGACCCGGGCGCGCAGGGCAGCGCCCCGGTCCGTGGCGGGGAAGCGGGCGATCGCGGCGGGCCAGCTGGTCGGCAGGAAGGCTCCTGAGAGGTCCGTCAGGACGGTGACCGCGTCGGGGAGCATCTCGGCGGGGCTGAGCAGCACCGTGTCCTGCGGCCGGTGCAGGGTGTCGCGCCAGGTTTCGTCGCTGACCACGTGCAGGCCCTCGGCCACGGCGGCCTCCACGGCCTCGTGCACCACCTCGGGGGGCGCGACGGTGGCGGTGGGGTCGTCGGCGACGGACAGGACGAGCAGGCGCGGGTCGCCGCCCTCGGCGCGGACCCTCCGTACGGTCTCCAGCAGGGCGTACGGGTCGGGGACGCCGCCGCACTCGGCGGGCGTGGCCACCGGGAAGACGGACCGCCCCAGCAGGTTCGCCTGCGGCGCCCACCACGCGGCGCACGGCCGCGGCAGCAGGACGTCGCCGCCCAGGGCACCGGTCACGGCGAGGAGCAGGGCGGGAGCTCCGGGCGCGGCGACCACCCGGTCGCGGTCGGCGGGCAGTCCCCGGACCGCCCAGTACGCGCCCGCGGCCTCGCGCAGCGCGGCGCCGCCGCCGGACGGCTCGGGTTCGGCGCGGTCGGCGGAGGCGGCGAGCACCGAGGAGAGGCCGGGCAGCACCGACAGGCCCTGGTCGGGAGGGGGTGGACCGTAACGGACCGGACCATGCCCTTCCGGAACCGTCCGCCGCATTCGTGCCTCCGCGCAGTCCGTCGTGGTGCCGTCGCCGGTCGCCGCCTCCGTGCTCTCGGTGTCTCAGTACCCTGGTCCCACCGGACCATGGGCGCCCGCGGCGCCCCAACCGTCACTCACTCCACGTACGGCCCCGGCCGCCCCGGTCAGCGCACGCCCT
Source organism: Streptomyces sp. NPDC008313 (assembly GCF_042956125.1). NCBI lineage: Bacteria > Bacillati > Actinomycetota > Actinomycetes > Kitasatosporales > Streptomycetaceae > Streptomyces > Streptomyces sp. NPDC008313. The sequence goes on from NZ_JBIBFR010000004.1 coordinate 268,848, forward strand.
GCCCGGACCGCCGCAGCATCCGGTGGACGCCCGCGCCGACCGCGCCCGCGACGAGCACTCCCCCGGTGATCAGGGCCGGGACGGAGTCGGTGAAGGCGCCGCCCTGTCCGGCCCGCACCGCGCCCCGCCGGGCCTCGTCGGCGGGTGGCACCGTGCCGCGCGCCCCGGCGCCGGCGGTGTCGCCGGGGTCTCCGCCGCCCTCGGCCCCGCCGGCGTCCCCGGCCCCGCCCATGTCCTCGGCCCCGCCGGTGTCGGCGTCCTGGTCGCGGCCCGGTTCCGAGGCGTCGCCCCAGGAGTGCGTGAAGGACGTGCTCCAGTGCCTGCCCTGCTTGCCGGGGGCCGCCGGACAGGTGCCGTCGACGTTCCACTCGCGTCCGTCACCGCCGTCCTCGACGCTGCCGTCGGAGTCCTCACCGGAGGAGATCCGGGCGGTGCCCCGGTAGGCCGCTGGGGCCGTACCCTGGCCGCCCTCGCCCGGGACGCGGTGCAGCTGGACCTTGCCCTGCTCGAAGGCTCCCGAGTTCGCGTCGATGGACTCGGGGGCCGTGCCCCCGCCCGCCTCGCAGTCGACGGAGATGGTGATCGTGCCGCCGGGACCGACCGTGACCGGGCTGACCCGCGCCGCCGGGGCACCGGCGGACTCGGTGCCCGCGTCCCCGAGCCCGTCCGCCTCATCGCCCACGGGGGCGTCGGCCGCCGTGCCCGGCTCCGCGGCGGGGTCGGCGTCCGGTTCCGCCTCCGCCCAGGACTCCGCGGGCGGCTCGGGGAGCGGTTCCGCTATGGCCGCCGAGGCGGCGGCGCCCAGGACGACGCTGACCAGGGCGGTGGCGGACAGGAATCGGGCGGTACGGCGCATGGGTGGCGCTCCTTCGGCCGGGCGGCTGCGGCGGGCACGGCCGTCGTGCCCCGCAGCCCATGACAGCCCTCCCGGCCGCCGGGCGCGCGCGGCCGGGCCCCATTCGCGGGACGGACACGGCCGAGCGGGTGACACCGGCGAGCGGGTCCTCACGGGGAACGGGACGCCTCACCGGGCCGGGGCGTGGTTCCCCCCGACGGGAGGCCCTTCTCGTCATGGCCGACCGCGGTTGTCCGGGGCCGGAGGCGCGCCTTCGGGGCCGGAGGCGCGCCTTCGGGGCCGGAGGCGGGCCTTCGGGGCCGGTCGCGGTTCTTTCACGGCGGGGGCACGGCGGGGGCACGGCGGGCGGCCGCCGTGTGGTCAGCCGGACAGTGAGGCCAGCTCCCGTTCCAGTCCGCGCCCGCGCCGGTCCACGACGAGCGAGGCGATCTCGGACAGCTTCCGGTTGGCGTTCTGGGAGATGCGGCGCAGCACCGTGAAGGCCTCGTCGGCGTCGCAGCCCAGTACGTGCATGATGATGCCGCACGCCTGGTCGACGACAGGCCGGGAGCGCAGGGCGGCGCCCAGCTGGTCGAGTTCGGTGAGCGCGGCGCGGTAGGAGCGGTCGTGCACCAGGCAGGTCGCGACGAGGTCGCCGAGGGCGCGGACGGGTCCGCGCGGGGCGTCCGCCAGGGTTCCGGCGCGGAAGCTGTAGAGGCTGAGCGCCACCGTCAGGCCGGACCGGCGGAAGGGGATCGTGACGCTGGAACGTACCCCCGCGTCGAGCGCCGCCGCGCGATACCCCGGCCAGCGCTCCTCCCTCAGCAGGTCCTCCGCGCCGACGGCGCCGCCCTGCCCCAGCGCGTCGGGGATGGGCCCGTCACCGGAGCTGAGCTGAACGGAGACGAGCCCGGCGAGGTCGGGGTGGGTGACGGCGGCGGGCGGTTCCGCACCGGTCGCCGGGACTTCGGCGACCATGCCGCTCGCCCCGCAGCAGTCGGCGGTGCAGCGGACGGCCTGTTCCACGAGCTCCGACAGCCGCCGTCCCGGCAGCGCGGACTCCGGTGATTCCGCCGCCCCGTGACCCAACCGGCCGGTCTCCGGCATCGCCCGCCCCTCCTGCCCGTCGCCTCCCTGAGCGCGTTCCCGCTGGCCCGCGGGGCAAACTCCTCGTACGGGTTCCGGCCCCGCCTCCCGCGCCGGGCCGGGACCGGGTTAGGTTCGTCGCATGGCGCGGACGGACGAATTCGGTGAAGAACTCGCGGACTTCGTACGCCGCGTGGCGGAGCTCAGAAACGCGCGTTCCGTTCCGAGCGGTGACCTGCCCACGGTGCTCGACGCGGCGATTTTCGAACTGGAGCACGTGGCCGGCCAGTTGTGGCCCCGGGTGGCGGGCATGGCGGCGGACGGGCCGGCGGGCGGCGCGCCGGGCGACCGCCAGGAACAGCAGTTGCTGAAGGCCCTCTTCCAGCGCATGCCCGTGCCGGTGGCGCTGGTGGACCGCGAGACGGTGGTGCGCCGGCTCAACTTCGCGGCGACCGCGTTCACCGGCGTACGGGCGGGCTACGCGACGGGGCGGCCGCTCACCGGGTTCCTCGCGCACGCCGACCGTGCCGCCTTCCGCTCCCAGGCCGCGGCGGTGGCCCGGGGCGAGGGCGACCGGAGTCTGACGGCGCACCTCCAGCAGGAGCCGTCGGTACCGGTGCGCGCCACCCTCTCCGCGCTGAGGCCCAGCGGGGAACCGCGCACCGCCGTCCTGGTGGTGCTGCAGCCGGCCGGCACCGACGTCCCCTCGGGCGCGTCCCGCCCCGGTCCGGCGCCCAGCCTCACCGAGACCACCCGGCACGCGGCGCTGATGGACCTGGTCGACGCGATGACCACGGCGCTGCTGAAGTCGCCCTCCGACGACCGCTGCGCCGTGCTGCGCCGGGCCGCCGGGGTGCTGCACGGGCGGTTCGCGGACTGGGTGGTGGCCGACGAGGGGGCCGCGCGGCTGACCCGTACGGCCGTGCTGGCGCCGTCGGCCGAGAAGCCGGCGGCCGCCGACGTGGCCGGGCAGGACCCCGCCTCCTGTCCGCTGGTGGCCGAGGCGGCCCGCGGCGGGTCGGCGGCGCTGCAGGTGCGCCCCGAGGACCCCGACGCCTTCGGCGCGGACGCGTCCGGCGCTCCGGTGCTCGTCCGGGCGAACGTCACCTCGCTGCTCTGCGTCCCGCTGACCGCCCCGTCCGGACCGGTGACCGGGCCCGTACGGGGGGTGCTCACCCTGTTCCGGAGCGGGCCCCGGCCGGCGTTCTCGATGGCGGAGGCGCGGGCGATGGACATGATGGCCCGTCACATCGCGCTGGCCCTGGAGCGCGTGGGCTGACCTCGCGCACGGGCGGGCCGTGCGCCGGACTCACCGGACGCTTCAGAAGGACTGTGCGCCGGGCGGGTCAGACGGCGTCGCGCAGGATCTGGTCGCGCATGCGGTCGCAGCAGCGGTTGATCAGGCGGGAGACGTGCATCTGCGAGATGCCGAGCTTCTCGGCGATGCGGCTCTGGGTCATGTCACCGAAGAACCGCATGTAGAGGATGGCGCGCTCGCGTTCGGGCAGCGCCTGCAGGCGCGGTTTGACGGCCTCGCGGTCGATGACGGTGTCCAGCGCCGGGTCGGCGGCACCGAGGGCGTCGCTGAGGGAGTAGCCGTCCTCGCTGCCGGGCAGTTCGGCGTCGAGCGACAGCGCGGTGAAACTCTCCAGCGCCTCCAGGCCGATCCGTACGTCCTCCTCGCTCATCCGGGCGTGCGCGGCGATCTCGGCGACGGTGGGCTTGCGGCCCGAGACGGTCTGCGAGAGGTCCTGGATGGCGAAACGCACCCGGTTGCGCAGGTCCTGGACCCGGCGCGGCACGTGCAGGGTCCACATGTGGTCGCGGAAGTGGCGCTTGATCTCGCCCGTGATGGTCGGTACCGCGTAGCTCTCGAACGCGTTGCCGAGTTCGGGGTCATACCGGTCGACGGCCTTGACCAGACCGAGCGCCGCCACCTGACGCAGGTCGTCGGAGCTCTCGCCCCGGTTGCGGAACCGTCCGGCGAGCCGTTCGGCCATCGGGAGCCAGGCTTCGACGATCCGGCCGCGGAGCCGGTCGCGCTCCTCGCCGGGCGGCAGGGCGGCCAGAGTGCGGAACGCGTCCGCGGTGTCGGGGGCGTCGTCGTGCGGGTGATGCCTCGCGCTCTGAGTTCGCATGGTGCGTCGCAACTCCCTTGGAGTGCCGTGCGATGGGCGGTCACCGCGGGAGCGCGCCGAGCCGGACAGGCACACCCGTGGCGACGAAGCCGCTCCCACGGACGTGCCTCCTGTCCGAAGCACTGATTCTGCGCCTGCCCCTGCCCTCCCGGACCAAACGCCCGCGACGCGAGAGATTCCGTCCGGTGTCGACGGCCCGGTCCCGGGTACGCGGTGCGAACCCCGGACCGGGGACCCCGCGCACCGGGAGGACGGATGGACCGGCATGGCTGATCAGGTGAGGGACGTCATGACGCCGGGGGTCGTCGCGGTCCGCCCCGACGCCTCGCTCGTCGAGGTCGCGCAGCTGATGCGCGCCCAGGACGTCGGCAGCGTGCTGGTCGCCGGTGACCAGCGGATCGTCGGGGTGCTGACCGACCGCGACATCACCGTGCGCGCGGTCGCGGACGGGGCCGACCCGCTGACCGTGAGCGCCGGGGCCGTGTGCACTCCGCGCCCGCTGGCGGTCGGCCCGGACGACGCCGTGTCCGCCGCCGTGGACCTGATGCGCGAGCACGCCGTGCGCCGGCTGCCGGTCGTCGAGGACGGGCGGCCGGTGGGGATGGTGAGCCTCGGGGACCTCGCGGTGTCACTGGACCCGCACTCCGCGCTCGCCGACATCAGCCGCGCCGGCCCCGGCGGCCGAACGGGCGCCACGAACGGGTGAGCGAACAGCGGCGGCCCGCGGCTTCCGGCCCCCACGGGCACGGTCCACCCGGACGACGGCGTGCCCGGATGGCCGGGCACGAACCGGCATTCCGCCGGGCACGGACCGGCCGGACACCAACCGGCCCGGACACCAACCGGCCGGACACGAACCGGCCGGACACGAACCAACGGAAAGGACACCGAGCAGTCATGCGCATCGCTTTTCTGACCGCCCCCGAGGGCGTCGAGCAGATCGAGCTCACCGACCCGTGGCAGGCGGTGACCGACGCGGGCGACGAGCCCGTCCTGGTGTCGACGAAGCGGGGTGAGGTCCAGGCGTTCGACCACCTCGACAAGGCGGACACCTTCCCGGTCGACGAGGTCGCCGGCGAGACGTCGGCCGACTCCTTCGACGCGCTGGTGCTTCCGGGCGGCGTGGCCAACCCGGACGCGCTGCGCATGGACGAGGCCGCGGTCGCCTTCGTACGCGCCTTCTTCGACCAGGGCCGTCCGGTCGCCGCGATCTGTCACGCCCCGTGGACCCTCATCGAGGCCGACGTGGTCTCCGGGCGGGTGCTCACTTCCTGGCCGAGCCTGCGCACGGACCTGCGCAACGCGGGCGCCACCTGGGTCGACGAGCAGGTCAAGGTCTGCGACCACGGGCCGAACGTCCTGATCACCAGCCGTAAGCCCGACGACCTCAAGGCGTTCCGCGAGACGTTCGTGGCCGAGTTCGCCAAGCGGCGCGGCGCCTGAGGCGCACGGTCCGGCGCGGCGTCCCACCGGTCGCCGCGTCGGCGCGGGCGCGCGCAGGCGTGTGACGCGGGACCCGGGGTCCCGCGTCACACGCGGGTGTTCCCGACGACGCCGGCGGCCGCGTCAGTCGCCGGCCGGCCCCCGTTCCCGGGCACCCTCACGAGTCCGGCCCGAGGCGACCGGACGACGTGGATTACGGCGGAGGTACTCACCCTCCAGTGATGCCATGCGGTCGTTGTGCGTGCGCAGCGCGTCGTTCGAGCCGTACAGCAGTGTGTCGTGGCGGGTGCGGTGGATCGTCTCCAGCTCCTTCATCAACTGCTGGTCGTCCAGCCGGTCCGGGTCGACTCCGATCATCGTGTCACCCCGCTCCTTGCCTACCGCGGTGCGGTTTCCGTGGTCCGGTCCGGGTACCCCGTCCGGGAGCGGGTTACCGGGCGCGCTCCACCCGGCGCTCGTCCCAGACCGGCTCGGGCGTCTCCCGGACCCGCCCGTCGCCGCCGAAGACCAGGTAGCGGTCGAAGGAGCGGGCGAACCAGCGGTCGTGGGTGACGGCCAGGACCGTCCCCTGGAACGCCTCCAGGCCCTCCTGGAGGGCCTCCGCGGATTCCAGGTCGAGGTTGTCGGTCGGCTCGTCGAGCAGCAGGGCCGTGGCGCCCTCCAGTTCCAGGAGCAGGATCTGGAAGCGGGCCTGCTGTCCGCCGGAGAGCCGGTCGAAGCGCTGCTCGGCCTGGGCCGTCAGCTCGTAGCGGCGCAGCCGGGACATCGCGGCGCCCCGGTCCTGGGAGTGCTCGGACCACAGGATGTCGAGCAGGGTGCGGCCGTGCAGCTCGGGGTGGGCGTGGGTCTGCGCGAAGTGTCCCGGCACGACGCGCGCGCCGAGCTTCCAGTGCCCCGAGTGGGAGACGTCGTCACCGGCGAGCAGGCGCAGGAAGTGCGACTTGCCGGAGCCGTTGGAGCCGAGCACGGCGACCCGCTCGCCGAAGAAGACCTCCAGGTCGAAGGGCTTCATCAGGCCGGAGAGTTCGAGGTTCTCGCAGGTGATGGCGCGCACGCCGGTGCGTCCGCCGTGCAGCCGCATGGTGATGTCCTGCTCGCGCGGCGGCTCGGGCGGGGGCCCGGCCTCCTCGAACTTGCGCAGTCTGGTCTGGGCGGCGGCGTACCGGGACGCCATCTCGTGGCTGACCGCGGCCGCCTGGCGCAGGGTGAGGACGAGCTTCTTCAGCTGGGCGTGCTTCTCGTCCCAGCGGCGGCGCAGCTCCTCGAAGCGCGCGAAGCGCTCCCGGCGCGCCTCGTGATAGGTGGCGAAGCCGGCGCCGTGCACCCAGGCGTCGGCGCCGGTCGGGCTGGGCTCGACGCTGATGATCTTCTCGGCGGCGCGGGCGAGCAGTTCCCGGTCGTGGGAGACGAACAGGACGGTCTTGCGGGTGTCCGCCAGCCGCTCCTCCAGCCAGCGCTTGCCAGGCACGTCGAGGTAGTTGTCCGGTTCGTCGAGCAGCAGCACCTGGTCGGAGCCGCGGAAGAGGGCCTCCAGGACGAGACGCTTCTGCTCTCCGCCGGAGAGCGTCCGCACCTGCCGCCACTGCGCCTTCTCGTACGGGACGCCGAGCGCGGCGGTCGTGCAGATGTCCCAGAGCGTCTCCGCCTCGTACCCGCGGACCTCGGCCCAGTCGGAGAGCGCCTGCGCGTAGCGGAGCTGGGCGGCCTCGTCGTCGACCGTCATGATGCCGTGCTCGGCGGCGTCCACGGCCCGCGCGGCCTCGCGGATACGGGGCTGGGCGACGGAGACGAGCAGGTCGCGGACGGTCGTCTCGTCCCGTACGGCGCCCACGAACTGGCGCATCACACCGAGCCCGCCGCCGACGGTGACGGTGCCCCCGTGCGGCTTCAGCTCCCCGGAGATGATCCGCAGCAGGGTCGTCTTCCCGGCCCCGTTGGGGCCGACGAGCGCGACGACGGCGCCTTCGCCCACCCGGAACGACACGTCGCCGAGCAACGCCCTCCCGTCGGGGAGGTAGTACTCGAGGTGTGCGGCTTCCAGGTGTCCCATGCGGCGCATTGTCCGTGCCGGGCCCGCCGCCGGGCAAACCGATATACGGACCCGGTCTCCCGTCCGGCCGCCCGCGTCAACGGACCGCGGTGCGGCCGGGCCGCCGGGCACCAGGCACCAGGCACCAGGCACCAGGCACCAGGCACCAGGCACCAGGCACCAGGCGGACTGTGCGCGACCTCGGGGTACTCGCACTTCCATGACCCCAGATGTCGATCTCACCGTCCGCCCTCCGGGCCGCCGCACCCTCCGTGACCGGCTCATCTCCTCCGACGCCGGGCTCTTCGAGGCCGTCGCGGCCCGGCACTGGCCGGGCTGCGACCGTCTCCTGCCCCGGCTGAGCCGGAGCGCGAACCACGGGGTGCTGTGGTTCGCGACGGCTGCCGTGCTCACGGCCGGCGGGGCCGGGGGACGCCGCGCCGCCGCGCACGGTCTCGCCTCCCTGACCCTCGCGTCCGCCACGATCAACACCGTCGGCAAGCGGTCCGTGCGGCGCGGGCGGCCCGTGCTGGACCCGGTTCCGCTCACTCGCCGCCTCAAGCGGCAGCCGATCACCACCTCCTTCCCGTCGGGTCACTCCGCGTCGGCTGCGGCCTTCGCCACGGGTGTCGCCCTGCAGTCGGCGGGCTGGGGCGCGGTCGTGGCGCCGCTCGCCGCCGCGGTGGCGGTCTCCCGGGTGTACACGGGCGTCCACTTCCCGAGCGACGTCCTCGTGGGGGCGGCCCTGGGCGTGGGCGCCGCGTACACCGTCCAGGGCCTCTCGGCGGCCCGCGACCGGCGCCGGGCGCCGGCCCGGGACGCGGACGGCGAGGGCATCGCCCCGGCCCACCTGGAGTCCGTATCGTAAGACGGCGGTCTCATCATGCGACATGAGCGCGTACGGTGACCGTACCGCCCCGCGGAGTGGCTCCGCGGGGCGGCGCACGCCGGGAAATCCGCACGCCGAGAAGGGGAGCCGGTCATGTCGAGGTCTCAGGAGACCGCCGTCTACACGCACGGACACCACGAGTCCGTCCTGCGCTCGCACACCTGGCGCACCGCCGCCAACTCGGCGGCGTACCTCCTCGGCTCGCTGAAGCCGCACATGCGGATCCTGGACATCGGCTGCGGCCCCGGCACCATCACCGCCGACCTGGCGGAACTGGTGCCGGACGGGCACGTCACGGGCGTCGACCACGCCCCCGGCATCCTGGACAGGGCCCGCCGGGAAGCCGCCGGGCGGGGCCTTTCGAACGTCGGCTTCGCGGTCGCGGACGTCCACGCCCTGGACTTCCCGGACGAGACGTTCTGCGTGGTCCACGCCCATCAGGTGCTCCAGCACGTGGGCGACCCCGTGCGGGCGCTGCGGGAGATGCACCGGGTCACGAGGCCGGGCGGGTACATCGCGGTCCGCGACGCCGACTACTCGGCGATGACCTGGTATCCGCGGTCACCGGGGCTGGACGACTGGCTGGACCTGTATCTGCGGGTGGCCCGCGCCAACGGCGGCGAGCCCGACGCGGGACGCCGGCTCAGGGCGTGGGCGCTGGAGGCCGGGCTCGCGGACGTCACGGCCACGTCGGGCACGTGGACGTTCGCGACCGACGAGGAGCGTTCGTGGTGGAGCGGTCTGTGGGCCGACCGCACCCTCGCCTCCGCCTACGCGGACCGGGTGCGGGAGGGCGGGCACGCGAGCGACGAGCGGCTGCGGGCCGCCTCCGACGCCTGGCGGGAGTGGGGGCGGCAGCGGGACGGCTGGTTCGCGGTGCTGCACGGCGAGATCCTCTGCCGGAAGGCGGCCTGACCCCTGGGGGGGTGCCGGACACCGCGACACCGCGGGCATGTGTCGGACACCCCCCGGCCCGGCGTCTACTCGCGCGGCAGCAGCGGTCCGAGCGGCCCGAGGTCCAGATTGAGGTCCTCGGGCCGCAGGCCGTAGCGCTCGCGCAGCTCGGTCATCCGCTCGTCCAGCAGCATCAGCGTGAGCCCGATCCGCTCCTCCTGGTCCTCCGAGAGATCGCCCGTGTCGAAACGGCGCAGCGCCTGCCGCTCCATCAGCTGGCGCAGCAGCTCCACGACGGTCAGCACGAGCTTGACCAGGTCGCGCTCCACGGTGTCGGGGTCCAGTTCCATCCGCGTGCGCGGGCCCGCACCCGCACCCGAGGTCCGCGCTTCCCCGGCGGCCGGCTCCACGGCATCGTCCAGGTCCTCGGCCCGCACGCCTCCGGCACGGGCGTCCTCGGTGCTCATATCAGCTCCTGCCAGGGCGAGGGCACCTGCTCGTTCACCGAACTGATGAGGGCGTTCAGATCGATGCGCACGAGGTCCACGTCCGCGATCCGCAGCGTGATGTCCCCCGCGATGACGACCCCGCCGGCGAGCAGCCGGTCGAGGAGATCGACGAGGGCGACCTCACGGCGTTCGACTACGGTCACGTCTGCTCCCCGCTGAACGAGTAGGCGGCCCACGGGCCGGTGAGTTCCACCCGCATCGGGCCCGCCTCGTCCTTCGTACGGTCCACGAGTTCCACGAACGCCTCGGACCGCGAACGCGGCACGAGGTAGGCCGCGTTGAGCACGTTGCGCCCCGGCACCCCGGACAGCGCCGCGTTCTGCGGGGCGTGCACCCGGGCGTCCTCCGCGTGCTCGCGGAGCGTGGTGTGGAACCGCTGGGCGAACGCCTCGGCCTGCTCCCACCGATCCTCGTGCGCCTGCCGCTGCATGCGCCGCTGCCGCAGGTAGTCACGCCCGCTCCGGGCCGCGCCCCCGGCGCCCGCCGGGGATGCCTCCGGGGAGGTCTCCGGCGAACGGGACCCGCCGGACGCCTCGGACTGCTCCGCGTACACCTTGACGCCCCACTCCACCCGTCCGTCGAGCCGGTCGAGCGTCCGCAGGAACGCCTCCTCCCGCTCCTGCATCATCACGCGTACGCCGCTGTCGTCCCGGAAGACGGTGGCGAGCCGCAGCGGGAGCGGGCTGGTGACCACGGTGAGCGCGTCGATCACGGACTGATGGCCGCGGGCGGTCGCACCCAGCCAGTCCAGGTCCTCCAGGTGCGCCCGCAGCGGGGCCTCGGCGAAGTCCTCCTCCGGGACGGAACTGACCACCGCGACGAGACCGCCGTGCCGCAGCAGCTTCGGCGGACCGCCGGCCACTCCGGTGAGCTCCGCCTGCAGCGGGGTCGAGAAGGGGCGGCAGATCGCGTAGACGTAACGCAGTCCGCTCATGACGGCTCCTCCTCGTCCTCCCGGCGCGGGGACTCCCGCGACCGGACCTCACGGGGCGGTGTCCCGGTGCGCGGGACCTCCCGGTGCACACCGGTGCGCGGCACCTCCCTGCCCGCGTCCGTGCCCTCCAGCTCGGCGAGCCGGTCGCGCAGTTCCCTGTTCTCGCGGGCGAGTTCCTTGTGGTGCGCACGCGACGACAGGGCCGGGTCGTCCTCCCACCAGTCGATGCCCATCTCCTTCGCCTTGTCGACGGAGGCGACGATGAGCCGCAGTTTGATCGTGAGCAGCTCGATGTCGAGGAGGTTGATCTTGATGTCACCGGCGATCACGATGCCCTTGTCGAGCACCCGTTCGAGGATGTCGGCGAGGTTGGCGCCACCGCCCGAACCGTAGGGGTCGGGGAGCCTGCTTGCCGTGGTCATCGGTTCTCCCGGCCCGTGGCGGCCTCGTCCTCGTACTCCTCGTCGGCCACCTCGTCCCCGGCGGGCTCCTCCTCGGCGTACTCGGCGTCCTCGTCAGCCTCGTCGGCGTACCGGCCGTCGTCCTCGTCCGCCTCTTCGCCCTCTTCCGCGTACGCCTCCTCGTCGGCCTCGCCGGCGGGCTCGTCCTCGGCCTGCCCCTCGTCGGCCTCGGCCTCGGCCTCGTCCTCGTACTCGTCCTCGGCCGGCTCCTCCTCGTGCCCGTCCTCGGGAGCGTCCTGGTCCTCGGACTGTTCCTCCTCCTCGGCGACCGCGTCCTCGTGGCTGGTGACGACCTCGCCGTCGCGTATCTCACCGCGCCAGCCGTCCTCCGCCTCGCCCTTGAACGTGATGAACCGGGCGTAGTTCTTCAGGTCGAGCCGGACCCGCCGGCCCTGGGCGCGCCAGATGTTGCCGGTCTTCTCGAAGAAGCCCGAGGGGTAGTACTCGATGACCATGAGGACCCGGGTGAGGTTCTCGCCCAGGGAGTGGAAGGTGACGACACCCTTCGTCGACCCCTTCGCGCCCTCGGACGTCCAGGAGATCCGCTCGTCGGCCACCTGTTCGGTGGTGGTCGCCTTCCAGCTCCGGCTGGACCACCAGATCTTGGCCTGCCAGTCCGACGTGGTGTCGTCGGCACGGTTGGCGCTCTTCACGCCCTTCGCGAAGGTGCTGAAGTCCTGGTACTGGGTCCACTGGTCGTACGCGGTGCGCAGCGGCACCCCCACGTCGACGAACTCCATGATCACCGTGGGCTTCTGACCGGCGCTGCCGCCCTTGCGCTTGCCCTTGCCGCCGGTGAGGTTCTTGAAGGCGCCGACCACGTTGTCCTTGGCGCGGCCCGCGCCGAGCTCCATGGCGGTGCGCAGCGGCCCCTTGCCCTCGGCGATCTTGCGTCCGCCGTCCGCGGCGAGCTTCGCGAAGCCCGGGCTGTTGCCCTCGGCGATGTCGTTGAGCTTGCCGGTCGTCTCGCCGAGCTTGCGCCCGACCCCGGTCAGCAGCCGCTGGGCCTGGGCCGACAGATAGTCCTGGACCTCCGACTTGAGCCGGTCGGCCGCCTCGCTCTGCACGACGCCGGTCAGCGGGTTGTCCTTCACACGGTCCTTGGCGGACCCGACGGTGTCAGTCATGGTCGCTCCCTTCCCCGGCTGCCCGGCGCCGTGCGGTCCTGGCCGCGGCCGTCTTCTTCGCGGGAGCCTTCTCGGCCGCGCGTGCGGCCGTCTTCCGTGCGGGCGCCTTCTTGGCCGCCTTCTTCGCGGGGGCCTTCTTCGCCGGTGCCTTCTTGGCGGCGGTCTTCTTGGCCGGTGCCTTTCCGCGCGGCCGGGAGGGCTCGTCGTCGGACCGCCGGTCCTCCGACTCGTCCTGCTCCGCCTCGTCGTCCGGCTCGTGGTGGTCCGGCTCGTCATCGTCCGGTTCGTCGTCGTCCGGTTCGTCGCGGTCGGACGCCTCGTGCTCCTCGGCGTCCGAGGCTTCCTCGGCGTCCTCGTCCTCCTCGTCGTCGGCCCCCGGCACGTCGGGGGTCACGCCGGAGAGCTGGTCGCGGACCTCGGCGGTCCGTCCGTGCAGCCGGTCGGCGAGACCTTCGATCTGCCGCTCGACGAGGGCACCGGACGCCGCCTTGCCCACTCCGCGCAGGTCCTGGCGGAGCTGGTCGCCGATCTCCTTGAACTGCGGATTGTTCTGCAACTGCTGCGAGACCAGATCCGCGACACCGCGCGGGCTGAGGTTCATGCGCTTTCCGGCCACCATCGTGCCGACGGCGAACGCCAACTTCATCTTCTTGGTACGTCCGAGGACGTACCCGGCCCCTACGGCGAGGCCGAGTCCCAGTCGGTTCATGCTGTCGTCCCGTCGTTGGTCCCCGTGCTCTTGCCCAGGGCGACTTCCAGCCGGTCCAGGAGGGCGTCCTCCTGTCGGTCGAACTCCTCCTCTCCGATCTCGCCCCCCTCGAGCCGCTGCTCCAGTGCGGCGAGCTCGGCCCGCACCGCGGCCGGGTCGTAGTACTGGCGTTCGGCCTCGGAGAGCACCTGTCTGACCGCCCAGAGGCTGCCGCGCGCCGGGGCGAGCGGCAGCATCAGTACCTCGCCTATCAGTCCCATCGCCTCACTCGCCGCCTCTCGGCGCGGCCGTCGCGCCCGTCGTGCCGGCGGCCGGTTCGGCCGCGGGCTCGGAGGGTCCCGGCTCGACGAAGCTGTACGGCGGCAGGGGCCCGTTGACCCGCAGCTCCAGATGGGGCATCGCGGTACGGACCCGCTCGACGGTCTCCAGGAACGCCGCGGCCTGATCGCGTTCCACCAGGAACGACACGTTGGTCAGCCAGCCGGTGGACTCGGGGCCGGAGCTCACGGCGTCCGCGGCCGGCTCAAGGGCCTGCCGCACCTCCACCGCGTCCGCGACCTCGCGGGCCTGCACGGCGGCGGCGACCATCTCGCCGAGCCTCATCTTCTGTTCGTAACTGCCACCGCCCGCCTGGCGGTTGGCCTCGGTGAGCGCCCGGATGTCGGGGTTCTCGCCCAGGACCCGGTGCAGCACGGCCTCTTCGTCGTGGCTCGCCTTGACGTTGTACTCGACCTTGCCGGCCAGCGTCCGCAGCCGTTCCGCGTAGTGCTCCGCGCGCTCGGCGAGCACCGTCGTGACGGCCTCGTCGTCGGCGGCGACACTGCCGAACCGCATCGGCAGGACCGGTCCTCCGGCGCCCGCCTCGCCCAGCACGGTCTGGTGGGCGAGCAGGTCCCTGCGCTTGGGCCGCAGGCCCTCGGGGGCGTCGCTGACGATGGCCGCCAGCTCGCCCTCCTTGAGGATCCGCACGGGGCGCGGCGGGTCGCCGACCCCGCCCATGCCGTCCGGCAGCGACGGATGCGAGCCCTCGGTGATGCCGTAGATGTACGTGCTCACTCCTGCTCCTCCTTCCGGCGCGAGGTGGTGGACTTGCGGGCACGCGGCCGGGACTCGCTCTGCGCGGAGCCGTCGTCACGGGCCTGCTTGAACGCGTCGGAGATCGTCTCGGCGGCGCCGGACAGCGCCCCCTTCGACTTGCCCCGGGCGCCCGACTCGGTCATCTCGCCCACGAGGTCGGGCAGCCCCGGGTTCTTGTGGGGGCCGGCTTCGAGGTCCAGCCGGTTGCACGCCTCGGCGAAGCGCAGGTAGGTGTCGACACTCGCGATGACGACACGTACGTCGATCTTCAGGATCTCGATGCCGACAAGGGAGACTCGCACGAAGGCATCAATCACGATTCCTCGGTCGAGGACGAGCTCGAGGACGTCGTAGAGGCCACTGGTGCCGCCCGATCCTCCGGTCTGCTGTGCCGGGACAACGGTCATACCGACCTGTCCTCCTTAGTCAGTGGGTGTGTGCGGGGAAGCGGTGCGCCTATCGGCCGCCGGACCTGCGCGACTCGGCTCTCCCGCGTTCGTAGCGACGTACGCGGCGGTAGCCGGTCAGCTCGCCGTCCGCGTCGAGTTCCACCTGGTAGCTCGCCAGCAGGCTCATCGTGTCGGGGATCTTCTCGAGTTCCACGACCTCGACCTCCAGAGCCCAGCCGTCCTCCGTGCGTTCGAAGGACGACACCGACTCGGCCACCATTCCGGTGAGTTCCGACAGCTGGGCGCGGGCGTGCCGCAGCACTTCCATCGGCTTGGGCCGGCCGCCCGCCGCGCTGTTCGTGTCGCTGTCCGTGCTGTTGTCGGCGGGCGCGCCGCGTCTGTCCGGTGCGCTCCGCGTGCCGTGCTCGTCTTGCTGGTCTTGCTCGTCGTGTGTGTTCTGTGGCTCCGCGGAGTTGCGCGAACGCCGTGTGTTCTGTGCGTTTCGTGAACTCGGTGTCTTCGATGTGTTCGATGTGTTCGACATGGCCACCTCGAACTCCGGGTGGCCCGAGATCGGCTGGTCAAACCTGCCAGTATGCGCCTGGGCGAGACCGGTCAGCCACCGGAACGTAGTGCGTTCAGCCTACGCCTGGCCGGTCCCAGCGCGCGTCCCCTGCCGAGATCCCGCCACGGATCGGTCTCCGCCTGCCCGAGCGCGTCGGCGACGGTCCAGCGGCGCGGCCCGAGCCCGGGGTCGTCCAGCTGGTCCCAGGAGACGGGCACGGCGACCGGGGCGCCCGGCCTGGCGCGGACGGCGAAGGGGGCCACGGCGGTCTGCGCGTACGCGTTGCGCTGCACGTCGAGATAGAGGCGCTCGCCCCGGTCCTTCTTGCGGGCGGCGGTGGTCAGCAGGTCGGGGTGCGCGCCGGCGAGGACGTCCGCGAGGTCCCGGGCGAACGCGCGTACCTCGTCGAAGCCGTGGTTCCCGTTCAGCGGCACCACGACGTGCAGCCCGCGCGAGCCCGTCGTCATCAGCGCGGAGGGGAGCCGCACCTCGTCGAGGAGCTCCCCCACGTGCCGGGCCGCCGCACGGACCGCCTCGAAGTCGTCCCCGGCGGGGTCGAGGTCGATGACCATGCGGTCGGGCCGGTCGGGGCTGCCGACGCGGGAGAGCCAGCGGTGAGGCGTGACGCACGCCTGGTCGGCGAGGTAGGCGAGGGTGGCGGCGTCGCCGCACACGGTGTGCGTGACGGTGCCGCCCTCCTTCGCCAGCTCGGCCCGCTCGATCCACTCCGGGTAGTACTCCGGAGTGTTCTTCTGCATGAACCGGGGACCGTCGATGCCGTCCGGGTGCCGCTCCAGCATCAGCGGGCGCCCCCGCAGATGGGGCAGCATGAAGCGGGCGACCGTGCGGTAGTACGCGACGAGGTCGCCTTTCGTGTACTGCCTGCCGCTCCCGTCCGCGGGAAACAGGACCTTGTCCGGGCGGTGGACCTCCACGGTGCGACGGCCCACCCGCACCGTGTCCGGGCTGCTCATGGCGGCTTCCTTCCTGGCGCCGCGGCCGGCACCGGGGTCGCTGGGTCGTCCGGTACCGCTCGGCTCAGGGCAGGATGGCCTGTTCCACCAGCATCCTGGCCGCAGCCGCGATCGAGTCGGCGTCGATGCCCGCCTCGTGCAGCTGCTCCTCGGGGCTCGCGGACCCCGGCATGCCGCGTACGGCCAGCCGGACCAGGCGCGGGACCGGGCGCCCGTCGGTGAAGGCGTCGAGGACCGCGTCCCCGATGCCGCCCTCCGGGTGGTGGTCCTCGACGGTGAGGATGCAGCCGGTGCGTTCGGCGGCCTCGACCAGGGTGTCGCGGTCGACGGGCTTGACCGAGTACAGGTCGATCACGCGGACCGCGATGCCGTCCCGGCCGAGCGCGTCGGCCGCGGCCAGCGCCTCGTGCACGGTGACACCCGCCGCGACGACCGTCAGCCGGTCCTCGTCGGACGCGCGCAGCACCTTGCTGCCGCCGACAGGGAACTCCTCGCCGGGTCCGTAGATCACCGGCGACTTGCCGCGCGAGGTGCGCAGATAGCGGATGCCCTCGCCGTCGGCCATGGCGGCGACGAGCTTCGCCGTCTGCTGGGCGTCGCACGGGTAGAGCACGGTGGATCCGTGCACGGCCCGGAACATCGCCAGGTCCTCCACGCCCATCTGCGAGGGCCCGTCCTCGCCGATGGCGACACCGGCGTGCGAGCCGACCAGGTTGAGGCCCGCCCCGCTGATCGCGGCCATCCGCACGAAGTCGTGGGCGCGGGTGAGGAACGCGGCGAACGAGCCGGCGTACGGCACCCAGCCGCGCGTGGCGAATCCGACGGCGGCGGCGACCATCTGCTGCTCGGCGATGTAGCACTCGAAGTAGCGGTCGGGGTGCTCCTTGGCGAAGTACTCGGTCCGCGTCGAGTCGCCGACCTCGCCGTCGAGGGCGACGACGTCACCGCGGGCGGAGCCGAGCGCGGTGAGGGCGTGCCCGTAGGCGTCGCGGGTGGCGACCTCGTCCCCGAGGTCGTACCGCGGCAGGTCGGGCCGGCCGCTGCTCACGGCGTGCAGGACACGCGCGGCGGGCGGCGCCTGCACCTCCACCCGCAGGTCGCGTACGCCGCCGAGCTCCGCGACGGCCTCGTCGGCGTCGGGGACCGGCTTGCCGTGCATGCCCTCGCGGTCCTGCACGGCCTCGACGCCCTTGCCCTTGAGGGTGCGGGCGAGGATCACGGTCGGCTGTCCGGTCGTGGAGGCGGCCTCGCCGTAGGCGCGGTCGATGGCCTCCACGTCGTGGCCGTCGACCTCGACGGTGTGCCAGCCGAAGGCCTTGAACCGGCGCGCGTACGCGTCCAGGTCGTGTCCGTGACGGGTGGGTCCGCGCTGGCCGAGCCGGTTGACGTCGACGATCGCGGTCAGGTTGTCCAGGTTCTCGTACCCGGCGTGTTCGGCGGCCTCCCACACGGACCCCTCGGCCAGCTCGCTGTCGCCGCACAGCACCCAGACGCGGTAGCCGGTGCGGTCGAGGCGCTTGCCCGCGAGGGCGATGCCGACGGCGACGGGCAGTCCCTGGCCCAGCGAGCCGGTGGCCGTCTCGACCCAGGGCAGCCGCTGCGGCGTCGGGTGGCCCTCCAGCCGGCTGCCGAGCTTGCGGAAGGTGAGCAGTTCCGTGTCGTTGATCGCCCCGGCCGCCTTGTACGCCGAGTACAGCAGCGGCGAGGCGTGTCCCTTGGAGAGGACGAAGCGGTCGTTGCCCGGGTGGGCGGGCCGCTCGAAGTCGTAGTGGAGGTGGCGGGCGAGCAGGACGGCCATCAGGTCGGCGGCGGACATCGAGGACGTCGGGTGCCCCGACCCCGCGGAGGCCGCGGCCCGGACGCTGTCGACGCGCAACTGCTGTCCGAGCTCGACGAGTTGGTGGTTGTTCATGAGTCTCCTTCCGCGCTGTCCGCGGCCTTGCCCGGGTTCTTCGGCGTCGTGGCGTCCTTCTCGGGGCCGCCCGGCATCCGGGCCAGTTCCGGCGAGGCCGTGTCGAGGGGCACGGACCACGAGCGGACGAGCCCCAACTGGACGCCCTGCCGGGGCAGTACGGCGTCCAGGAACCAGTCGGCGGCGACGCGGACGCGGTTTCCGGGCATCGCGGCGAGGTGGTAGCCGCGGGTGACGAGATTGGCGAGCGGGCCCGAGAGGGGCAGGCCCAGGGGGTTGGCGGCGGCCTTGGCGCCGCCGAGGTCGACGGTGAAGCCCATGTCGCGGTGCCGGTAGGGGCGGCGGTCGCCGACCCCGAGGGAGGCCGCGACGTTGCGGGCGGCGATCTTCCCGTGCCGCCAGGCGTGCTGGGCGGTCATCGGCGTGTACTGGCCCGGCTTCTCCAGGTCCGGGACGGCGGCGGCGTCGCCGCAGGCGAAGACCTCGGGCCGGCCGGGCACCTGGAGGTACGGGTCGACGAGCAGCCGGCCGCGCTCCAGGGGCAGCCCCAGGGACTCGGCGAGCGGGTCGGGGCGGACGCCGACGCACCAGACGAGGGTGCGGGTGTCGACGAACTCGCCGTCGGTCAGCAGGACGCCCTTCGGGGTCGCCTCCTTCACGGAGGTCTCCATGCGCACGTCGACTCCGCGCTCGCGCAGCACCCGGTCCGCGGTGGTGGAGAGCCGCTCGTCGAGTTCCGGCAGGACCCGTTTCGCGAGGTCGAGCAGGAGCCAGCGCGGCTGGATCCCCTCGCGCAGCGGCTGCTTGCGCACGAGCGCGTCGGTGAGCATCTTGCCCTGGGCGGCGACCTCGGTACCGGTGTACCCGGCGCCGACGACGACGAAGGTGCACCGGGAGGCGCAGCTCGCCGGGTCGTCGGCCGCGGCCGCGAGTTCCACCTGCCGGATCACGTGGTCGCGCAGGTACAGGGCCTCGGGAAGCCCCCGGAAGCCGTGCGCGTGCTCGGCGACGCCGGGGATGGGCAGCAGCTTGTTGACGCTGCCGGCCGCGATGACGAGCCGGTCGTAGGTGAGCGTTCCCTCGTCGCCCTCGGGGTCGGTGTAGTGCACCGTCCGCGCGTCGAGGTCGATGTCGTCGGCCTCGCCGAGCACGAGGCGGACGTGAGGCAGTGTTCCGGACAGCGAGACGGTCACTCGGCGGGCCTCCAGGACACCCGCGGCCACCTGCGGCAGCAGCGGCAGGTACAGGAAGTAGTCCGTCGGGTTCACCAGCGTGATGTCCACTTTGCCCCGGCTCATCCGTGACAGCGTGCGGGCCGTCTGGTACCCGGCGAAGCCGGCACCGACGATCACAATGCGGGGTCGCCTCACAGTTTGCCTCCCGGCGATGTCGCTCATACGGGCATACGGGCTTTCCGCGTCCCCCTGACCAGCCCCGTCAAACGTCCCCCACCCGGCCGGCCCCCTCACGCGCGGCGGCCCCGGGAGGTCGCTCCCGGGGCCGCCGTGGCGTGCGGGTGAGGTCACCGACGCGGTGCCTCCGGGTTCACGTCGTCCTGGCGCGGCGCGCCGGGCTGGGCGGCGTGCGGTCCGTCCGTGGCCGGCACGCCCGCGGTGGGAGCGACGGGCGGGACCGGCGGGTACGGCATGCCGAGGCCGCTCGGCGGGGCGCCCGGGGCGCTGCCGCCGACGACGTGGTCGTGGCCGGTGGGGGCCGCCTCACTGGTGGGCGTCGGCCGGGACCCGGACGGGCGGGCCGCACCGCGCAGCAGGTAGGCGACCGCGGCGAGCAGCGCGGCGGTGATCAGCGCCGCTGCCCAGCCGGGCAGCCCGATCGCGAGCGCCAGGCCGACGGCGAGCGCCAGCGCGGCGCCCGCGTAGAGGGCGGTGGCGCCCGACGCGGCGTACAGCGTGGCCGTGCGGCGCTGCTTGCGCGTCTGTTCCCGCAGTTCGTCGCGCACGGTCTCACGGGCCACCTGCGCCAACTCGTCGATCAGCTTCCTGTCCAGATGTTCCGTGTGCTCCAAGCGGTTCATGGCACCCGGGTACCCGGTGAGCGGCCCGGCTAACGAGCGGTGACACGGGGTCACCCGAAACGATCTCGTCCGCGTCCGTCCCCAACTAGGCTTTGCGGCATGGAGATTCTGGGAGCCACGCTGCGCGTCTGCGTCGACGACCTGGAGGCTTCGGTGCCCTTCTACGAGAGGCTGGCGGGCCAACGCGCCCTCCGCTTCGAGCGCGGTGGCGTCTCGGTCGCCGCGGTCGGCTGCTTCTTGCTGATGAGCGGTCCCGAGGCCGAACTGGACGTCCTGCGGAAGGTCGCCGCGACCATCGCGGTCAAGGACGTCGAGGAGGCCCACCGGGTGCTGACCGGGTCGGGCGCCCATGTACTGGCGGGCCCGGTGGCGACACCGGCGGGCCGCAACCTCATCGCGATGCACCCGGACGGGGCGATCTACGAGTACGTGGACCGCAATCCCGGGCCGCCGGGGGTCTGAGGGCCCCCAGGGGCGTGGGGTCCGCCCGGGGCCTCGGTGTGCGGTCGCGCAGCCGTCGGCGGTTGTCCGCCGTCCGTCAGGTAGCGCCGACGGAGGCGGGTGAAGGCGGTGGGGCTGGGGCGGTGCGGGAGGAACACCGCGATCTGCTGGGCGCATTCGCGCGGGCTCATCGTGCTGGTGTCGCACTCGAAGTCGTAGTCGCCGTGGCTGTGAACCAGGTCGTACTGGTGCGCCGCGAGGCCGGGCGGGCGGTCGCCCCGAGCCGACTCGCGGCGGGTCAGTTCGTCGAGCGGGCAGTGGACGCCGATGAACAGGACGTCCTCGGGTCGCAGTACCGTCAGACAGTCGAGCAGCCGCCACGGCTCGCTCAGCACATGGTCGACCACGATGTCGTTGCCCGCCTCGGCCATTGCCGCGATCGAGCGGTGGAAGCCCATCCGGGTGCGCCTCAGCGCGACGTCGAGCTCCACGGAGCCGAGTTCCCGCTTGCTGCGCATCGCGTTGAAGGCGTCGACCGCCAGGTGGAAGAAAACGCCGTCGTCCAGGATGTCCAGAAGCTCCCGTGCGATGCTCGACTTGCCTGAACTGGAGGTGCCGTTGAGGAAGATGATCCGACCGGGTGTCATGTCAGCATGGTCACATGGTGCCGCCCCTGCGCCGGATCTTCGGCGGATCCCGGCGCCTGCGGATTCGTCTCTCGGAGGAGCGGGGGTGTGCGGGCCCGCCGGGCGCGGAGCGGGGTGCTCGCGGTCGTCGCGGGGGCACTCACTCCCCCGGCGGCCGCATCCGGAACTCGTAGCGGTCCGGCAGCGCCTCCTCGCTGATCCGCGCCCACACGCGCCCGATCACCTCGTCCCCCTCGCGCAGGTCGGCCACCTCGAAACCGGCGTCGAAGACGGCACGCGCGGCCTCCCGGTCGCCCTCCGCGAGCAGCAACTCCGCCTCCAGCAGAACCCGCCCCGCTCGCGCATGTCGGGGCGCAGCTGCACCCAGACGGCCCGCGCGTCGGCGGGCCGCCGCGCCGCGAGCAGCGCCGTGACGGCCTCCCGGCCGAGGGCCGCGGTCGCCGCCGTCCACGCCTCGCCGTCGTCGCGCCGCTCCCGGCAGAGGTCGTCGAACGCCTCGGCGTACCGGTCGGCGGCCCGTTCGTGGTGGCCGGCCTCCTGGTCGGCGACGGCGAGGCAGCGCAGCAGCGGCCACAGGGACGGGGCCAGCGTGAGCGCCCGCTCCCAACTGCGCACCGCCTGCGCCTTGTCACCGGCGTGCCACTGGGCGACGCCGAGGTGGTACTCGGTGAACGGCTTCGCGGGCGCCGTCTCCAGCATGTCCCGCCAGTGGGGGGCCACGAGCGTCTCGCCGGGCGGCCGGACCCGGCGGGGCTCGGGGAACGCGCCGGACCTGAGCAGTTCGAGCCACGGGGCGGTCGCTTCGTCGAGCGTGGACTCGTCGAAGGGGGTGCCGGGAAGTTCGAGTCCGCCGCGCAGCACTTCGAGGGCGCCCCAGCCGGAGCCCGTGGCCAGCCTCTCACCGGGCTCGGTGTCGGCGTGCGGCCGCCACGCCTCGTAGGCGGCGTCCACGTCGGCACGCGGCAGGACGGCCTGGAGCCGGTCCTCCGCCTCCGCGAGGGCGGCCGCCCAGTCAGCACCGTGCACGGTGTCCGGGTCGGTGCTCAGCGGCCCGTACGACTCCAGCCAGGAGACCTCGCTCCGCGCGTCGAGCGGTACGTGTTCGAGCTGGGTGCGGGCGAGTCCGGCCTGGTTCTCGCAGTAGCCGCCGGTGCCGGGCTCGGTGAGCCATTCCTGCCAGCGCCGCCCGCCGGTGCCCGCGCCCCAGACGAAGAGCTTCCGGCCGCGCAGGGTGTCGGTGGACGTCTGCACGAGTCCGTCGCCCCGGTCGTCGAGAGCGGCGATCCAGCGGCGCCGTCCGTCGGGCACCTCGTAGAAGTAGTCGGCGGGGAAGGTGCTGTTGAGCGGGTACGTGCGGTCGGCGCCGTCGTACCCGGGCACGGGGATGTCGCGCAGCCGGCGCTCGTACCCGAAGTGCCAGGCGCGCTCCGCGGGGGCGAGCACCCGGCGTTCCTCGGGCACGGCGATGTTGGACCACCAGTAGGTGGGCACCGGCCTCTCGTGCGGGTTGCGGACGCGCACTCCCACGTGGAGGAAGTCGGAGCCGTCCGGCAGCCACAGGTCGATCTGGAACGGCAGGTCGCGCAGCCGCTCCCACTCCCACTCCCACTCCCACTCCCACAGGCGCAGCATCACCCCGCCGTCCGGGGCGGGTACGCGGGCGGCGTGCACGGGTGAGCAGGAGAGCGTGGTGTGCCCGGTCGCGCCGATGTTCCACTCGATGCCGCCGGAGAACCAGGCGCCGTTGAGCGCGAAGCAGGCGGGCTGCAGGACGGGGTTTCGGTAGAGCAGTTCACGTCCGGTGGGCTTGTGGAAGAGGGAGGCGACGCGGCCTCCGAGGCCGGGCAGCACCGTGGCGCGCAGCCGGTCGTTCTCGATCACGACGGTGTCGACGGTGCGGGGGCGCGCTGTCTGCCGTATCCGTCGCGGATGCGCTCGGGCAGGACGCCGCGCAGGGGTGCGTAGCCGATCTGCCGTGCCATGTCGCGGGGCAGTCCCTGTTTGTCCCGGTCGTCGATCTGGTGCGCCTCGTCGAGCGGCCGCAGCGCGGGGAGCGGGTTGTCCGGTCCCAACTCGGCGGCCGGCAGTGTCAGTACGTCACGTCGGATCGTGGTCACGATCACCATCGAACATCGTGGCCGGTGAGGTGACCAGGGGCTCACCCGGTCAGGTTTCCGCAAAGGCGGAGGGCGGCCGGGGCCGGGCGGGGGCGGCCGGGCCGGGCGTGTTCAGACGGGGCGGGGGTGTGCTCAGGCGGGGCGGGCCGTGATGGCCCACCTCTCGTGGTCGCGCCAGGCGCCGTCGATGAAGAGGAAGTCGGGCGAGAAGCCCTCCAGCCGGAAGCCCGCGCGACGGGCGAGCGCGACCGAGGCGGTGTTGCGGGGCTGGACGTTGATCTCCAGGCGGTGCAGCCCCATCGTCGTGAACGCGTGCCGGACGACGAGGCGCAGCCCCTCGCTCATGTGCCCCTTGCCCGCGGCGTGCGCGAAGGCGCCGTAGCCGAGCGCGCCCGAGAGGAAGGCGCCCTCGACGATGTTGTTGATGTTGATGAATCCGGAGATCTCCCCGCTGTCCCGCGCGCAGACCAGGAAGCCCGCGCGGGCCGGGTCACCGAGGAGCCGCTCGGCGTAGGCGGCGTACGCGTCGGCAGCGGTCGGCGGGAACAGCCAGGGGTGGTGCAGGTCCTTGCTCTCCCTGGCCCGGGCGGTGAACTCGGGCCCGTCCCCGGGCGTGAAGTGCCGGATGCCCACACGAGGGCCCTCGGCGAGATAGCGCGCGTTGTCCGGCATCCCGCCACGATACGCGAGCCGGACCGCCCGTGACCTGCCGCGGTGAGCCGCGCGGGCCCGGCCCGGAGAGCCACGTCGGCCAGGCGCGGGGGACCCCCGCCGGGCCGGGGGACGGACCGGCGCCGGGCGCCTTCCGGCACGCTCGCGCGGCCGCCTACACCAGCGCCGGTTCGTCCAGCGTGAGCGTCCCCGCGTCCGCGTCCAGGTCGGCCGTCACGCCGAACGGGACCGTCAGCGCCGATGCGACGTGCCCGAAGCCGAAGTGCTCGGCGACGGGCACCCCGAGCGGGCCGAGCCGGTCCGCGAGCACGGTTCTCAGCTCCTCGTAGGGACCGCAGTCCTCCCACGAGCCGAGGGCGATCCCGGCGACGCCGTCGAGCCAGCCGGCGCGCAGCAGCTGGGTGAGGATCCGGTCCAGCCGGTAGGCCTCCTCCCCGACGTCCTCGATCATCAGGAGCCCGCCGCGGGCCGAGGGGCGGGCGTGCGGGGTGCCGAGGTCGGCGGCGAGCAGGCTGACGCAGCCGCCGAGCGTGACGCCCCGGGCCCGTCCGGGCACCAGCGGGGCGCGCGTGCCGGAGACGAGGGTGCGTACCGACTCGGGGCGGAAGAGCGTGTCGCGCAGGTGCTCCTGGGTACGGGCGTTCTTCAGGAAGGCGAGGGCCGCCGTCATCGGTCCGTGCAGGGTGGCGAGGCCCACGCGGGTGGCGAACGCCTCGTGCAGCGCGGTGATGTCGCTGTACCCGACGAGCACCTTGGGCCCCGCGGCCCGGATGGCGTCCCAGTCGAGCAGGTCGACCATGCGCTGGGCGCCGTAGCCGCCCCGCGCGCACAGCACCGCGTCGACGGCGGGGTCGCACCAGGCCGCCTGGAAGTCGGCGGCGCGGTCCGCGTCCGTACCGGCGAGGTAGCGGAAACCGGGGTGGCGGTCGAGGACGTGCGGTGCCACCACCGGGTCGAGGTCCCAGCCGCGCAGGATGTCGAGGCCGGCCTGCAGCCGCTCCTCCGGCAGCGGTCCGCTGGTGGCGACGACGGCGACCCGGGCGCCGGGGGCCAGACGGGCCGGCCGGGTGAGCGGGACGAGTGGTGCGTGCGAAATCAACGGTCGAGCTCCAGGGTCGGGATGCCGGGAGGGTTGAAGCCGAACATCTGCGCGTACAGGGAGAGTTCGCCTTCGAGGACCCGTACGGTCGTCTCGGCCCGGCGGAATCCGTGCCCCTCGCCCTCGAAGGCGATGTAGGCGTGCGGGACGCGGCGCCCCGTCTCCGCCAGTCTCGCCAGGAACCGCTCGCACTGGGCGGGCGGGCAGATGACGTCGTCGAGTCCCTGGAGCAGCAGGAAGGGCGCGTCGATCCGTTCGGCGTGCTCGGCGGGCGAGCGCTCGACGTACCGCTCGCGCACCTCGGCGAGCGGGCCGACCAGCGTCTCCAGGTACTGCGACTCGAAGTCGTGCGTCTCCCCCGCTCCCCAGCCGGCGAGGTCGAGGATCGGGTAGAGGATCGTGCCGCAGGCGTAGACGTCGGTGGTGGTCAGGGACGCGGCGGCGGTCCAGCCTCCCGCGCTGCCGCCCCGGACGGCCAGGCGCGACGGGTCGGCCGTGCCCTCGTCGGCGAGCGCGCGGGCGACGGCGGCGCAGTCCTCGACGTCGACGACGCCCCACTGCTCACGCAGCCGGTTGCGGTACTGCCTGCCGTACCCCGTGGAACCGCCGTAGTTCACCTCGGCGACGCCGATGCCGCGCGAGGTGAAGTAGGCGATCTCCAGGTCGAGGACGAGCGGGGTGCGGCTGGTGGGCCCGCCGTGCACCCACACCACGTAGGGCGGCAGCTCCCCGTCCGGGGCGACGTGGCCGGGGTGGTGCGGCGGGTGGACGTGCGCGTGGATCTCCCTGCCGCCGGGGCCGGTGAAGGTACGGGTGCGGGGGCTCGGGTAGTACGCGGGGTCGACGGGGTCGTGGTGGGCGGAGCCGATCACGCGGGCGCGGCCCGTGCGGGCGTCCAGCTCGACGACCTCGTACCCGCTGCGGGGGCCCGCGCCGATGCCGACGACCCGGGTGCCGTGCACGGCGAGCGTCGCCGTGAACTCGGTCCACGGTCCGGCCGCGTCGACGACGTCCCCGGTGTCCGGGTCGAGGATGCCGAGAGCCGTCGCGCCGCGCCCGTGCACGACGGCGATCAGCCCGCCGTCCAGCGGGGCGAACCAGCGCTGCCCGATCCGCCACAGCGGTCCGCCGAACTCCTCCTCGCGCGGACAGAGCGCCACATGCCCGCCGTCCCCTCCGAGCCGGTACAGGTTCCACCAGCCCGTGCGGTCCGACGCGTACAGCAGGGTGCCGTCGGGCGCCCAGTCGGCCTGGGCGACGGACTCGTCCGGGCCGCCGGCGACGGGGCGCGCGCCGCCCAGCGTGCCCGCGTCCGTCACGTCGGCGACGAGCAGTTCGGTCCCGTCCCAGGGCATCCGGGGGTGGTCCCAGCCGAGCCAGGCCGCGCGCCGTCCGTCGGGCGAGAGCCGGGGGCCGGTGACGAACCGGTGGCGGCCGTCGGAGAGCTCCCGGACGGCGTGCCGGTCGTCGGCGGCCGAGCCGTCGAGCGGGACGGCGGCGAGGACGCGCCGCACGTCGGTGGGCCCGTCGCCGGTGAACTCCTCCAGGACGCACCACACCTCGCCGCGCTCCGCGAGCAGCAGGGGGTCGGCCCAGCGCAGTCCGCCGCCGGCCGGCGACACCGGGGTGAGGGCGCGTGGCGCGGCGTCCGGGGTGCCGGGCTCGTACGCGTACAGCCGCTGGTCGGCGAAGTTCACGAAGACGACCAGCGGTCCCCCGGGCCGGTGGCCGACGGCCCACGGGTGCCCGCCGTACTCGATGACCCTGCTGCGCACGTTCCACGGGGCGGGCAGGACGACTTCCTCGGTGCCGTCGGCGCGCCGCCGGACGAGGGTGCGCCGTCCTGCCTCGGCGGGCCGCGGCTCGGTCCACCACACCTCGTCGCCGACGAAGCCGACGAACTCCGGGTTCCCGTCGTGCGCGGCGGCGAGCGCCGCGCTGACGGGCGACGGCCACGAGCCGTACGCCAGCGCCTCCACGGTGTTCCCCGACTCTCCGGCCTTCCCGTCCCCCACCTGATCGCCCTCCGTCTTCCCGTCCCGCGCCGTCGCGTCCCTCACGTGCCCGTCCCCCTCCCGCCGCGCCGCCACTCCCGCTAGGCCGTCCGAAGATAGCGGTCGAGGACGCGGACGCCGAAGTGCAGGGCGTCGACGGGGACCCGTTCGTCGACGCCGTGGAACATCGCCTGGTAGTTGAAGCCCTCGGGGAGCTTCAGCGGCCCGAACCCGTACCCGGTGATGCCCAGGCGCGCGAACTGCTTGGCGTCCGTGCCGCCCGACATGCAGTACGGCACCACGTGTCCCTCGGGGGCGAAGGCCTCCACGGCGGCGCGCAGCTTGGCGAAGGTCGGCGAGTCGACCGGGGCCTGCAGCGCCTCCCCGTGGTGATGGAACTCCCATTCCACGTCGGGTCCGGTGAGCTTGTCCATGGTCGCGCGGAAGTCGTCCTCGGCGCCCGGCAGGAACCTGCCGTCGACGTACCCCACGGCCTCGCCGGGGATGACGTTGACCTTGTAACCGGCGTTCAGCACTGTCGGGTTGGAGCTGTTGCGGACGGTCGGCGCGACGATGGCGGCCACGGGGCCGAGCTCCTCCAGGAAGGCGTCCACGTCGAAGGCGGGGTCGGCGAGGTCGGCGTCGATGCCGTAGACCTTGGCGAGTTCGGTGAGGGCCGCGTGCACCGTCGGGGTGTAGCGGACCGGCCACTCGTGGGCGCCGATGCGGGTGACGGCGGCGGCGAGGCGGGTCACCGCGTTGCTGCGGTTCACCTTGGAGCCGTGGCCCGCCCGGCCGCGCGCGGTGAGCTTGAGCCAGCCGGTGCCGCGCTCGCCCGCGCCGATCCCGTAGATCTGCCGGCCGCGGCCGTCGTGGACGGTGTAGGCCCCGGACTCGCTGATGCCTTCCGTGCAGCCCTCGAACAGCTCCGCGTGCCGGTCGACGAGGAAGTCCGCGCCGTCCTCGGCGCTCGCCTCCTCGTCGGCGGTGAACGCGATCACGATGTCGCGGCGGGGCCGTACGCCCTCGCGCGCCCAGTGGCGGACGACCGTCATGATCATCGCGTCCGTGTTCTTCATGTCGACGGCGCCGCGTCCCCACACGACACCGTCGCGGACCTCACCGGAGAACGGGGGCACGCTCCAGTCCGCCGCGTGCGCCGGGACGACGTCCAGGTGGCCGTGGACCAGGAGGGCGTCGGCCGAGGGGTCGGTGCCCTCGATGCGGGCGACGACGTTGGTCCGGCCGGGGGTGCGCTCCAGGAGCACCGGCTTGAGGCCGGCCTCGGCGAGACGCTCGGCGGCGTACTCGGCGGCGGGCCGCTCCCGGCAGTCGCCGCCGCCGCGGTTGGTGGTGTCGATCCTGATGAGGTCGGAGGTGAAGCGGACGACCTCGTCGAAGGCCCGTTCACCGACGGGTGCGGTCGCGGACGCGGCCTGCTCGGCGGCGGCGACGGTCTGCTGGTACGTGCTGTCAGCCATACTGCTCCTCCACTGCGGCCGAGACGATCGTGGTGACCGCCTTGAAGGTGCGGATGCCTTCGTACATGGTCGCGCTGGTGTACGCGACCTTCCGCTCTCCCGTACGCGCCACGCCCGGTACGACGGTCGCGGCCATCGACAGGTGTTCCGCGTCGAACTCCAGCTCCACCGTGAACGGTCCGCCGTCGACCGGCTCGTACCGCACGGCGAGCGCCGCCGCCTCCTTGGCGGCCGCGCGGATGTCCGCGGCCGTGCGCGCCGGGGTCCGGCACACCGCCGCGTACCGCGACACATGGTCCTTGACGGCGACCTTCAGTGCCTCGGGCGCGTATCCGAGGGCGTCCTCGCAGGCCACGTCGTCGCCGGTGACCAGGACGACCGGTACGCCGTACTCCGCGACGACGTGCGCGTTCAGCAGCCCCTCGCTGGCGCGCACCTCGTTCACCCAGACACCGGTGACGGAGTTGGCGAGGTAGGTGTGCGCCAGGACGCCCTCGGCGCCCGCGCCCGCGTGGTAGCCGACGAAGGCGATGCCGTCCACGTCACCGTGCTGGACGCCCTCCACCATGGAGAGCGACTTGTGCCGCCCGGTGAGCATCTCGACTCTCTCGTCGAGCCGCTCCAGCAGCAGGTTGCGCATGGTCCAGTGGGCCTCGTTGACGAGCACCTCGTCCGCGCCGCCGTCGAAGAAGCCGAGCGCGGCGGCATTGACGTCGGAGGTGAACATCGCCCGGCACCGCTCCCACTGCGGCGTGCCGGGCAGCACGTCCGCGGGCCAGGTCACGCCGGTGGCGCCCTCCATGTCGGCGCTGATGAGGATCTTCATGTCTCGAAACCGTACGCGTTCTCGGCGAAGCGCGGCCAGGCCTGTGGACAACCGTCACCGGCCCAGACCACTGACGTCACCCGGTACGCCCCGCCACCAGCCACTTCGACGGAAGTTCGACGAGTGAGCCGTCGGGCGCGTACTCGGTCGTGGCGAGCGGCAGATCGCCGCTCGCGAGGATGGTCAGGCCCGCCGCGGCCAGGTACTCGGGTACCTCGGCGTCGGTCACCTCGCCGGGGGCTATGCCGTGGCGGAAGACAGGTGCCAGTTTGGCGGGCGGGCCGTCGTCGCTCTGGGCGAGGCCCATCAGGACCGGCCGGGCCGCCTCGGCCAGTTCGACGAGGAAGGCCCGGCCGCGCTCGCCGACGAGGGCCGCTATGCCCTCGGCCAGCGGGCGGCGGTCGTCCGGGGCCGCCTGGTGGAGCACGCCCCTCATGTAGACGTTGGTGTCCCCGAGTTCCTGGTGGAGGGTCGCGGTGTCGACCTGGTCGGAGGCGTCGAGCAGCCGGTAGACGGCCTGCCCCGCCGGGTCGGCGCGCCGGGCGTGGTCGATCGCGGCGGCGGACAGATCGGCGCCGACGACGCGCGGGAAGCGGTCGGCGAGGAACCGGGTCTGGGTGCCGTTGCCGCAGCCGAGGTCCACCAGCGGCAGGCCGGGGGCCGCCAAGTGCGTTTCGAACAGGGCGAGATGGACACCCGCCGTGACCGCGGGAGCCGCGTCCCAGAACACCGCGCCCTGCTCCTGGGGTGCCTCGCTCCAGAAGCCTTCCCAGGCGTCCCTGTACCGACTCGTCACGCTCATGCCCGCTCCCCACTTCGCGCCCGCTCCGACCGTCCGCCCGCCGAAAGGAGACGGGTCAGATCGGTCTACCGCGCCCGGGGTGGCGCGACAAGCGCGAGGGCGCATTCCGTCACGCCTCGGCGCGCCCTCGTACGCCCCTTGACGGGCACCGAACCCCGCACGCGCACCGGAGGGAGCCGGCCGCCCGGTGTCAGCGGGGCGGCAGCGTCAGCTCGAACCACACCGTCTTCCCGGTGCCCGTACTGCTGGTCCCCCACTCATGGGCCAGGGTGCCCACGACGCGCAGGCCACGCCCCGACTCGTCGCCGGGGCCGGCGCTCAGCAGGGTGGGCAGGGTGTGGTCGTCGTCGTCCACCTCGCACAGCAGGGTGTCGCCGCGGACCAGGCGGAGTCCGATCCGGTCGCCGTGCGCGTGCCGTACGGCGTTGGTGACCAGCTCTCCGACCAGCAGTTCCGCGGTCTCGGCGAGCACGTCAAGGCCCCAGGCATGGAGCTGTTCGCGCATCGCCGCACGGGCCCGGGAGGGCTCGGCCGGGTCGCGGGCCAGGCGCAGGTCGACGACATCCGCGGGGTCGATGCCGTTCAGCCGGGCCATCAGGAGCGCGACGTCGTCCTTGCGTCCGCCGCAGGCGTTGAGGGTGCGGATGATGGTGTCGCAGGCGTCGTCCATGGAGGCGGCCGGGTGCGCGGCGGACTCGCAGAGCGTGGCGAGGCCGACGCCGATGTCCTCGCCGCGCACCTCGACCAGGCCGTCGGTGCACATGACGAGCCGGTCGCCGGGCGCCACCGGCACGCGTACCGCCTCGAAGGGCACGCCGCCGACCCCGATGGGCGCGCCGGTCGGCAGGTCGAGGAGGTCGCTGCGGCCGTTCTCCGCGCGTACGACGACGGGCGGGATGTGTCCGGCGTTGGCGATCAGCAGCTCACCGGCGATGGGGTCGTAGACCGCGTACAGGCAGGTCGCGAGGTAGTGCTCGCCGAGTCGCTGGGCGAGGTCGTCGAGGTTGCGCAACAGCTGCCCCGGTGGCAGGTCGAGGGCCGCCATGGTCTGCACGGCGGTCCGCAACTGGCCCATCATCGCCGCCGAGTTGAGTCCGTGGCCCATGACGTCACCGACGACGAGGGCGGTCCGTGACCCGGGCAGTTTCACGGCGTCGAACCAGTCGCCGCCGACCCGTCCCAGCAGGGTGCCGGGCAGATAGCGGGTCGCGATGTCGCAGGCCGCCATCCGGGGCGCGATGTGCGGCAGCATGCTGTCCTGGAGGGTCTCGGCGACGCTCTCCTGGTAGGTGTACATGCGCGCGTTGTCGAGGACGAGGCCCGCGCGGGCGGCCAGTTCGGCGCCGGTGACGCGGTCCATGTCGTTGAACTCCGCGCGCTCCGGATGGCGCAGCAGGATCATGAAACCCAGCACCACGTCGCGTGCCTTGAGGGGCACGACGAGCATCGAGCGGTGGGTGATCAGTGGCCTGATGTCGCGCTTCTCGAACTGCGCGGCGATCGCGTGCCCCATCCGCTCGCTGATGCGCGGCACGAGGACGGGTTCGCCGCTGGTCATGCACTGGAAGAACGGGGTGTGCGCCGGAAAGGGCATGGCCTCGCCGACGGGCACGACGTCGTCCCAGCGGCCCGGTTCGTCGGTGTGCTCCAGGGCGACCCGGTGCCACAGGGTCGTGGTGTCGGGCACGCCCTCGGGGAATCCCTCACCGGCGACGACCTGTTCGCGCAGATAGGTCCCGGCCACGTCCGTGAAGCGGGGGACGACGGCCTTGCTGACCTCCACGATGGTCCGGGACAGGTCGAGCGAGGAACCGATGCGTCCGCTGACCTCGTTGAGGAACTCGAGGCGCTCGCGGACCGCCGCGTACTCCAGGTCCTCGTCCTCCGCCTCGCCGGTGCCGTCGGCGCCGGCGCCGGCGCCGGCGGGCAGAGCGTCGCCCCCGGCCGCCGCCCGGGCCGCGAGCGCGCGGCGGGCCGCACGCCCGGCCCGCCGGGGCACGCCCCAGTCGGGGGTGACGGGCACCCGGTCGTTGCGGCTGAACTCCAGCACCGGATAGCCCAGTTCGAGGACCTGGGAGACGATGCGGGCGCTCTCGCCCACGCTCATGCTGGGCAGGATCTCGGGCAGCCCGCGGGCCAGGTCCTCGGCGCCGGGAAAGTCGGTGTGCAGGGCGAAGCCGGGCGCGACGCACTCCGCGGCCGCGCCGTCGGCCTCCTGCCGCAGCGCCCGCGCGTCGGCGGCCAGCACGAGCAGCCGCTCCCGTCCGGGGCCCACCAGCGGGTAGGCCCACCACAGCACGTCGATACGGTCGCGGTCGTCCACGGTGAGCCTGGCGCATCCGGCGGCCGGGTAGGAGAGGCGGCCGTCGAGGGAGGAGAGGGATGAGAGGGAGGACTCGGGGCCGGGCCCGAGCCCGTCGCAGGCACCGTGCGCGTCGTGCCCGTCGCGGGCACCGTACGCGCCGTACGCCTCGTGCGCGCCGGGTCCGGGCGTGCCGTCGGTCTCCGGCAGGACGCCGGAGACCGGGAGCAGGTCGACGGCCGGGCGGCCCACCGCGTCGTCCCGGGCCGCGCCGAACAGGCGGCGCGCGCCGGTGCTCCAGTGCGAGACCAGGCCCTCGCGGTCCACGACGACCACGGCGAGCGGGATGCGGCCGGCCCTCGGCACCGCCGACCCAGGCCGGGCCGCGCGGCGGGGAGGTGTGCCCGCTTCGGTGCCATGGTCCATGGCCCAGACCTCTCTCCCTACGGCTCCGCAAGATCTGTGCCGCCACGAACACGGTACGGCGGCTTCCGGCCGTGATGTGTGGCATCGGCGGAATTCAGCCGCGCGGGGCGGCTCCGGCGCACTGTCCCTCCCCCGGGCCGCCGGGGGCCTCCGCCGGGCCGGGCCTCAGTCCTCGTGGCCGAGCAGGAGATCGCGCTCCGTCCTTCCGCCGCCGGGCAGTTGGAGCACGGTGGCCACCGGCGGGTAGCCCGCGGCGATGACGGTGTACTCGCCGGACGACAGGTCGACGAACCGGAAAGTGCCGTCGCTGCCGGTGGTGAGCGTGTCCACGACGTTGCCCGCGGCGTCGAGGAGTGTCACGCGCGCGTCCTCGACGGCGCGTCCGCCGCCGGCCCGCACGGTGCCCCTGAGCACGGCGCCGCCCGCGAGTTCGACGTCCTGGCGGGTCTCGCGCGCGGCCTGCACGCTGACGGGGAGCGCGGCCGGACGGAACGCGGGGGCGCCGGCCGCGAGGGTGTACTCGCCGGCCACGAGTTCCGTGATGACGTAGCCGCCCTCGCGTCCGCTGCGGGTGGTGGCGACGACCTCGCCGTGCACGTTGGTGAGCGTGACGGTGGCGTCGCGCACCGGTGTGCCGTCCGCGGTCAGGACGCTGCCGGCCAGTCGCCCGGCGCCGCCGAGGACGACGTCGAGCTCCACCGGGCGTTCGCCGACGGTCACCGAGACGGCCTGCGGCTGGTGGCCCCCGGCGGCGGCGATCAGCACGTAGGACCCGGCGCCGGGCGTCGAGAGCGCGTACCGCCCGTCGTCGCCGCTGGCACCGCGGCCGATCTGCTGTCCGGCGACGTCGATGAGGGTGAGCGCGGCGCGCGGGACGACGGTGCCGTCGGGGTGCTGCACCGTCCCGCAGACGGGGATGCCGTTGGCGGGATGGGAGCGGGCGGGCGGAACCTGGGCGCGGCTCGTGGTCTCGGCGGGGATGTGGTGGGACACCAGCGGTTTCTCCTTGAGGAAGCAGGCGATGAGCAGGCCGAGGACGAGTACCGGCACGAGGTACAGGAAGATCCTCGGCATGGCGTCGGCGTAGGCCGCGATGTAGTCGTCGCGCAGGGCGGCGGGCATCGCGTGGACGAGCTGCGGGGTGAGGGAGTCGGCGTCCGGGAGGGCGGATCCCGCGTGCGGGGGGACGCGGTCGGCGAGCGCGTCGGTGAGCCGGTGCGCGAAGAGGGTGCCGAAGACGGCGGCCCCGACGCTGCCGCCGATCTGCCGGAAGTAGTTGTTGGCGCTGGTGGCGGTGCCGAGGTCGGACGGGCGCACGGAGTTCTGCACGGCGAGCACCAGGACGGGCATGACCATGCCGATGCCGGCGCCGAGTACGGCCATCCAGAGGCTGTACTGGAGGCGCGGGGTGCCGGTTTCCAGGCGGGACAGCAGCCACATGCCGAGCGCGGAGAGGGCGCCGCCGAGGACCGGGTAGAGCTTGTAGCGGCCGGTGCGGCTGATGAGTTGCCCGGAGACGACCGAGGCGCCGACGATGCCGCCCATCATGGGCAGCATGAGCAGGCCCGACCCGGTCGCGGAGGCCCCGTCGACCATCTGCAGGTAGGTCGGCAGGTAACTCGCCGCGCCGAACAGGGCGACGCCGATGACGAGGCCGACGAGCCCGGTGACGTTGAAGACGGAGTCGCGGAACAGCCTGAGGGGGATGAGGGGTTCGGGCGCGAAGTGCTCCGTGACGAGGAAGAGGACGCTCGCGGCGACGGCGCCCGCGCCCAGGCCGAGGATGACCCGGGAGCCCCACGCGTGTTCCGTGCCGCCCCAGCTGGTGAGCAGCACCAGGCAGGTCGACGCGGCGGCGAGCAGCAGCGAGCCGAGCACGTCGAGGCGTCCGCGGGCGGGTGGCTTGGGCAGTTTCAGGACGACGGTGACGACGGCGAGGGTGAGCAGGCCGAACGGCACGTTGATGTAGAAGCACCAGCGCCAGGAGAGGTGGTCGGTGAAGTACCCCCCGAGGAGGGGGCCGGCGACCGAGGCGAGGCCGAAGGCGGCGCCGATCAGGCCCATGTAGCGGCCGCGGTCGCGGGCGGGCACGATGTCCGCGATGATCGCCTGGACGCCGATCATGAGGCCGCCCGCGCCGACGCCCTGGACCGCGCGGAACGCGATGAGCTGGTCCATGGTCTGCGACCGGCCGGCCAGGGCGGAGCCGACGACGAAGACGGCGATCGCGAACTGGAAGACGCCCTTGCGGCCGAAGAGGTCGCCGAACTTGCCGTAGACGGGCAGTCCGACGGTGGCCGTGAGCAGGTAGGCGGTGATCGCCCAGGACATCTTGTCCAGGCCGTGCAACTCTCCGACGATCCCGGGGAGCGCGGTGGCGACGATCATCTGGTCCAGCGCGGCGAGCAGCAGCGCGAGCATGAGCCCGGCGAAGACCAGACGGATCCGGCGCGGGCCCGGGCGCCCGGATGGTTCGGCCGCCGGCGGGGGAAGAACCGGCGGCGGCCCGACGGCCGGCTCGTCCTTCACCAGAGTGATCCCGCCCACGTACCGCTCCCCTCGCCGCACTTACCTCGCGAATCCCGCGATACGGGACAACTGCGGGTAAGTGCGACGGGTTACGGCAGGGAATCACGCTCCGTGCAGATCCACTCGAACCGGTGACGGCGGCAACGGGCCCCGGCCGCTTGGCCTTTGGGCCGTCACCGCGCCCCGGAGGCGGGCTCGGCTACTTCTCCACGTGGGCGGCGAGCTTGGCGAGCACCTCGTCGTAGATCCGGCCGAGGCCCTTGGGCGCGAAGGTCCTCTCGAAGAAGCCACCGATGCCGCCCGCCCCGTTCCACACGCTGGTCACGACGGCCCTGGAGCTGCCCTCACCGGCCGGTGTGACCCGCCAGGTGGTGACCATGGAGGAGTTGCGGTCCTTCTCGACGAGTTCGCCGTCGGTCGGCTCGCTCACGTCGAGCAGGCAGTCGCGTACGCGCTTGCTGGTGGCCTGGAGCTTCCAGTGGACGACGGTGCCCTCACCGTCGCCGCCCTCGCGCACCTCGTACTCGCTGAAGTGCTCGGACAGCAGGTTCGGGCGCGTGCCGCTGTAGTCGGCCAGCGCGTCGAACACCTTCTCCGCGTCCGCCGCGATGACCCGCTCCGTCGAGGCCTCGACCTGCGCCATGGCACTTCCTCCAGCACTTGTTTTCCCGGGGTTCGCGGCCAGCCAACCACCAGGCGCCCCGGCCGCCCAAATCGGGGGTGCGCCGGGCCGCGGGCAGGCGTCGCGCCGTCGGGGCGTACACGCGGGTCGCGGGCGGGGTCCCACGATCAAGGGAACATATGTTCTATTCTCTGGGCAGTGCTACCGAGGAGGCGTCATGCGCTGGGAGAACCTCACGGCGGACCCCGCCGGGGACCGGGCCCGGGACGCCGCGCTGTTCGGCGCGGACGCGGTGACCACCCGTACCTTCGACAGCCCGGAGTTCCGCGGGATCACCTTCCACGAGATCCGCGCCAGGTCGATCGTGAACCGGGTGCCGGGGGCCTCGCGGATGCCGTTCGAGTGGACGGTGAACCCCTACCGGGGTTGTTCGCACGCGTGCGTCTACTGTTTCGCGCGCAAGACGCACAGCTACCTGGACCTCGACACCGGGATCGGCTTCGACTCGCAGATCGTGGTGAAGGTCAACGCGCCCGATCTGCTGCGCCACAGGCTCGCCTCGCGCCAGTGGCACGGTGAGCACATCGCGATGGGCACCAACGTCGACTGCTACCAGCGGGCCGAGGGCCGCTACCGTCTGATGCCCGGCATCATCGCCGCGCTGCGCGACCACGCGAACCCCTTCTCCATCCTCACCAAGGGCACGCTGATCCTGCGCGACCTGGACCTGCTCAAGCAGGCGG
This sequence comes from Streptomyces sp. NPDC008313, assembly GCF_042956125.1. Classification (NCBI taxonomy): domain Bacteria; kingdom Bacillati; phylum Actinomycetota; class Actinomycetes; order Kitasatosporales; family Streptomycetaceae; genus Streptomyces; species Streptomyces sp. NPDC008313. Next base: position 305,555 of record NZ_JBIBFR010000004.1, read on the forward strand.
ACGCCGTCACCGACGTCGGGATATCCGTCTCCGTCGGTTTCACCGACCAGGAGCTGTGGCGCACCGTCGAGCCGGGCACCCCGGCCCCGGAGCGCCGCCTCGACGTCGTGCGCACGCTGAGCGGACACGGCATCGGCTGCGGTGTGCTGATGGCGCCCGTGATCCCCTTCCTCGGCGACCACCCGGCACAGCTGCGCGCGACCGTACGGGCGATCGCCGCGGCCGGGGCCACCTCGGTGACGCCGCTGGTGCTGCATCTGCGGCCGGGCGCGCGCGAGTGGTTCATGGCCTGGCTCGCGCACCACCACCCGCACCTGGTGCGCCGTTACGAGCGGCTGTACGCGGAGGGGGCCTACGCACCGAAGTGGTACCAGCGCCGGATCACCGGCCAGGTCCACGAGCTGGCCCAGGAGTACGGGATCGGCCCCGCGGGCGCGGGGATGCCCCGCCGGACACCGGAACGGGCGGAGGGGACACCGGCGGTGGAGCCGAGCCCGGGGCCGGGAACCGAGCCGGGCCCGGGGCCGGCGAACTCGGCGGCGGCGGGACCGGTCCAGCTCACGCTGCTCTGAGGGCATCCGAGCGCATCCGGCGGGCCAATGGGGTCACGTCTCACCGGAACGCGTTCTTCCGGGCGCCGATGCCGGGACGATCCGGCGAGGACCGTGACATCCGCGGTCCGGATTCCGCGTCCTGGGAGGCCTCGCATGAGAAAACGCGCAGCCGTGCTGTGCGGTGCCGTCGTGATGGTGGCCGGGATGCTCACGGCCCCGCCCGCCGCCGCGAGGAGTGTCAGGGGCGACGCCGGGAGCGGCGGCGGGGCGGCGGCCGCGGCGAAGCCCGCCTGGAAGAAGTGCGGCACCGACGACTACCCGACGCTCCAGTGCGCGTCCGTGAAGGTGCCGCTCGACCACGCGCGCCCGGACGGCCGGCGGATCACCCTCGCCCTGTCGCGGGTCCCGCACACCGCGAAGAAGTACCAGGGACCTCTCCTCGTCAACCCGGGCGGCCCCGGCGGCAGCGGTCTCACGCTCGCCGGTTTCGTCGCGTCCGCGCTGCCCAAGGGCGTGGCGGCGCAGTACGACGTCGTCGGCTTCGATCCCCGGGGGGTGGGCAGGAGCAGGCCCGCCCTCGACTGCGAGCCGGGGTACTTCGATCCGGTCCGGCCCGACTCGGTGCCCCGCACCCGCGCCGTCGAGAAGGCGAACCTCTCCCGCGCGGCCTCCTTCGCCAAGGCGTGCGGCGACAAGTACCGGGACCTGCTGCCGTACATGGACACGGTGAGCGCGGTCCGGGACATGGACGCGATCCGGCACGCGCTCGGCGCCAGGAGGATCAACTACTTCGGGTACTCCTACGGCACCTATCTGGGGGCCGTCTACGCCAAGCTCTACCCGCAGCGCGTGCGGCGCCTCGTCCTCGACTCGATCGTCGACCCCACGGGCGTGTGGTACGACGACAACCTCCAGCAGGACCGCGCCTTCAACGACCGCCACCGGGCCTTCGCCCGGTGGGTCGCCGCGCACGACACGACGTACCGGCTGGGCACCGATCCGGAGAGGGTCGAGGCGAAGTGGTACGCGATGCGGGCGGCGCTCGCCAAGAAGCCCGCCGAGCACAAGGTGGGCGCCTCCGAACTGGAGGACACGTTCATCCCGGGCGGCTACTACAACGGCTACTGGCCCTACCTCGCCGACGCCTTCGCGGCGTACGTGAACGACAAGGACACCGCCCCGCTGGTCGAGGCGTACGAGAACTTCGCCGCGGTCGACGCCTCCGGGGACAACGGCTTCAGCGTCTACACGTCCGTGCAGTGCCGTGACGCGGCCTGGCCCCGGGACTGGGAGCAGTGGCGCAAGGACAACTGGGCGGTCTACGACGAGGCGCCGTTCATGACCTGGAACAACGCCTGGTACAACGCGGCGTGCGTGTTCTGGCCGACGGACACCCTGCGCCCCGTCGACGTCGCCAACCGGAAGCTGCCGCCGGTGCTGCTCTTCCAGGCGACGCACGACGCGGCCACCCCCTACCAGGGCGGTGTCACCGTCCACCGTCTGCTGCGCGGCTCCAGCCTGGTGGTCGAGGACGGCGGCGGCAACCACGGCATCACGCTGAGCGGCAACGACTGCCTCGACAAGCACCTGGCGGCCTATCTGACCGACGGCACGGTGCCGCGTGGTCACGGCGAGGCCGACGCGGTGTGCGCGAAGCTGCCCGACCCGCGGCCGCTGACCGCGAAGGCGTCGGCGACCACGTCCTCCGCCTCGCGCGGAGGGACACTGCACCGCCTGCTCGGCTACCGGGGCTGACGCCCCGCCACCCGTCGGGGGCGCCGTCGAACCCGTGGTCCACCATGGACGCATGAGCGATCTGACCCGCATCCCCGCCCCCGACGGGCTCGCCCCCGCCGCCGCCTACACGCACGTCGTCACGGGCACCGGCCGCTTCGTGGCCGTCTCGGGCCAACTGGCCCTGGACGAGAACGGGAAGCTCGTCGGCGACGGCGACCCGGCGGCCCAGGCCCGCCAGGTCTTCGAGAACCTGCGCCGCTGCCTCGCCGCCGCCGGGGCCGGCTTCGACGACGTCGTCAAGATGACCTACTTCGTCACGGACATGTCCCACATGCCCGCCATCCGCGAGGCCCGAGCCGAGCACATCCCGGCCGACCGCCTCCCCGCCGCCTCCGCCGTCCAGGTCTCCTCCCTGGTCCGCCCCGAATTCCTGCTGGAGATCGAGGCGTTCGCGGTGATTCCCGTATAGGACCGCGCCGCCTACCGCCCCCGCAGGCGGACCAGTGCGTGGGCCGCCGCCTCGGCGAGGGGCGGGTGGGCCAGGGCCTCGGTGAGTACCGGGCGGGCCCGGGGGTCCGCGAGGGCGCCGAGGCCCTCGACGCAGGCGAGGGCGACGCGGCGGTAGGGGTCGTGGGGGGTCAGCCGGCGCCGCAGGGTGGTGATCAGCGCGGGGGCGGACTCGGGGGCGCGCAGCTCGGCCAGGAGGCGTACGGGGTGGAGCGCGTAGGCGACGCGCAGTTCGTTGGTGGCGAGCGCGGCGGCCGCGCGGGCGGTGCGGGGGTCGCCGAGCCGGGCCAGGGCGTACGCGGCCGAGGCGCAGCGCTGCGGGTCGCGGTGGTTCAGGAGCAGGACGAGCGGCTCGAAGGCCCGCCGGTCACCCGCGACACCGAGCCGGAAGGCGACCAACTCCCTGGCCCACAGGGGCTGTCCGGGCGCTGTCAGCGCCGCCGCCAGTTCGTCGGGGTCCTTCGTCCCCTCGAGGCGGACGAACTGTGCCGAGCTTCCCGACTCGTTCCGTAAGCGCTCCGTGAGCTTTCGCGACTCAGCGTCCATGACGTCGAGCGTAGATCGTGCGCCGGGGCGCGGGGGACGTGTGTCACAAACTCAAGTCGAGGGCTGGCGCGCTCGTTACCGGCGAGTTAACCTCGGATGAGCGAGTCACCCACTCGCGCTCTTGACCTGTGGTGGCCTGGTGACGCAGCCGCCGCGGGGAGTTCTCCCCCACGCCGTCAAGGCGACGGGGGCGCTGGTCGGTTCGGTACCTCGTGTACCGCAGTACGGCACGGCTCCGGGACAGGGCCGGCCGGTTCTCACCGCGCCTCGGGCATGTGCGCTTCTCCCGCCCGTGGCCACTCCGGGCGTGTGCGCTTCGCAGCCCGGCACCACACCCGCACTCCTCATCACGCACCGCCGCACCGGGTGCGCCCCTCGGCGCACCCGGTCCGCGCCCCCTCAGTCGTCACCCTCATTCCTGGAGTCCCGCGATGGCCGCTCCCCTGTCCGACACCCCTCTGTCCTCGCTCAAGACCGTCGCCGTCGTCGGCCTCGGCACCATGGGCACGGGCATCTCCGAAGTCCTCGCCCGGGCCGGCCGCGAGGTCATCGGCATCGACATCAGCGAGGCCGCGGCCGCCCAGGCCGTCACCGCCCTGGAGTCCTCCACCGCCCGCGCCGTGCGGCGCGGACGGCTCACCGAGCAGCAGCGCGGCGACGTCCTCGCCCGCTTCCGCACGTTCACCGACCTGCAGGCCGCAGCCGACGCCGACCTCGTCATCGAGGTGACCCCGGAGTCGTACGACATCAAGCAGCAGGTCTTCCGCGCACTCGACGCCGTCGTCCGCCCCGAGACGATCCTGGCGACCGGCACCAACGCCCTCTCGGTGACCCGTCTCGCCGCCGACTCGGCCCGCCCCGAGCGCGTGCTCGGCCTGCACTTCTTCAACCCGGCGCCCGCGATGAAGCTGGTCGAGGTGGTCTCGTCGGTGCTGACCGCCCCCGCCGCGGTCGCCGCGGTCACCGATCTCGCCGTGGAGCTGGGCAAGGAGCCGGTCGCGGTCGGCGACCGCCCCGGTTTCGTCGCCGACGGCCTGCTCTTCGGCTACCTGAACCAGGCGGCCGCGATGTACGAGGCGAGGTACGCCTCCCGCGAGGACATCGACGCGGCGATGAAGCTGGGCTGCGGTCTGCCCATGGGCCCGCTCGCGCTGCTCGACATGATCGGTGTCGACACCGCGCGTACGGTCCTGGAGGCCATGTACGCCGAGTCCCGTGACCGGCTGCACGCACCCGCGCCGATCCTGGGGCAGCTGAGCGAGGCGGGGCTCACCGGCCGCAAGGCGGGGCGCGGCTTCTACTCCTACGAGGCGCCCGGCAGCGCGACCGTCGTGCCGGACGCGCTGACCCCGCGGGAGAGCTCCGCCGGCGAGGGCGGCCGGACCGTCCGCTCGGTGGGCGTCGCCGGTTCCGGCACCATGGCGTCCGGCATCGCCGAGGTCTTCGCCAAGGCCGGGTACGCGGTCGTCCTGGCCGCCCGCAGCGAGGAGAAGGCGCAGGCCGCCAGGGCCAGGATCGGCAAGTCCCTCTCGCGCTCCGTCGACAAGGGCCGGCTGTCGGCCGAGGCCGCGGCCGAGACGCTGGAGCGGATCACCCCCGCGGGCTCGTACGACGCGTTCGCGGACGTCGATCTGGCCGTGGAGGCCGTCGCCGAGGACCTGGAGATCAAGCAGCAGCTCTTCGCGGCCTTCGACAAGGTCTGCAAGCCGGGCGCGATCCTGGCGACCACCACGTCCTCGCTGCCGGTCGTGGCCTGCGCCCGCGCCACCTCGCGCCCGCAGGACGTGATCGGCATGCACTTCTTCAACCCGGCCCCGGCGATGAAGCTGGTCGAGGTGGTCCGCACGGTGCTGACCGCCGACGACGTGCACGCCACGGTCCGCGAGGTCTGCGCGACGATCCGCAAGCACCCGGTGGACTGCGGCGACCGCGCCGGTTTCATCGTGAACGCGCTGCTCTTCCCGTACCTGAACAACGCGATCAAGATGGTTCAGGAGCACTACGCCACCCTGGACGACATCGACGCGGCGATGAAGCTGGGCGGCGGCTACCCGATGGGCCCGTTCGAGCTGCTGGACGTCGTCGGCCTCGACGTCTCGCTGGCCATCGAGAAGGTCCTGCACCGCGAGTTCCGCGACCCGGGGCTCGCCCCCGCGCCGCTCCTGGAGCACCTGGTGGCCGCGGGCTGCCTCGGCCGCAAGACGGGCCGCGGCTTCCGCGAATATGCCCGGCGCTGAGCCGCGGGAGGGCAGGTACGCGGAGTCCGCCGACTGGGGCGGACTGCTGGGACCGCCGGCGAACCCCCCGCCCTCCGCGGGCGGGGGGAACCCCGGACGTGCGCATCCCCCCGCGCGGATGCAGTACGTTCGGGTCATGTCCCAGCCCGCCAGGTCCTCACGTACACCCGCCACGTCCGACGCTCCGGAGAGCGCCGCGGGCAGCCGGGCAGCCGCCCAACGGCTCAAGATGCGCCGGGAACTGGCGGCGGCGGCCATGGACCTCTTCGCGGCCAAGGGGTACGAGGCGACCACCGTCGACGAGATCGCGGCCCGTGCCGGGGTGGCCCGCCGGACCTTCTTCCGCCACTTCCGTTCGAAGGAGGAGGCGATCTTCCCGGATCACGACGACACCCTGATCCGGGCCGAGGCCGTGCTGAACGCGGCGCCCGCGCACGAGCACCCGCTCGACACCGTGTGCCGGGGCATCAAGGAAGTCATGAGGATGTACGCGGCACGGCCGGAGATCTCCGTCTCGCGCTACAAGCTCACCCGTGAGGTGCCGACCCTGCGGGAGGCGGAGATCGCCTCGGTGGCCCGCTACGAGCGCCTGTTCACCCGTTATCTGCTGGGGCACTTCGACGAGCACGCCCACGACGACGACGCGAACGACGACCCGCTGCTGGCGGAGGTCGCCGCGTCCGCCGTCGTCACCGCCCACAACCATGTGCTGCGGCGCTGGCTGCGGGCGGGCGGCCAGGGCGACGTCGAGGCGCAGCTGGACCACGCCTTCGCGATCGTCCGCAAGACGTTCGGGACGGGCATCGGCGCCGGCCGCGAGACGGCGCCCCGCTCGACGCCGGCGTCGTCCTACACGGAGGGGGACGTCCTGGTGACCGTCGCCCGGGTCGACGCTCCGCTGCAGGAGGTCATGCGCACGATCGAGCGGGCGCTGAAGGAGCGGTCCTAGGGGAGGCCGGTCGTAGCAGAGGGTCGGCCTTAGCGGAGGACCGGTCGTAGCGGAGGGCCGGCGCGAGCCGCGGGCACCCGGCCCGGCCTCCCGGCCGTCCCGGAGCAGGTCCTGATCGCCGGATGGGCGTTTTGCCCGTCCGGCGTTTTTTGCGCCCCGGCCCTGATCGATCATCGCTCACCTGTTGCGTAAAGATTTCACCTGAGCGCAACTTCTGGCACTGCGTGCCTTGCGGGGTGACACGCCGTGCCATACGTTGAAGGTGTCCGGGCGGCCGGCGTACGGAGACCTCGCGTACGCCGGCTGTCCCCGCAAGCCACTGGCGAGCGCGCCCGGACGCCTGCGTCACAGGCAACCTTCCGCGCCGACAAAGCGCTGCCACAGCACCACCCCGCACCACCTCCGCCGAACCGACGGCACCCCTCCATCCCTCAGCAGCACACCCGACGTAACCCTCAGCGTCTTCCCCGACGCCATTTCGCCGGAGGCAACACCGTGAAGGAAATCCTGGACGCGATTCAGTCGCGGACGGCCACGTCCGACGACTTCGCCGCCCTGCCGATCCCCGAGTCGTACCGCGCTATCACCGTGCACAAGGACGAGACGGAGATGTTCGCCGGGCTCGCCACCCGCGACAAGGACCCGCGCAAGTCGATCCACCTGGACGACGTGCCGGTGCCGGAACTCGGCCCCGGCGAGGCCCTGGTCGCCGTCATGGCCTCCTCGGTCAACTACAACTCGGTGTGGACCTCGATCTTCGAGCCGATGTCGACGTTCGGCTTCCTGGAGCGCTACGGCCGGGTCAGCGAGCTCACCAAGCGCCACGACCTGCCGTACCACGTCATCGGCTCCGACCTCGCGGGCGTCGTCCTGCGCACCGGCCCGGGCGTCAACTCCTGGAAGCCGGGCGACGAGGTCGTCGCGCACTGCCTCTCCGTCGAGCTGGAGTCCTCCGACGGCCACAACGACACGATGCTCGACCCCGAGCAGCGCATCTGGGGCTTCGAGACCAACTTCGGCGGTCTCGCCGAGATCGCGCTCGTGAAGTCCAACCAGCTGATGCCCAAGCCCGGCCACCTCAGCTGGGAGGAGGCCGCCGCCCCCGGACTGGTCAACTCGACCGCGTACCGGCAGCTGGTCTCCCGCAACGGCGCCGGCATGAAGCAGGGCGACAACGTGCTCATCTGGGGCGCGAGCGGCGGCCTCGGCAGCTACGCCACCCAGTTCGCGCTGGCCGGCGGCGCCAACCCCATCTGTGTCGTCTCCAGCGAGCAGAAGGCCGACATCTGCCGGAAGATGGGCGCCGAGGCGATCATCGACCGCAGCGCCGAGGGCTACAAGTTCTGGAAGGACGAGCGGACCCAGGACCCGAAGGAGTGGAAGCGCTTCGGCAAGCGCATCCGCGAGTTCACGGGCGGCGAGGACATCGACATCGTCTTCGAGCACCCGGGACGCGAGACCTTCGGCGCGAGCGTCTACGTCACCCGCAAGGGCGGCACCATCACCACCTGCGCCTCCACCTCGGGCTACATGCACGAGTACGACAACCGCTACCTGTGGATGTCCCTGAAGCGGATCATCGGCTCGCACTTCGCGAACTACCGCGAGGCCTGGGAGGCCAACCGCCTCGTCGCCAAGGGCAAGATCCACCCGACGCTCTCCAAGGTCTACTCCCTGGAGGACACCGGGCAGGCCGCCTACGACGTGCACCGCAACCTCCACCAGGGCAAGGTCGGCGTCCTCGCGCTGGCGCCCCGCGAGGGCCTCGGCGTCCGCGACGAGGAGAAGCGCGCCCAGCACATCGACGCCATCAACCGCTTCCGCAACGTCTGAGGGCCGACTGATGACAGAGCGTCAGCAGGCGCCCGTGCGCAAGGAGAGGGACCGGCCGTGGCTCATGCGCACCTACGCCGGCCACTCCACCGCCGAGGCGTCCAACGAGCTGTACCGGCGCAACCTCGCCAAGGGCCAGACCGGACTGTCGGTCGCCTTCGACCTGCCGACCCAGACCGGGTACGACCCCGACCACATCCTCGCCCGCGGCGAGGTCGGCCGGGTCGGCGTGCCGGTCTCGCACCTCGGTGACATGCGCCGTCTCTTCCAGGACATCCCCCTGGAGCAGATGAACACCTCGATGACGATCAACGCCACCGCCATGTGGCTGCTGGCGCTCTACCAGGTCGTCGCCGAGGAGCAGGGCGCCGACGTCACCAAGCTCCAGGGGACGACGCAGAACGACATCGTCAAGGAGTACCTGTCCCGGGGGACGCACGTCTTCCCGCCGGGACCCTCGCTCCGGCTGACGACGGACATGATCTGCTACACGGTCAACCACATCCCCAAGTGGAACCCGATCAACATCTGCTCGTACCACCTCCAGGAGGCCGGCGCCACGCCGGTCCAGGAGATCGCGTACGCGATGTCGACGGCCATCGCCGTGCTGGACGCCGTGCGGGACTCGGGGCAGGTGCCCGCCGAGAAGTTCGGTGACGTCGTCGCCCGGATCTCCTTCTTCGTGAACGCGGGCGTCCGCTTCGTCGAGGAGATGTGCAAGATGCGGGCGTTCGGCCGCATCTGGGACCGGATCACCCGCGAGCGGTACGGCATCGACAACCCCAAGCAGCGCCGCTTCCGCTACGGCGTCCAGGTCAACTCGCTGGGTCTGACCGAGGCGCAGCCGGAGAACAACGTCCAGCGGATCGTGCTGGAGATGCTGGCCGTGACGCTCTCCAAGGACGCACGCGCGCGTGCCGTCCAGCTGCCCGCCTGGAACGAGGCCCTCGGGCTGCCCCGCCCCTGGGACCAGCAGTGGTCGCTGCGCATCCAGCAGGTCCTGGCCCACGAGAGCGACCTGCTGGAGTACGAGGACATCTTCGAGGGCTCGCACGTCATCGAGGCGAAGGTGGCCCAGCTGGTCGAGGACTCGTTCGCCGAGATCGACCGCATCCAGGAGATGGGCGGCGCCATGGCCGCCGTCGAGTCGGGCTACCTGAAGTCGCAGCTCGTCTCCTCGCACGCCGAGCGCCGGGCCCGTATCGAGGGCGGCACGGAGAAGATCGTCGGCGTCAACATCTTCGAGTCGACCGAGCCGAACCCGCTCACGGCCGACCTGGACGCCGCGATCCAGACGGTCGACCCGGCGGTCGAGGCCAGGGTGGTCGCGGCCCTCGCCGACTGGCGCGACAACCGCTACCAGCCTCCGTTCAACCACCCGCGGCCCTGCAAGGCGCTGGAGCGGCTGAAGGAGGCCGCCAAGGGCACCGGCAACCTGATGGAGGCCACCCTGGAGTGCGCCCGCGCCGGGGTCACGACCGGCGAGTGGTCGGGCGCCCTGCGCGAGGTGTTCGGCGAGTTCCGCGCCCCCACCGGCGTCTCGTCGGCTCCGGTCGCGGTCACCGCCGAGGAGGGCACCGCGCTGGCCCTGGTCCGCCGCAAGGTGGACCTGACGGCGAAGGACCTGGGGGTCGGCAAGCTCCGCTTCCTGGTGGGCAAGCCCGGCCTCGACGGCCACTCCAACGGCGCCGAGCAGATCGCCGTGCGGGCCCGCGACGCCGGGTTCGAGGTGGTCTACCAGGGCATCCGGCTGACGCCGGAGCAGATCGTGGACGCCGCCCTCGCGGAGGACGTGCACGCCGTCGGCCTGTCGATCCTGTCCGGCTCGCACGCGCAGCTCGTCCCCGACGTGCTGGAGCGGCTGCGCGAGGCCGGCGCCGGCGACATCCCGGTGATCGCGGGCGGGATCATCCCGAACGCCGACGCCGACCAGCTGAGGGCCGCGGGAGTGGCCGCGGTCTTCACCCCGAAGGACTTCGACATCACCGGAATCATCGGCCGTATCGTCGACGAGATCCGCAACGCGAACAAGCTCGACCCCCTGGAGGTCCCCGCATGACCAGCCCCGCTCCCCAGGTCAACCGGCTCCGCCCGCGGCGCTCCTGCCTGGCCGTGCCCGGCTCGAACCCGCGCTTCCTGGAGAAGGCCCAGGGCCTCCCCGCCGACCAGGTCTTCCTGGACCTGGAGGACGCCTGCGCGCCGCTCGCCAAGCCGGAGGCCCGGCACACCATCGTGAAGTTCCTCAACGAGGGCGACTGGACCGGCAAGACGCGCGTCGTGCGGGTCAACGACTGGACGACCGAGTGGACGTACCGCGACGTCGTCACGGTCGTCGAGGGCGCGGGGCAGAACCTCGACTGCATCATGCTGCCGAAGGTCCAGGACGCGCAGCAGGTCGTCGCCCTGGACCTGCTGCTCACCCAGATCGAGAAGACCATGGGCTTCGAGGTCGGCAAGATCGGCATCGAGGCGCAGATCGAGAACGCGCAGGGCCTCAACAACGTCAACGAGATCGCGCAGGCCTCCCCGCGCGTCGAGACGATCATCTTCGGCCCGGCCGACTTCATGGCGTCCATCAACATGAAGTCACTGGTCGTGGGCGAGCAGCCGCCCGGCTACCCGGCGGACGCCTACCACTTCATCCTGATGAAGATCCTGATGGCCGCGCGGGCCAACAACCTCCAGGCGATCGACGGCCCCTACCTGCAGATCCGCAACATCGACGGCTACAAGGAGGTCGCGCGGCGTGCCGCCGCCCTAGGGTTCGACGGCAAGTGGGTGCTGCACCCGGGCCAGGTCGAGGCCTCGAACGAGATCTTCTCGCCGTCGCAGGAGGACTACGACCACGCCGAGCTGATCCTCGACGCGTACGACTACTACACGTCCGAGGCGGGCGGCAAGAAGGGCTCCGCGATGCTCGGCGACGAGATGATCGACGAGGCCAGCCGCAAGATGGCGCTCGTCATCTCGGGCAAGGGCCGGGCCGCCGGCATGCAGCGCACCTCGAAGTTCGAAGCCCCGGAGGCCTGAGCACCATGCAGTTCGGACGCACGTACGAGGAGTTCGAGGTCGGCGCCGTGTACAAGCACTGGCCCGGGAAGACGGTCACGGAGTACGACGACCACCTCTTCTGTCTCCTGACGATGAACCACCACCCGCTCCACATGGACGCGAACTACGCCGAGAACACGACGGACTTCGGCAAGAACGTCGTCGTCGGGAACTACATCTACTCGCTGCTGCTCGGCATGTCCGTGCCGGACGTGTCCGGGAAGGCCATCGCCAACCTGGAGATCGAGTCGCTGCGCCACGTGGCCCCGACCTTCCACGGCGACACGCTCTACGGCGAGACCACGGTCCTCGACAAGACGCCGTCCCGGTCGAAGAACGACCGGGGCATCGTCCATGTGGAGACCAGGGGTTACAAGCAGGACGGCACACTGGTCTGCGTGTTCCGCCGCAAGGTGATGGTCCCCACCGAGACGTACATCGAGGAGCGCGGCGGCGAGCAGCCCGGCCGGCCCCAGCTGAAGGAGCAGGAGAAGTAACCATGGCGCGACTCGCCCAGACCGCCGGTCTGACCGACATCCAGCGGGAGATCCTCTCCACCGTCCGCGACTTCGTGGACAAGGAGATCATCCCGGTCGCCACCGAGCTGGAGCACCGCGACGAGTACCCGCAAGAGATCGTCGACGGCCTGAAGGAACTCGGCCTGTTCGGTCTGATGATCCCCGAGGAGTACGGGGGCCTGGGCGAGTCACTGCTCACCTACGCGCTGTGCGTGGAGGAGATCGCCCGCGGCTGGATGTCGGTGTCCGGCATCATCAACACGCACTTCATCGTGGCGTACATGCTCAAGCAGCACGGCACCCAGGAGCAGAAGGAGTACTTCCTTCCGCGGATGGCGCTCGGCGAGGTGCGCGGCGCGTTCTCCATGTCGGAGCCGGCGCTCGGCTCCGACGTGTCGGCGATCTCGTCGAAGGCGGTGAAGGAGGGCGACGAGTACGTCCTGAACGGCCAGAAGATGTGGCTGACGAACGGCGGCTCGTCGACCCTGGTGGCCGTTCTGGTCCGGAGTGACGAAGGACACCCCGAGGGGACCGCGCCCCACAAGTCGATGACGACCTTCCTGGTCGAGAAGGAGCCCGGCTTCGGTGAGGTCCGTCCGGGTCTGACCATCCCCGGAAAGATCGACAAGATGGGCTACAAGGGCGTCGACACGACCGAGCTCATCATGGACGGACTGCGCATTCCGGCTGATCGGGTCCTCGGCGGGACCACCGGCCGAGGATTTTACCAAATGATGGACGGCGTCGAGGTCGGCCGCGTCAACGTGGCGGCGCGTGGCTGCGGTGTCGCGCAGCGTGCGTTCGAGCTGGGCGTGTCCTATGCCCAGCAACGTCACACTTTCGGCAAGGCGATCGCCCAGCACCAGGCCATCCAGTTCAAGCTGGCGGAGATGGCTACCAAGGTCGAGGCCGCGCATGCGATGATGGTGAACGCCGCACGCAAAAAGGACTCCGGGGAGCGAAACGACCTCGAAGCGGGGATGGCGAAGTACCTCGCCTCCGAGTACTGCAAGGAGGTCGTGGAGGACGCCTTCCGGATCCATGGCGGCTACGGCTTCTCGAAGGAGTACGAGATCGAGCGTCTCTACCGGGAGGCTCCGATGCTGTTGATCGGTGAGGGTACCGCCGAGATCCAGAAAATGATCATCGGGCGCAGACTGCTCGAAGAGTATCGAATCCAGGGCTAGATGTACTGATACGGGGTGTTTTATTCGAGAAGAACATCACACCCCGTCAGCACTCTCCCGCCACCGACTACGCTTCCTGGCTTGCCCAGTTGTGGTCCACGACCGGTACGATCCCGGTAAGCCGCCGTCCCCCGTTCCAGTGCGGCATCATCCGCTACGAAGGTCATCCATGCCCCACAGCCAAACCTCTGCACCTCGCGTCGGTCCCCTCGGTGGACGCATCGCGCGCGGAGCATCGCCGTGGCTTCTGCCGACCGTCGCCACCGCAGCTTTCAGCCTGGTACGCGCGCGCCGCTCCGGTGCCGCAAAGGCCGTGGCCGTGCCCGCCACCGCGCTCGCCGCGGGCATGCTGTGGTTCTTCCGCGACCCCGAGCGCGAGATCGCCCCTGGCAGGGTCATCTCGCCGGCCGACGGTGTGGTGCAGAGCATCATGCCGTGGAAGGACGGGCGCACCCGCGTCGCGATCTTCATGAGCCCGCTGAACGTCCACGTCAACCGTGCTCCGCTGGCCGGTACGGTCACGTCGGTCGAGCACATCCCCGGCGGGTTCGTTCCAGCGTTCAACAAGGAGAGCGAGAACAACGAGCGCGTCGTCTGGCACTTCGACACCGAACTCGGTGACATCGAGATGATCCAGATCGCCGGCGCGGTCGCCCGCCGCATCGTGCCCTACGTCCCGCAGGGGACGAAGGTCGAGCAGGGCGAGCGGATCGGTCTGATCCGCTTCGGTTCGCGTGTCGACATCTACCTTCCCGAGGGTGTCGAGGTCGATGTGGAGGTCGGTCAGAAGACCGTGGCTGGGGTGACTCGAATTGACCGTGATTGATCCAGAAACACAGGCGGGCTGGGTTCCGGAGGCCGTCGAGGACGACGACGCGGAGGAGATGCCTCTCTCTCTGCGCCTCTCGATAGCGGACACCCTGACCCTCGGCAACGCCACGTGCGGCTTCATGGCGGTGTACTTCACCACCACGGGCATTCTGATCCCGCACCTCACCGGGAGCCAGGAGACCGGGATGGCGCGGCACAGCGCCGCGACGGCCGTGATCCTGATGCTCTGCGCGGCGGTCTTCGACCTCTTCGACGGTCTGGTCGCCCGCAAGCTGCGCTCCTCGCCCATGGGCGCGGAGCTGGACAACCTGTCCGACCTGATCAGCTTCGGCCTGGCGCCGGCGTACTTCGTCCTCGTCTACGGCATGGTCGCGGACGACGCGCACCAGCGGGTGGCGGCGGTGGGGGCCATCGTGGTCCTCCTCGCGGTCGTGCTGAGACTCGCGCGGTTCTCCTGCGTCACGGTCAAGGACGGCACGTTCCAGGGCATGCCGTCGCCGTTCGGGGCGCTGACCGTCGTCTCCATCGTGCTGCTGGAGCTGCCGTTCGTCGCCACGCTGCTGGCGATCATCGGCACGGCGTGGCTGATGGTGAGCCGGGTCGAGTACCCGAAGCCGCGGGGCCGGCTCGCGGGGGCGATGCTCTCCTGGATCGTCCTCAGCATGGGCCTGCTGGCGGCCTGGGCGTTCGACGCGCCGGGCGGGCAGCTGCTGCTCCAGACGGGGTGCGCGCTGCAGCTCGTCATGGGCGCGGTGATTCCGCTGTTCGCGACGGCCCGGCGGGTGAACACGTTCCGGGACAACCGGCGGGAGGCGCGGGCGGCGCAGCTTCCGTAGCGCGGCGCTCGGCTTGTACGTCTTGTACGCGGGGAAGGGCCCCGGACCAGGTGACTGGTCCGGGGCCCTTTGCCGTGGGCTGGGGCCGGGGGAACGCCGTGTCTTTCGCCCCCTCCGCCCCTTCCCGTCCCGTCCCCGGGGCTCCGCCCCGGACCCCGCTCCTCGAACTCCCCCAAGCTCTCGGCTCCGCTCGAGCAGGGAGGGACCCCCAGAGGGGCTGGAGATCTTCGCTCAGCCGAAGAAATCGCGGGCGATGTTCTCCGCGACCCTCTCCAAAATCGGGCCCGCTTCGGCGATGCACGTCGCGACGTCGGGCTCCACGTCGGTGAGGGCGTAGGCGCGACGGATCCCGGCCCGGCCGAGCTCCTCCGGAGGGAGGGCGAGCCGGCCGCAGACCGCGACCACCTCACGGCCCGCCGCCCGCGCCGCCGCCGCGACCCCCGCCGGCGCCTTCCCGTGCAGCGTCTGCGCGTCGAGGGACCCCTCCCCCGTGATCACCAGCTCCGCCCGCTCCAGCGCCGGCCCGAAGCCGAGCACGTCGAGCATGACCTCGATCCCGGCCCGGAACCCGGCCCCGAGCCCGACCAGCGCCCCGTACCCGACGCCGCCCGCCGCCCCCGCACCCGGCGCCTGGGCGTACTCCGCCGCCTTCGTCCCGACCGCCTTCTCCAGGACCCGGGCGAAGTGCGCGAGGGACGCGTCCAGCGCGGCCACGTCGTCCGGGGAGGCGCCCTTCTGCGGCCCGTACACGGCCGCGGCGCCCTTGGGGCCGGTCAGCGGGTTGTCCACGTCGCTGGCGAGGACGAGGTCCACCCGGGCGAAGCGCGGGTCGAGGCCCGACAGGTCGGCGACGGCGAGACCGGCCAGCGGCCCGCCGCCCGGCCCCACCGGCTCGCCCCGCGCGTCCAGGAACCGCGCGCCGAGCGCGGACAGCATGCCCGCGCCCCCGTCCGTGGTGGCGCTGCCGCCCACCCCGAAGACGATCGTGCGGGCGCCCGCGTCGAGCGCGGCCCGCAGCAGCTCCCCGGAGCCGTACGTGGACGCGGAGAGCGGCGCGAGCACCCCGGCCGGCAGCCGTTGCAGCCCGCTCGCCTCGGCCATCTCCACGACGGCCGTGTCGCCGCGCAGCGCGAACGCGGCCGTGACCTCGTCGCCCAGCGGCCCCGCGACCCGCACCTCGCGCCGCTCGAACCCGGCCGCGACCGCGGCGTCGACCGTCCCGTCGCCGCCGTCGGCCACCGGCAGGGCCTCGACCTCGGCGTGCGGCGCGACCCGGCGCAGCCCCGTCGTCACCCGCTCGGCGACCTCCACGGCCGTCAGCGACCCCTTGAACTTGTCCGCGGCGATGAGCACCCGCGCCACCCGCGGAGTCCGATTCACTGCAGCGTCCGCCACCTGGCATTTCCCCTTGCTCTTGGGCCTTGCACACGTCAAGGCAGTCGCGCCGCTGCGACCATAGCCGCAGCGGGCCCGGCACGTCATGCCCCGTCCCGCGCACCGGACCGCGCGCCGCGCCACGGCAGGCTCCCTGGCCGGCGGTGTGGTCTTTTCCCAAGTTCCCTGTTCTTGCCCTGCGTTGATCGGCACAATGCTGCTGTGCCGCACTACGATTACATGGAGTTCACGCTCGACGACGGAGCGCAGGTGCGTCTCGAGCTGGCCGCCACGGGCGACGCACCGGCCGGGGACGCCGACCTGCCGGGCGGCATCGGCGGAGTGACGCCGGTGGGGCGCGGCGGGCGCGTCGGAGCGCTGGCCACGGACGCGCTGCGTTCGGTGCTGAGCCCGCTGGGCCCCGTGCTGCAGCAGGTGCACGACTCGGTGAGCGGCATTCCCGATCCACCGCACGAGATCTCCGTCGACTTCGGGATCCAGATCGGCCAGGACCTCAAGATCGGGATCGTCGGCGCGAACGGGCAGGCCAGCATGACCGTCTCGGCGACCTGGCGGCTGACGGGCCGGACACCGGCGTGACCTGGTTCGCCGCGCCCGCGGACGCACCGTCGGCGGACGCCCGCGGCGCTCTCGTCCGCGTCCTCGCCCCGCGGCAGGCGCGTACCGCCGGCGCGGGCGTCTATCTGTCCGGCCGTCGGCTGCTGACCTGCGCTCATGTCGTCAACACGGTCCTCGGGCGGCGCAGTCTCAGTCCGCACGACCCCGGTGGTGTCACCCTCGACGTCTCCTTCCCGGTGCTCTCGGCGGCCGACGTGCGTCCGGCCCGCCTGGTGGCCTGGATACCGCCCCGGTCCCACCGGTACGAACCGGTCCCGGACGGCTCCCCGAGCTGGGACGGCGACCTGGCCGTCCTCGAACTGGACGAGGAGCCGCCGCCTCCGGTGAACCCCGTGCGCTGGCTGGAGATGGCGCGGGGGCAGGAGGTCAGGGCCTGGTACGGAGGCGGGCAGCCGTTCACGTACGCCGACGTCCGGGTCTCCGCCTACGACGACGGGGTCGGCTATCTCGACGGGCAGCTCGCGGGAGCGGCCGTCGACGACGGCTACAGCGGAGGTCCGCTGTGGTCGATGGCCGACGGTGCCGCCGTGGGTCTGGTGATGGGCCGGATCACGGCACCCGACCAGGCCTTCTCCACGCAGCACACGGTGCGGCGCAGCTGGGGGCTCGGCTGGCAGTCGGTCGTGGCGGAGCTGCGCCGTGCGGGGGCGGTGCCCGAGCCGCATCTCGCGGAGCTGTGGGCGCGGCCCGCGGCGGTGTTCGACGAGGACGAGTCCGTACGCGACATGATGGTCGGTCCGCTGCACACCCTGCTCGGCGATCCCGCGACGCGTGCCGCGCACGCCACCGCGCTCGCCGGGCAGCTCGGCCTGAAGGCCCCCGCCGACGGGAGCGCCCCGTCGGTGGAGGAGCTGGCCCACGTCCTCGCCGGCACGGAGCGGGCGCTGCCCACCCTCGCGGAGTCGCTCGCGCCGAAGGTGGCCGAGGACCCCCGTGGGCGGGCCGAGCTGGACCGGCTGCTGGCGCTCGGCCGGCTCACCGACGCCGCCCGGCTGCTGTCGGTCGGGGAGCACCGTTTCCTGCTGCACAAGCTGGAGCACCTCGCCCAGCGCGATCCGGGGCTGCCGCACCGGGCGGCGACCGCCGCGCTGCCCTACCTCGATCTGCCGCACTCCCTGCGGGCGGCCCGGCTCGCCCCGGCGGCGGTGCCCGGCGTACTGGGTGAGCTGGAGACCTGGTACGGCGACGGGTCGCCGGTGCCGGACGAGACACCCCGGCTGCCCGCGCTGCTGCGGGTGGTGGAGTATCTGGCGGCCGAGACCGGCGGGATCGTCTGCCAGGCGCTCCAGGAGTGGGCCACCCGGGTCGCCACCCGTCTCGGTATCCATCCGTCGGCGCTGCGCGAGCGCCGCGCCGACGCCGAGCGGTGGTCCCGGCGGACCGCCCCGGCGGGCGCCCGGATCCTGGTCGAGCTGGACCGGTACGCCACGGACCCCGCGGACCACTTCCGCTGCTCGGTGTGGGCGCTGCGTCCCGACGGGAGCGCGGCGCGGGTCGTCGCCGGTTCCGACCGGCCCCGTACGGGACGGGACGTCGCCCGGCTCATCCGGGAGGTCGCGGGCGGCGACGGCACCGGGGACGCCCTGGGCGGCGGCACGGGCGGGGCGGGGGACGGGGTCGCCCTGGTCGCCGTGTCGGTGCCGCCGGACGCCCTGGAGCTGCCCGTGGACGAGTGGGACGGCGCCGGGGCCGACGAGGACATCCCCGCCCCGCTGGGTGAGGACTTCCACCTGGTGCTGCGCTGCCCGAGGATCCGGCGGCGCTCGCGCACCGGGTCCGCCGACCTCAAGCGGCGCTGGAATGCGCGTGAGCACAGCGGCGCGCTGCTCGCCGACGACGGGATCGGCGGCCGGGTGGGACTCATCGGCCTGCTGAAGACAACCCACCGGGACACCGCGCGCGTCCTTGTCCAGGGAAGTGCCGAACACCGCGGTGAGCTGCTCCCCATCTGCCTGGTGATGGGGGTTCCCATCGTGCTCTGGGACCGTGAGGACCGGGGCCGGGCGTCGGGGGCCCGGCTCGGCACCTGGGTGCCCGAGGGTCCCGTCGAGGGCCTTCCGGAGCGTGTCCGGCATCTGCGGGTCCGGGTCTTCGCGGGCGGCCCGCCGGCCGCGCGCCCGGCGCTGGTGTGGGACGACGCCGAGCTCCCGCTGCCCGACGAACTGCAGCTGGCCGATCCCTCGCAGGAAACGGAGCAGGCGATATGACGCAGCCCGACGAATGGCGGCTGTTCCGCGGCGACCGGGTCGCCCGGCAGACGGAGTTCCCGAAGGCGCCTCCGTGGCGGCAGTTCACCGACCGGCCGGCCGGCCGCCCGCGGCACCGTCCGTATCTGATCGGCCGTGCGGAGGCCGACGTGGTGAGTGCCGCCCTGCATCTGCGCCGCCCGCTGCTGGTCACCGGGCACCCCGGCACCGGCAAGTCGTCGCTGGCGCACGCCATCGCCCACGAGCTGTCCCTGGGGCCGGTGCTGCAGTGGGCCGTCAACAGCCGCTCGGCCCTCCGGGAGGCCCTGTACGGCTACGACGCGATCGGCCGGCTGCGCGAGACGCATCTGCGCCAGGAGCGGGGTGAGTCCGAGCCGGACATCGGGACGTATGTGCGGCTGGGGCCGCTCGGCACCGCCCTGGTGCCTCGGGAGCGGCCGCGCGTCCTGCTGGTGGACGAGCTCGACAAGGGCGACGTGGATCTGCCCAACGACCTGCTGACCGTGTTCGAGGAGGGGGAGTTCGAGATCCCCGAGCTGGCCCGGCTGCCGCAGGAGCAGTCCGAGGTCAGGGTGCTCACGCACGGCTCGGGCGGTGAGCGGGTCACCGTCACCCACGGCCTGGTGCGCTGCCACGAGTTCCCCGTGGTGGTGATCACGAGCAACGGCGAACGGGACTTCCCGCCCGCGTTCATGCGCCGCTGCGTCCGTCTGGACCTGCCGGACCCGGACGAGACGCGTCTGCGGGACATCGTCGCCGCCCATCTCGGCGAGGAGGCGCTGGCCGACGTCGACGACCTGCTGCGGGCGTTCCTCAACCGCCGGGCGCCGGGCGAACTCGCCACGGACCAGCTGCTCAACGCCGTGTTCCTGCGCAAGGGCGGGGTGGACCTGGACGCCGAGGGCCTGCTGAACGCCGTACTGCACCGGCTCGGCGGGGCGGTGTAGGTGTCCCCCGGCCGGTCCCCCGGGGGACCCTCCGAACCGCCCGCCGACGCCACGCACGGCGGGCCGGGCAGCGGACCGGGAAGCGGGTCCGGCGGCGGGCCGGACGGTACGCGGGCCCGTGGTCCCGCACCGCCCGGTGAGCCGGCCCACCCGGCCGCGCTGGGCCGGGTGGGCCGGCTCACCGGGCACGAGCTGTCCATCCACGAACTCCTCGACGCCGTCTGGCTGGCGGCCCGGCTTCCCGCCGACGCCGCCGCGCCGCTCGCCCGGGCCCTCCCGCACGTCCTGACGGGGCCGCCGCGTCCGGACGGCCTCCGGGAGCCGGGGGCCGGGGCGGGAGTGCCCGGCGCCGGTCCGGCACCGGAGACCGCAGCGACCCGTGACGCCCCCGCGCCGCCGCCCGCCCCGGCCCAGCTGCTGGGGGCCCTGCACGCGGCGGCGGCCGCCCGGAGCGCGCCCGAGTTCGCCGAGCTCGGCGCGGCCCGGCGCCGCGACCCGTACGACGGCGCGATGCCCGTGCGCGTGCCCCAGGAGAAGGCCCTCGGCGACGACGAGCTGCGGTTCGGGCGCGCGCTGCGGCTGCTGAAGCAGCCCCGGCCGCATCAGCAGCGGCGCGAGTTCGACGAGGAGGCCACGGCCGCCGCGATGGCCGAGACCGGCCTGCCCGACGTGGTGACGAGGCCCGCCCGGCAGCGCTGGCTCGACCTGACGCTGCTCATCGACGACGGCATCTCGATGCTGCTGTGGCGGCGGCTCGCGACGGAGCTGCGCGCCCTGCTGGAGCGCCTCGGGGCGTTCCGGGACGTACGGGTGCACGGACTCGACAGCCGGTCCGCGCGGGCCCCGCTGCTGCGCGCCCGGCCCTTCGCCCCGCACGCCCCGCTGCTGTCGCCCGCCTCCGTGGTCGATCCGTCGGGCGGCACGCTGGTCCTGGTGATCAGCGACGGGATCGGTGCCTGCTGGCGGGACGGGCGGATGCGCGCGGCCCTGGAGCGCTGGGCGCGGCTGGGGCCGACCGCGATCATGCACACGCTGCCGGCCCACCTCTGGGACAGTTCCGGCATCCGGTCGGAGCCGTGGCTGGTGACGACGCGGCGGCGCGGCGCGGCGAACGACACGTGGGAGGTGACGGACCCGCTGCTGCCGCCGGGGCTGGGTGAGGACTTCCGCGGTGTCCCCGTCCCGGTGCTGGAGCCGCATCCCTCCGCGGTCGCCGCCTGGGCCCGGCTCGTGGCGTCACCCGGTGGCAGCGCGCGACTGCCGCTGCTGGCGCCGCCTCAGGCCAGGGCCGCGCGCGGCCCCGCCGACACCCGGGGCTCCGACGCCTCCAGCGCGGTGCTCAGGTTCCGGGACGCCGCGTCGCCGCAGGCCTACCGGCTGGCCGCGCACCTCGCGGCGGTCTCCCCGCTCACGGTCCCGGTGATGCGTCTGGTCCAGGCGGCCGTGCCGTGGCGTGCGGACACCGCGCACCTCGCCGAGGTGTTCCTGGGCGGTCTGATGCGTCAGACCGAGGCGGGCGACGAGCGGCTGCCCGACCAGCACCGCCGGTTCGGGTTTCCCAAGGACGCGCAGGAGATCCTGCTCGACACCGCGTCCCCCATCGACCTGCTGCGCACGACCCGGGCGGTGACCGACCGGCTGCGCACCCTCGTGGGCCGCTCCCCCGACTTCCCCGCGTGGCTCGCGCACCCCTCGGGCACGGGCGAGATCCTGCCCGGCACCCGGCCGTTCGCCTGGCTGGAGGACCGCCTCCTCACCCATCTGGGCGCCCGGCCGATGGCGCCGGTCCCGCAGCGGGACACCGAGTACGAGGAGGTGCGCCTCCCCTCCGGCCTGGAGACGGCCCCGTCCTGGCTGCCGCTGCGCGTGCAGGACCTGCACACCATCGGCCCTTACACGCTGCTGCAGCGCGACGGGAGCAGCGGCAGGCCCATCGCCTACATCGGCGAGGACGAGGACGGCCGGAAGGTGCTGCTGCGCGTGACGTCGTCCTTCTCCTCACCGGTGGCGCAGGAGCTGCTGGCGGTCGAGTTCCGCGCGCTGCGCCGGATGAACGGGGTGTGCGCGCCCGTCGTCGTCGGCCGGGACCTGGAAGGCGTACCGACGCCCTGGCTGGCGCTGCGCCTCGACACGCTCGCCGACGGCCGGCCCGCCCCCACGCTGCGGGCCGTGCTGAAGGCGGCCGGGCCGCAGCCCGGCACGGCGCTGTTCACCTGGCTGGGCTGGAACCTCGCCCGCGCGGTGACCCGCTGCCACCGGCGCGGGATCGTCCACGGCTCGCTGACCCCCGGCTCGGTCCTGGTGACGGAGTCGGCCCTGCGCGTCATCAGCTGGACGTCGGCGCGCGTCGACGGCGAGTGGGGCGCGTCGACCTCGTCCATGCCGGTCAACTCCCCCTACCGGGCGCCCGAGGTGACGTCCTGGGCCGACTCGAGGATCGCGGCCGGGGACGTGTACTCCCTGGGTGTCATCCTGCTGCACACCGCGACGGGCCGGCCGTGGAACGCGTACGAACGCGACGCGCTGACGGCGGACCCGGCCTTCGCCGGGCTCGACGGGGACCTGGCGGAACTGCTGCTGCGCTGTGTCATGCGGGAGCCCGAGGGCAGGCCGACCGCCCAGGAGGTGATGGACGCCCTGGGGGCGCAGCTCCCGGGCGGTCCCGAGTGGGAGGACGCCGAGGACGAGCCCCTGGACGCGACGGTGTCCGCGCTGCCCCGGCCGGAGGAGGCTGAGGGCCCGCAGGACGACGTGGAGGCGGCGACCCGGTCCATCAGGACGCCGCTGGAGCGGCCTCTGCGCATCACGCTGATGGGCGTCAAGGACGGCGTCGGCTGCACCACGACGACGATGATGCTGGGCGCGATCCTGGCCGACCAGCGTCAGGAACACGTCCTCGCGATCGACGCGGACCGGCACGCCGGCCGGCACGTGCGCATCGGTGGCCGTGTCTTCCGCAACACCCTGGCGAACCTTTCCGACCTGGCCGGTTCGCTGCCTCAGGTGACGGGGTTCGACGATCTCCGGCTGTTCCTCTCGCCCCACCGCTCGGGCCTCATGGTGCTGGCGAACGACTCGGTGACCCGTCCCTCGGCGGCCGGCCAGTACACGGACCACGACTTCCGCAGCGTGGCGCGCACGATGCAGGACTACTTCGGTCTCACGCTCATCGACGCGGACAAACTGCTGCCGGTGATCCTCCAGCACTCCGACCGCGTCGTCATCGTCTCGCGCGCCGACCCCGCCGGCATCACCCAGGCCCAGCAGGCCATGGACCGGCTGATGGCCATGGACCGGCCGGACCTGGTCCGGGAGGCGGTGGTCGTGCTGAACCACAGCCGCCCGGCGGCCGGCTGGGCCCTCGACCAGGCGGCGCTGCGGGGTCTTCGCTCGCGGGGCCGGGGCATCGTCATGGTGCCGCGTGACGGTCACCTGGCGATGGGCAGCACGGTGGAGCTGTCCTGGCTGACGCCCGAGGCGTACAAGGCGTACCTGCGGCTGGCGTCACTGCTGCTGGGACCGCGTCCGGTCTCGTGAGGCGGGCGGGGACGGCCGGTGGGCCGGGGGTGTTCGCGCTCAGAACAGCGCCGTGCCCGGTCCCCGTTCGAAGTCCAGGAGGCGCTGTTTGCGGGCGAGGCCGCCGCCGTAGCCGGTGAGGCCGCCGTCGGCGCCGACCACGCGGTGGCAGGGGACGATGACGCCGATCGGGTTCCTGCCGTTGGCGAGGCCCACCGCGCGGGAGGCCCCGGGACTGCCGAGGGACGCGGCGAGTTCGCCGTACGTCAGGGTCGCGCCGTACGGGATGGCGCGGAGCCGGTCCCAGACGGTGCGCTGGAAGGGGGTGCCGTCGAGCCTCAGGGGCAGGTCGAACTCCTTGAGGTCACCGGCGAAGTACGCCGCCAGTTGCGCGGTCGCCTCGCCGAACGGGGTGTCGTCACGGTCGCCGAAGCTCTCCTGGGGCGGGCGGTGGCGCTGGCCGGTCATGTAGAGGCCGGACAGGACCCCGTCGGTGGCGACGAGGGTCAGCGGGCCGTACGGGCTGTCGGTCAGGGTGTGCTGCTTCACGGGAGCTCCTCGGGGCTCGCGCCGGATGGGGTCGGGCGGGTCGGACGGGTCAGACGGGTCAGACGGGAAGGAAGTTGATGGGGTGGCTGTCGGTCGCCCACAGGTACTGGACCGCGTAGGCCCGCCAGGGGCGCCAGGCCGCCGCGCGTGCCGTCAGGGCGGCCGGGGTGGACGGCAGGCCCAGCTCCCGTGCCGCGCGGCGGATGCCGAGGTCCGTGGGGAGGAAGGCGTCGGGGTCGCCCAGGGCGCGCATCGCGATGACGTCGACGGTCCAGGGGCCGAACCCGGGCAGGTCCAGGAGGCGGGCGCGGGTCTCCTCCCAGTCGCTGTCGACGCCCAGGCGCAGGCTCCCGTCGGCCAGGTGCCGTACCAGGGTGGTGAACGTGGTGCGCCGGGTGCGCGGCATCGCCAGCGACTCGGGGTCGAGCGCGGCGAGCGCCTCCGGGGAGGGGAACAGGTGCGTGAGGCCGCCCTCGGGGTCGTCGACGGGCTCGCCGTGGGCGGTGACCAGGCGGGCCGCGTGGGTGCGGGCGGCGGCCGTGGACACCTGCTGGCCCAGCACGGCCCGGACGGCGAACTCCGCCTCGTCGACGGTGCGCGGCACCCGGCGGCCGGGCGCCTTGTCGACGAGAGGCGCGAGCAGCGGGTCGGCGCGCAGCCGGTCGTCGGTCGCGACGGGATCGGCGTCCAGGTCGAGCATCCGGCGGCAGCGGCTGATGGCGACGGTCAGGTCACGCAGGTCTCCGAGGGTCAGGCGGCAGGCGATGTGGTCGGGGACCGGGGTGAGCGCGACGACGCCGTGGCCGTACGGGAGCCGCAGGGTGCGCCGGTAGGCCCCGTCCCGCCATTCCTCGACTCCGGGTACGGCGGTGGCCGCGAGGTGTCCGAAGAGGTTGTCGGGGTTGAGCGGGGCGCGGAAGGGGAGCCGGAGGGTCAGTGTGCCGGGGGCGGCGGCCGTCCTGCGGGGGTGGCGTTCGCGCAGCGCGCTCGGGGAGAGGGCGAAGACCTCGCGGACCGTGTCGTTGAAGGCGCGGATCGAGGAGAAGCCGGCGGCGAAGGCCACCTGGGCCATCGGCAGGCCGGTCGTCTCGATGAGCAGCCGGGCCGTCTGGGCGCGCTGGGCGCGCGCGAGGGCCAGCGGGCCCGCTCCGAGTTCGGCGAGCAGGTGCCGCTCGACCTGGCGGGTGCTGTAGCCGAGCCGGGCGGCGAGTCCGGGTACGCCGTCGCGGTCCACGACCCCGTCGCCGATCAGCCGCATCGCCCGGGCCACGAGGTCGGCGCGCTGGTTCCACTGCGGTGAGCCGGGGCTGGTGTCCGGGCGGCACCGCTTGCAGGCCCGGAATCCGGCCTGCTGGCAGGCCGCCGCGCTCGGGTAGAAGGTCATGTTCCGTGGCTTCGGCGGCACCACGGGGCAGCTGGGCCGGCAGTAGATCCGGGTGGTGAGGACGGCGGTGAAGAACCAGCCGTCGAAGCGCGCGTCCTTGGACTGGACGGCGCGTACACAGCGCTCGGTGTCGGTGTGCATCGCGTTCCGCATGCCTCCAGCATCGGCCACGCCGGTCCGCGGAGCTGGCGGGAATCCGACATCGACGTGGCGTGGCCTGCGGGCCGGCTCTCTTCCCTTCTTCCGCTCCGGCCAGGACGCACCGAGCACCCCATACGGCCGTTTGTCCGGTTTTGACCAGGGAACTCGGCCCGGCATGATCCGAAGCATCACGCGCGGATGCGCAGCGGGAGCGGCCGGCACCACCGCTCTGAACGCCGTCACCTACGCCGACATGGCGCTGCGCGGACGGCCGTCCAGCAGTACCCCGGAGACCGTGGTGGACCTGGTCACCACCCGCATGGGGCACCCGGTGCCGCGGACGCGGGAGCGCGACAACCGGCTCTCGGGGCTGGGGGCCCTGTCGGGCATCGCCGTCGGGACCGGTACGGGCGTCGCCGTCTCGCTGATCCGCCGGGCCGGTGTCCGCGTACCGCTGTGGCTGGGCGGTCTGCTCACCGGGGCGCTGGCGATGGCGCTCACCGACGCGCCCATGGCCCGGCTCGGCGTCAGCGATCCCCGTACGTGGTCGGCCGCGGACTGGGCCTCCGACGTGGTTCCTCATCTCGCCTACGGCCTGGTCACCTACGCCGTCGTCGCGGCGCCGGACCCACGGCGGTGAGCTTGGACGGCCGCCGGTCCGGCGCGGACCCGCCGCCGGGCCGCACGCGGCGGTTCCCGCCCTCCCCGCACAGTCCGGCGGCGGCCCGGCGCTTCGTACGGGCCGCTCTGGACGGCACCGACGAGGAGCGGCTGGAGGTCGCCGAGCTGCTGACCGGCGAGCTGGTGACCAACGTGCTGCTGCATGCCCGCAGCGAGGCGGAGGTGGAGGCCGGCGCGGCGGGCGGCGTCGTGCGGGTGCGGGTCGGCGACCGGCTGCCCGGACGCGGCCCCCTGCCGTCACCGGGCCATCCCTACGCCAGTACGGGATGGGGGCTGACCATGGTCGAACAGCTGGCCTCCCGGCACGGCGTCGACACGTATCAGGACCGCAAGACTGTCTGGTTCGAGCTGTGGCCCGACGGGACGCCACCGCCGGCCGAGGTGTCCGCACCCGAGGCCCCGGCACCGCCCTCCGACCTGGCCACCACCGTCACCCTGGTCGATCTGCCGTACGCGCTGCACTCGGCGTCGCGCCGGCACCGGCACTCGCTGCTGCGCGAGCTGCTCCTCGCCGCCCGCTCCGGGGAGCGGTTCGGTGTGCCGCCGGAGGACCTCGTCGTCGCCCACGACGCCAACAACCTGATCAGCACCTGCATGACGGCGGCACTGCGGGAACAGCCGTCGGACGCCGACGTGCGCATCCTGAGCCTGGCGGTGCCGACGGACGCCACGCCGGCCGTGATCACCCTGCGGCACGTCGTCGACCTCGCCGAGGACGCCGCCCGGCGGCAACGGCTCCTCACCCGGCCCGGACTGCCGCAGGTCCGCGCGTTCCGCCGCTGGCTGCTCGACGAGATCGTCGGGCAGCTCGCCGGTGGCCATCCCGCCCCGTGGACCCTGGTCCCCCGCGAACCGAGCGCCCGCCCCTCGGAGCCGGCCCCGTGGGACGCCCGGCAGGTGCGGCAGAGCAGGGTGCCGACCCTCGCCGCCGACGACGGGAACAGGATCATCGCCGCCAACGCGCCCGCCGCCGACCTGCTGGGCTGGCCCCTGGACGAACTGATCGGGCAGCGCATCACCGCGCTCA
The DNA here is from genome assembly GCF_042956125.1 of Streptomyces sp. NPDC008313. Taxonomy (NCBI): domain Bacteria; kingdom Bacillati; phylum Actinomycetota; class Actinomycetes; order Kitasatosporales; family Streptomycetaceae; genus Streptomyces; species Streptomyces sp. NPDC008313. The sequence continues at coordinate 332,806 of NZ_JBIBFR010000004.1, forward strand.
TGCCCGAGCATCTGCGGGACCGGCACGTGACGGCCTTCACCTCCCTGCTGCTCACCGGCGAGCCGCACATCCTGGGCCGCTCCGTCCCCCTTCCGGCGATGCACCGCGACGGCGGTCTGGTCCCGGTCCGCCTGTTCGTCCAGACCCAGGAGGCCGCCGACGGCCGGACGGTGTTCGTCGCCCAGCTCATCCGCAGGACGATCGACCCCGCGGTCTCGCCGGAGATCTCCGGGGAGGAGCTGCCGTCGCCGAGCCGGAAGGCGGGCCTGCCGCCGGCCCCGGCCGCGGCCATGACGAGGCCGGGGCCGGCGGGGACGGGCCGGGACGACACGGACTGGACGGCCATGGAGCGGCTCGCCCTGCTGGCCGACACCCGCAGCGCGCTCACCACCGCACCGGATCTGAGCACCCGGGTGCGGCAGGTCTGCGAGATCCTGACCGGACGGCTGGCCGACTGGTGCGTGGTGGACCTGCTCGACGAACGCGACCGGGCGCGGCGTCTGTGCGTCGTCCACCGCGATCCGGGGGCGCTGCCGCCCGAGGCCTACGAGGGCGAGCTCCCGCCGGTGACCGAGACCGCCCGGGGGCCGCTGCCGCGGGTGCTGCGCGGTGCGGGCCCGCTGCTGCTCACCGAGGTGCCCAGGCCCGACGAGGCCGGCAGCGCGCTGGACGCCCGCCAGCTGGAGATGTTCGAGCAACTGGGAGCCAACAGCGCCGTCGTCGCACCGCTGCGGACCCGCGGCGAGGTCCTCGGCGCTCTGACCCTGGCCCGGATCAGCGGGCAGCGCCCGTTCACCGACGAGGATCTGCCGCTGATCGCGGACGTGTCCGGCGGCCTCGCCCTCGGCATCGACAACGCGCGGCTCTACCACGAGACACGGCAGATCGCCGAGCGCCTGCAGCGGTCCCTGCTGCCGGAACTCCCCGACATCCGGCACCTGGGCGTCGCCGCCCGCTACGCGCCGTCGTCCGCCACCGCACAGGTCGGCGGGGACTGGTACGACGCCTTCGTGCTGCCCAGCGGTGACACCGTGCTGGTCATCGGTGACGTCACCGGACACGACCTGAAGGCGGCCGTCGCCATGAGCGCGCTGCGCAACATGCTCCGGGGCATCGCCATCGACCGCAAGGAACCCCCCGGGGACGTACTGCGCCGCCTCGACCTGGCCAGCCACACCCTCTACCAGCACGCCACGGCGACCTGCGTCTACGCCCTGCTCAAGGACGGTCCGGCAGGGCAGCCCCGGCAGCTGCACCACGCGACCGCCGGGCATCTGCCGCCGCTGCTGGTCACCGGCGAGGGCGACACGCGCTACCTGGACGCGGGCGCCGGGGTGCTGATCGGGATGGACCCCGAACTGCCGCGGCCCACCGCGCGCGACACGCTGCCGCCGTACTCGACCCTGTTGCTGTACACGGACGGTCTGATCGAGCGGCGCGGGGAGTCACTGGACGACGCGATGAACCGGCTCCGCCAGCACGCCGCCGCTCTGGCCCGCGAACCCCTCGACGTCTTCTGCGACGAACTGCTCATCGGCCTCGGCGCGGACAGCACCGACGACATCGCCCTGCTCGCGGTGCGGCCGACGCCTCCGTCCTAGAGGGTGCCGCGGGTCCTCGCCGGTCAGCCGGCCCGCGCTGCGAACGCCTCGTACGCCCGCTCGTCGAACAGGACGAACCTGGCCTCCTCCACCGACGTCTTCGTGGCCCGGACCGTCTCCACCGCGATCCGGGCGCCGTCGTCCAGCGGCCAGCCGTAGACCCCGGTGGAGATGGCGGGGAACGCGACCGTACGGGCGCCGAGCTCGTCGGCGACGCGCAGCGACTCGCGGTAGCAGGAGGCGAGGAGGCCGCCGCGGTCCTCGGTGGCGGACCAGACCGGGCCCACCGTGTGGATCACCCACCGGGCGTCGAGGTCGCCCGCCGTCGTGGCGACGGCCCGGCCGGTGGGCAGGCCCTTGCCGAGGTGGGCGGCGCGCAGCTCCCGGCACGCGGCGAGGATCGCGGGCCCGCCACGGCGGTGGATGGCGCCGTCCACCCCTCCCCCGCCGAGCAGCGAGGAGTTCGCGGCGTTGACGACGGCGTCGACGGTCTGCCGGGTGATGTCCCCCTGGACGAGGGTGAGAGTGGTCATGGCCGGCGCAGCCTCCTCCATACGGCCTTGGCCGCGTTGTGCCCCGACATGCCGTGGACACCGGGGCCCGGCGGGGTGGCCGAGGAGCAGATGAAGACGGCGGGGTGCGGGGTGCTGTACGGGAACAGGGACCGCCTGGGGCGCAGCATGAGCTGGAGGCCGTCGGCCGCTCCGCAGGCGATGTCGCCGCCGACGTAGTTGGCGTTGCGGGCCATGATCTCGGCGGGGCCGGCGGTCGCGCGGGCGAGGACGCGGTCGCGGAAGCCGGGGGCGAACCGCTCCAGCTGGCGCTCGATGGCGTCGGTGAGGTCGCCGCTCCAGCCGTTCGGGACGTGTCCGTAGGTCCAGAAGACGTGTTTGCCGTCGGGCGCTCTCGAGGGGTCGACGACGCTGGGCTGCACGGTGATCAGGAACGGTGTGCCGGGCGCCCGGCCCGCGCGGGAGGCGAGGTGCAGGGCCGTGCCGATCTCCGCGCTGCTCGCGCCCACCTGGACGGTCGTGGCCGAGCGCGCCTCCTCGGCGGTCCAGGGCACGGGGCCGTCGAGCGCGTAGTCGATCTTGAAGACGCTCGCGCCGTACCGGTATCCGTCGTAGTACCGCCCGAAGCCCGCGATGCGGGCGAGGGCCGCGGGCGAGGTGTCGAAGACGTAGGCGCGGGCGGGCGGCAGGTCGTCGAAGTGCTTGACCTCGTAGTCGGTGTGGACGGTGCCGCCGAGATCCTTGAGGTAGGCGGCCAGCGCGTCGGAGACGGCCTGTGAGCCGCCGCGCGCGACGGGCCAGCCGCCGGTGTGCGCGGCGAGCGCGAAGACCAGGCCGACGGCGCCGGTGGCGACGCCGGTCAGCGGGGCGATGACATGGGCGACGAGCCCGGCGAACAGCGCCTTGGCCCGGTCGTCGGCGAAGCGGCGGGTGAGCCAGGTCGACGGCGGCAGTCCGGCGAGTCCGAAGCGGGCGAGGGTGAGCGGGTCGCGGGGCAGGGCGGTGAGGGGCAGCGACATGAAGTCGCGGACCAGCGTGTCCCACCGGCCGAGGAACGGCTGGACGAGCCGGCGGTACGCGCCCGCGTCGCGCGGTCCGAACGAGGCGGCGGTCCGGGCCACCGACCGCGCCAGCACGGCGGCCGTGCCGTCGGGGAACGGATGCGCCATGGGCAGGTCGGCGTGCAGCCATTCGAGGCCGTAGCGCTCCAGCGGCATGGCGTTGAAGGCGGGCGAGGCGGCGCCCAGGGGGTGCGCCGCCGAGCAGGGGTCGTGCCGGAACCCGGGGAGGGTCAGCTCCTCGGTCCTGGCTCCTCCGCCGACGGTGCCGCGCGCCTCGAACACGGCGACGGAGAATCCGCGGCGGGCCAGCTCCACGGCGGCCGTCAGTCCGTTCGGCCCCGCACCCACGACGACGGCATCGAGCATTGACGGCACCTTCGGACTCCTTTGTCAGCCGACGGCCACTGGCTCTCAGGATATGCCGGTACGGGAAGGGCCCCCGGCCGCGGTCCCGTCACGCCCCGGCGGTCAGCAGGCTCACCACCCGGCGGGCCGTGGCCTCGTCGCGCGCGGCGGTGAAGGGCAGGGTGTTGCCCCCGGTGACACGGAACGGGCGGCCGGCGGAGGTCAGGTGGGCGCCGCCCGCCTCCTCGACCAGGAGGATGCCCGCCGCGTGGTCCCAGGCCGCTTCCCAGGAGAAGGCGGTGGCGTCCAGCGCGCCCCGGGCGACGGCCAGGTACTCCAGGCCCGCCGAGCCGCACGGCCGGGGGGCGACGCCGTCGGTGCGCAGGGCGAGCAGGGCGCGCTTCTGCTCTTCGGTCGTGAAGTCGGGGTGGGAGGTGGCGACTTCGAGGTCACGGCCGGGCCCGGGCGAACCGGAGCGCAGCGGCACGCCGTTCAGCACGGCGCCCCTGCCCCGCACCGCCGTGGCGAACTCGTCGCGGGCGGCGGCGAACGTCCAGGACGCCTGGACGACCCCGCGCAGGCTGAGCGCCACCAGGGTGCAGAACCCGGGGTCCCCGTGGACGAACTGGCGGGTGCCGTCCACCGGGTCGACGATCCACACCGGTGCGTCGCCGCGGATCGCGTCGTACGACGCCGGGTCGGCGTGCACGGCCTCCTCGCCGACCACGACGGAGCCGGGCAGCAGGGCGGGAAGCGCCTCGGTGAGGAACAGCTCGGCGTTGCGGTCGGCGTCCGTCACGAGGTCGTGCGGTCCGCTCTTCTGGTCCACCTCGTGCGCGGCGAGGCGGCAGAAACGCGGCATGATCTCGGTGGCGGCGGCCTTGCGGACCGCCTCCTCGACGTCGGAGAGGCGCAGAGCGGGAAACTCGTCGATGGTTTCGTGGTTCTCGAGCATGCCTCCATCAGAGCACGAGCCACTGACAATCCCCGCCCGGGTGGTGTACGCCGGGTGGAATCGGCGTGAAGGTCCGGAATTCGGGCGCGGGGGGCGGCGGAGGAGGGCAGCCGCCGCCCCGGCGCGGGAGGGCGGCGGGCGATGGCCGTCCCTGGCGCCGGCTCAGCGGCCCACGGCGTATCCCTGCATGCCCCGCGGGTTCGCCGCCGCCGACAGGACGCCGGTCCGCGGGTCGCGGGCGACCGCGCACAGCCGGCCCTCGGACCACGCCTCGCCGACGAGGACGTCGTGGCCCCGGCGGCGCAGCTCCGCGACGACCCGCGGGTCGGTGCGGGACTCGACGGTGACGCTGCCGGGGCGCATCCCACGGGGGTGGAAGGAGCCGGGGAAGCTGTCGTTGTGCCAGTTCGGGGCGTCGACGGCGCCCTGGAGGTCGAATCCGCCGCGGACCTTCGGGCGCAGGGCGACGGCCAGGAAGAAGTGCGTCTGCCACTGGTCCTGCTGGTCGCCGCCGGGTGTACCGAAGGCCATGACCGGCACGCCGTCGCGCAGGGCGAGCGAGGGGGTGAGGGTGGTGCGCGGCCGGCGGCCCGGGGTGAGGGTGCCGGGCAGTCCGTCCTCCAGCCAGGTCATCTGGAGCCGGGTGCCGAGCGGGAAGCCGAGCTCGGGCACGACCGGGTTGGACTGGAGCCAGCCTCCGCTGGGCGTGGCGGCGACCATGTTGCCCCAGCGGTCGACGACGTCGAGGTGGCAGGTGTCGCCCCGGGTGGTGCCGTCCCGTGCGACGTCCGGTTCGCCGGGCACCGGGGAGAGCGGGCTCTTGGACACCGTGGGCTCGCCCGTGCCGGGCAGGCCGAGCGCGTCGTAGCCGGGTTCTCCGGCGGCGACCGCGCGCGCGTGCGCGCTGATCCGCGGGGTGCGTCCGCCCGGGCTGCCGGGGCGAAGCGCGTGCGAGGCGCGGTCGCCGACGAGTGCGCGCCGGGCGGCGTTGTACTCGTCGGACAGCAGCGCGTCGAGCGGCACGTCCGCCGCGTCCCCGTACCAGGCCTCGCGGTCCGCCATGGCGAGCTTGCAGCCCTCGACGAGCAGATGGACGTAGTCGGCGGAGCCGTAGCGCGGCAGTTCGGGCGGGAGCAGGGCGAGTTGCTGGAGGAGGACCGGGCCCTGGCTCCAGGGGCCGGCCTTGCACACGGTCCAGCCGTTCCAGTCGTACGTGACCGGGGTCTCGTAGGACGCGGACCAGGAGGCCAGGTCGGTGGCGGTGAGGACGCCGGTGTGCCGCTCGCCGCTGCTGTCGAGGGTGGGCGTGCGGGCCTGGCGCACCAGGGCCTCGGCGATGAAGCCGGAGCGCCACACCTCGCGGGCCGCGTCTATCCGCTCCTGCCTGCCGTGCGCGCCCTCGGTCTCGGCGAGCAGCCGCCGCCAGGTCGCGGCGAGGGCGGGATTGCGGAACAGTTCCCCGGGGCGCGGCGCCCTGCCGCCCGGCAGGTACACCTCGGCCGACGACGTCCACTCCGTCTCGAACAGTTCCCGTACGGTCTCCACGGTCTCGCCGACGCGCTCCACGGGCGGGTGCCCGTCCTGTGCGTAGCCGATGGCGTACTTCAGGACGTCGGGGAGGGACTTCGTCCCGTGGTCGCGCAGGAGCAGCATCCAGGCGTCGAACGCCCCGGGGACGGCGGCCGCGAGCGGCCCGGTGCCGGGCACGAGGTCCAGTCCGAGTCCCCGGTAGTGGCCGGCCGTGGCGGCGGCGGGCGCGACTCCCTGCCCGCACAGCACCCGCACCTCGCCGCCGGCCGGGGCCAGGATGACCGGCACCTCACCGGCGGGCCCGTTGAGGTGCGGTTCGACGACGTGCAGCACGAAGCCGGCCGCGACGGCGGCGTCGAAGGCGTTGCCCCCGTCCTCCAGCACCGCCATCGCGGACTGCGAGGCCAGCCAGTGCGTGGAGGACACCATGCCGAAGGTGCCCTGGAGGGTGGGACGGGTGGTGAACATGCTGTCTCTCACCTCTGGTTGCCCGGACGTCGGACGTCGGCAGGATCGATCGGCTCCCGGCACCGGTCCGGGGCAGCACCTGGAGGCCAGGGCGGGAGCGTTTCTCCGCCCGCTGCCCCGGCAGGCTATCGATCGTCCTCCGCCCCTTCGCGGCCGCGGGGGGCGAAGCCGGCGTCCGTGAGCACCTGGGCCGGCCTGCGGACGGCCTCCTCGGTGCCGGCGCGCCGGCCGGGCGGTCCGGCCGTGCCCCGCTCGCCTCGGCGGCCCCGCCATCGCGGGTCGCGGGCCGTCCGGGGCCGTGCGCCTGCGCCGTGTGCGCGCGTGTGGAACTGCGCCGGTGCCGACGGCCCGGTAGCCTCGCGCCAGTCGCCGCGTACGGATCCGCCCCTGCCACGGGCGGCGTGCGACGGCGCCGGAAGGACACACCATGGCGCACCATCCGGGGCAGCGGCCGGGCGCGGCCGGGGACGGCGTGGCCGCGCGGGCACTGCGGCGTCCGCTGGACCGGCGGCAGCTGCGGCACCTGCTGGACGGGGTCCTGGCCGTCAGCGCCGACCTGGACACCCGCACCGTGCTGCACCGCATCGTGGAGGCGGCCACCGATCTCGTCGGCGCGCGCTACGGGGCGCTGGGGGTGCTCGACGAGAGCGGCAGGGTCGTCGACCTGATCACCTCGGGCATCGACGACCCGCAGCCGTGCGCCGTCATGGGGCTGCCGCAGGGCCACGGGCTGCTGCACACCATGGTGGACGACCTGGAGTCCCTGCGGGTGGACGATGTCGCCGCGCACCCCCGCGCGGCCGGATTCCCGCCGGGGCACCCGGTCATGCGGACGCTGCTCGGGGTTCCGCTCATGGTGCGCGGCACGGTCTACGGCGACCTCTATGTCGCCGACAAGAGGGACCGTACGCCGTTCGACGAGGACGACGAGGGCCTGCTGACGGTGCTGGCCGGTGCGGCGGGAGTCAGCCTGGAGAACGCCCGCCTGTACGACCACCTCAAACGCGCCGCCGAGCACTTCCAGCGTCGTATGCTGCCCGTTCTTCCCGACCTGGCGCCGCTCGAGGTCGCCGCCCGCTACGAGCCCGCGTCCGAGCTGCCCCGGCTGGGCGGGGACTGGTACGACGCCATGGTCATGCCCGACGGCGCCACCTGTGTGGTGGTGGGTGACGTGACCGGCCACGACGTGCGGGCAGCGCCGCTGATGGGGCAGATCCGCAACATGCTGCGGGCGATCGCCCTCGACCGGGGCGGACCGCCCGGCGAGGTCGTGTCCCGGCTGGACCGGGTCCTGACGATGTTCGCCGACCCGCCCACGGCCACCTTGGTGTTCGGCCGCATCGAGCGCGGCCGGGCGGAGGGCGCGCCGTACGTGTTCGGCTGGAGCAACGCGGGGCATCTGCCGCCGCTGCTGGTCGGTGCGGACGGCAGCACCCGCTATCTGGCACCGGCCCGCCATGGGATCCCGGTGGGCATCGAGGCGTCCGTCCCCCGGTTCAGCCACGAGCACCCCCTTCCGCCCGGCAGTACGCTGCTGCTGTTCACCGACGGGCTGGTCGAGCGCCGCGACCAGGACATCGACACCGGCCTCGACGGCCTGGCGGAGCAGGCCGCCCGCCTCGCCACGGCCCCGCTGGAGGAGCTGTGCGACGCTCTGATCAGCCATGACCGACAGGTGTTCGACGACGACGTCGCCGTACTCGCATTGCGCACCCCTTGTGGCGGTCCGCCGCGGTGAGAGGGAGGCGGCGGGCCGTTTTCGGTGCGTGTCCTCAGCCGGTCGGGTGCGGCCAGTGCCTGAGGCTGCCGGACGCGGGAGCGGACCGCGTCGCCTCCGCCGCCGAGGGGTAGATCTCGTAGCTCTCGTGCATGCCGCTCAACTCGAAGATCCTCAGCATCCGGCCGGGGACCGAAGCGATGCGCAGCGCGCCCTCCTGCGCACGGACGCGTTTGGTGATCGCCACGATCGCGCCCAGCCCCATCGAGTCCATGAAGGTGACGAAGCCCAGGTCCAGGACGACGTGGCGGTGTCCCTCGTCGACGAGCCCGATGACTCCCTCCCGGATCATGGCGACGGTGTGGGCGTCCACCTCGCCGTCGGCCTCGACGACGGTCCAGCCGTTGACGACGTCGTAGCTCACCATCATGTTCTCGTGCCGGATGATGTTCGTTCGCATGACGACCCCTCTTCACGTCTTCGCACGGCGCGCGACGTGCGGCGCGCGACGTCCGGGGCGGATGCCCGGCCCGGACGACGGTCACGGTCCGCGCGGGACCGGGCGCGCGGGCCCCGCGGTGACCGGCATCGCGGGCGTCCCGCCGACCTGTCAGTGGTCGCCGGTCAGCCACTCGGCGAGAACGGCGGCCTGGCTGTGGTCCACGTCCTTGGTGGCGGTCAGCAGCGTGATCCTGCCGTGCGCCGCCAGGTCACGCAGATGACCGACCGCCTCGCGGTGCCCGGCGTCGCGCAGCTCCGCCAGGTAGCGGTCGGTGAACTCGGCGAAACGGCTGGGCTCGTGGCCGTACCACGTGCGCAGTTCGCTGGAGGGGGCGATGTCACGCAGCCACTCGTCCAGGTGCGCGTCCTCCTTGCGCATGCCCCGGGGCCAGACCCGGTCGACCAGCACGCGCTTGCCGTCCTTCGGCCCGGTCTGCTCGTAGACCCTGCGATAGGTGATCTGTTCGGCCATGGCGGTGCCCTTCCTGACGGTGCCCTCCAGATCGGCCGGCCGCCCTCGCCCAGCTGAAGTGGAAGGCTCCGTGCCCTGCCGCGGAGCGCATGGTTCCGACTCGTCCACCATATCGGGGACGGCCCGTGCGAACCCGTCGGGAGACCGCCCGGGCCCGGCGGCGTCCGGCCCCGGCGCGGGTCAGCCGTCCTTCGTCGCCTGCCAGGGCGTCGTGCCCAGAACGTTCTCGGGACCGATGTCGAGCGGGTCCGTCAGGTGGACGTTCCTGGTCTTCTGCCCCGTTTCGGGGGCCACGCGGAGATAGGGGCCGGGCTCGGCCGCCATGCGCCAGTACAGGCCCGCGCGAGCGGTGTCTCCCGGGGCCAGGGTCAGCGGTCCGGGGCCGGGGTCGGCCGGGGCCACGGGGACCTCCTCGGTGCCGCGGACCGTGCGGACGCCCGGGATCGGGGCGCCCGTCTCGTCGAGGACGGTGACGGCCGGGTAGCCGTTCAGCGTGTGGGGGTGTTCGCCGCAGTTGGTCAGGACGAGGCTCATGGCGCGCAGGCCCATGGCTCCGTCGATGGGGCCCGGGTCGATGCGCACGCCGGAGGCCGGGCAGCCGCGGGCCTGTTGCACCGGGACGTGCGGCGCGGTCGCCGACGGGACGGGCGGGGGCGCCGTCTCCACCGGACTCGGCGCGGGCGCGGGCGCGGGCGTGGTCCGGGTGGGCGTGGGTGTGGGCGTGCGTTCCGGGTTGCGCTCCCGGTCCAGTTCGGCGGAGAGCCCGCAGGCGCTCGCGCCCAGCGCCAGAACGCACACCAGGGCGACGGCACGGACCGGCCCGCGCGCGGAAGGCGTCGGTATCGCGATCACGCGCCGATCATCGCATGCGGCTGTACGACGGCCGTCGGGTCCGCCGCCGGATCAGCCGTCGCGACGGTCACCGTTCCGTCGCTCGGCCGTGCGTCACGGTCACCGGTCCGTCGCTCGGCCGTGCGTCACGGTCACCGGTCCGTCGCTCGGCGGTGCGTCACAGTCACCGCACAGGCACGGAGCGAGTTGGCACTACCGCCCCACAGTGAGTCGTGTGAGACTGGCGTCCCCCACCCGGCGTGCGGGACTCTTCCGCACCGACTCCAGAGAAGTACTCCGTGCGTTCTCTTCCTCTGCCGCTCGCTCTCACCGCGCGTCTGCTGCCGGTCGCCGTGCTCGCCACGGCGGGCTGGATGCTGGCGTCCGGTCCGTCGGCCACGCCGGCCGCGGCCGAGCACCGCGCGGCGGACGGTTCGGACCGGGGGACGAAATCCGGGTCGGCGCCCTCGACGAAGACGGTGACCAAGACCTTCACCGCGGCACCGGCGCCGTGCGGCAGCATCACCGAGAAGTCGGTGAAGTCCCTGGTGCCGGGCGCCAAGACGGCCGGCCAGGAGATCGCCTCGACGGACAAGTCGGTCCGCCGCACCTGCTCGTGGAACGCGCTCAAGGGCTTCGACTACCGCTGGCTGGACGTCTCCTTCGAGATCAAGCCCTCGGACGACGCGGCCGAGACCGCCTTCAAGCAACGCACCGGGGAGAAGAGCGGCGGCGGAGCGGTCCCCGGGCTCGGCGACGCCGCCTACTCGGTCGTGAACCTCACCACCGCGGACAAGCAGCAGACCCGCGAGGGCGTGGTGATCGTCCAGGCGTCCAACGCGCTGGTGACCGTCACCTACAACGGCAGTGACTTCGAGTCGAAGAAGGCGCCGAGCACGGACGTGATCAACAAGGGCGCCATCAAGGCCGCTAAGGACGCGGTGGCCGCGCTGGAGAAGGCCGGGAAGTAGGGCTCCCCGGCCTTGCCCAGCTCCGCAACGCCCTCCTCCGGGCCGCGGCCCACCCGTTCATCCGCCGCCGGCCGGTCCCTCAGGCCGTCTGGTGACGCCGTCCGGACGCCATCAGGGCGGCGTAGAGCACCAGGGACGACGCGAGGCCGACCGCCCAGCCGTAGTCAGCGAGCGGTTTGAGGAACGGGACGAGCCCGTCCACCGGGAACGGGCCCTGCTTGGCACCCTCGGCGTCCACGGTCGAGTAGGAACCGCCGACCGCCAGCACGCCGCCGACCGCGAAGGCCCCCACCGCCCGCCAGTTCCAGCCGGACGCGTACCAGTAGCGCCCGCCGGGTGTGTAGAGGTCGGCGAGGTGGAGCACGGTCCGCCGGATGATCCAGTAGTCGGCGATCAGGATGCCCGCGACCGTGCCGAGCAGCCCGCCGACCACGCCCAGCCAGGTGAAGATGTACAGCTCGGGCGAGGAGGTCAGCTTCCACGGCATGATCACCACACCGACGACTCCCGTGATCAGCGCCCCGGTACGGAAGTTGATGAGTCTTGGTGCGAGGTTCGCGAGGTCGTACGCGGGTGAGACGACGTTCGCCGCGAGGTTCACGGAGATCGTCGCGACGAGCACGGTCACCAGGCCGAACAGAAGCCCGAAGACGTTGTCGGCCTTGGCCGTCAGCGCGACCGGGTCCCAGATCGGCGCCCCGTACACGGCCTCGGAACCGGAGGTCACCAGCACGGAGAACAGGGCGAAGACCGTCATCGTCGTGGGCAGGCCGAGGGTCTGGCCCCAGACCTGGGCACGCTGGCCGCGCCCGAACCGGGTGAAGTCGGGGATGTTGAGCGACAGTGTCGCCCAGAAGCCGATCATGCCCATCAGGCCGGGGAAGAAGACCGGCCAGAAGTCGGCGCCCCAGCCGAGCCGGGAGGGCTGGTCGAGGAGCGTGCCCAGGCCGCCCGCCTTGCCGGCGATCCAGACCAGCAGGACGACGGCGCCGACCAGGACGAAGGGCGCCGCCCAGTTCTCGAAGCGGCGCAGGGTCTCCATGCCGCGGTGGATGATGGCGAGTTCGAGGGCCCAGAAGACGCCGAAGCACACCCACAGCGTCCACGGCTGCCCCGCGACCTCGGAGGCGTCCGCCCAGCCGCCGAAGATGTTGCCCAGCAGCAGGAACACGCCCTGCCCGCCGATCCAGGTCTGGATGCCGAACCAGCAGCAGGCGACGGCGGCCCGGATCAGCGCGGGCAGGTTGGCGCCGCGCAGTCCGAAGGCGGCGCGGGCGAACACCGGGAACGGGATGCCGTACTTGGGTCCGGCGTGGCCGGTGAGCAGCATCGGGACGAGCACGATCAGGTTGGCCAGGGCGATGGTGAACACCGCCTGCTTCCAGTCCATGCCGAGCGCGATGAGCCCGGAGGCGAGGGTCCAGGACGGGATGCAGTGCGCCATGCCGATCCACAGGGCGACGAAGTTGTACGTCGTCCAGCGGCGCTCGGCGAGCGGCACGGGCTTCAGGTCGTCGTTGGCGAACCGGCTGTCGGCGGGGTAGGCGCCTTGGACGAGTTCGACGCGGCCCTCCGCGTCGGCGGTCTGGGATATCGGCGGCCCCGCGGGGACGGTGTCGGTCATGGGCAGGCCCATCGGTGGGAGGGATGGGGGGGGTGGCGGTTCGGGGCGCCCGTGGGGGCGTCAGCCGTTGACGGCGGGGATGACGCGGGTCCCGTACGCGTCGATGACGGCTTCCTTGGCGTCGTGCATGTCGTAGAGGGCGAACTGGTCGACGCCCAGCTCCCGCAGGGCGCGCAGCTTCTCGATGTGCCGTTCGGCCGGGCCGATCAGACAGAACCGGTCGACGATCTCGTCGGGGACGAACGCGGTGTCGGGGTTGTCGCTGCGCCCGTGGTGGGAGTAGTCGTAGCCCTCGCGGGTCTTGATGTAGTCGGTGAGTTCCCGGGGGACGACGCCGGAGTGGTCGCCGTACTTGGAGACCAGGTCGGCGACGTGGTTGCCGACCATGCCGCCGAACCAGCGGCACTGCTCGCGGGCGTGGGCGAGTGCCTCGGGCGAGTCGTCGTCGGTGACGTAGGCGGGGGCGGCGACGCAGACCTTCACCTCGGACGGGTCGCGGCCCACGTGGGCGGCGGCGGTCCTGACCGTCTTGACCATGTACTCGGTGAGGTAGAGGTCGGACAGCTGGAGGATGAAGCCGTCGGCCTCCTCGCCGGCCATCTTCAGCGCCTTGGGTCCGTACGCGGCCATCCAGACGGGCAGCTCGGCGCCCGGCGCGACCCACGGGAACCGGACGACCGTACCGCCGAGGTCGGCCTCCTCGCCCCGGGCGAGCGCGCGGATGACCTTCATGGCGCCGCTGATCCGGGCCAGCGAGTTGGGTGCGCGGCCGGTCACCCGCATCGCGGAGTCGCCGCGGCCGATGCCGCAGATCGTGCGGTTGCCGAACATGTCGTTGAGCGTGGCGAAGGTGGAGGCGGTGACCTCCCAGGTGCGGGTGCCCGGGTTGGTGACCATCGGGCCCACGGTGAGGCGCTGGGTCTGGGCGAGGATCTGGCTGTGGATGACGAAGGGTTCCTGCCACAGCACGGCCGAGTCGAAGGTCCAGCCGTAGGTGAACCCGTTGCGTTCCGCCCGTTTCATCAGGCTGATGACGCGAGAGGCAGGGGGGTCGGTCTGCAGGACGAGTCCGAAGTCCATGGCGCCACTCCTGGGTCGCTCAGAGAAGGTGCTCGGAGAAGGTGCTCAGAGGAGGTACTGACAGGTGGAGCGCGGTGTGTAGACGCCGTGTCCGGCGCGTCCGGTGAACTCCCGGTCGGTGATGACGGCTTCGCCGCGCGAGAGCACGGTCTCCACCCGCCCGGTGACGCGCCGGCCCTCGTACGCCGAGTAGTCGACGTTCATGTGGTGGGTCTCGGCGGAGATGACCTGCTCGGCGTGCGGGTCGTAGATGACGACGTCGGCGTCCGCGCCCGGCGCGATGGTGCCCTTCTTCGGGTACAGGCCGAACATCCGGGCCGGGGTGGCGCAGGCGATCTCGATCCAGCGGCGGCGCGAGATGCGGCCCTCGACGACGGCCTGGTGGAGCAGGTCCATGCGGTTCTCGACGCCGGGCATGCCGTTGGGGATCTTCGAGAAGTCGCCGCGGCCCAGTTCCTTCTGTCCGCTGAAGCAGAAGGGGCAGTGGTCGGTGGAGACGACCTGGAGGTCGTTCGTGCGCAGTCCCCGCCACAGGGCCGCCTGGTGCTCCCTGGGCCTCAGCGGGGTGGAACACACGTACTTGGCGCCCTCGAAGCCGGGCTCGGCGAGGTTGTCGGTGGACAGGAACAGATACTGCGGGCAGGTCTCGCCGAAGACGTTCAGCCCGTCGTCGCGCGCCCTGACCAGCTCGGCGACCGCCTCCCGCGCGGAGACGTGCACGACGTAGAGCGGGGCCCCGGCGACCTGGGCGAGCCGGATCGCCCGGTGCGTGGCCTCGGCCTCCAGCAGGGCCTTGCGGACCTCGCCGTGGTAGCGGGGGTCGGTCTCGCCGCGGGCCAGCGCCTGCTCGACCAGGACGTCGATCGCGATGCCGTTCTCGGCGTGCATCATGATCAGTCCGCCGTTGCCGGCGGCGCGCTGCATGGCGCGCAGGATCTGGCCGTCGTCGGAGTAGAACACCCCCGGGTAGGCCATGAACTGCTTGAAGGAGGTCACGCCCTCCTCGACGAGCAGGTCCATCTCCTTGAGCGTCTCGTCGTTCACGTCGGAGACGATCATGTGGAAGCCGTAGTCGACGGCGCAGCGGCCGTCGGCCTTGGCGTTCCACGCGTCCAGACCCTCGCGCAGGGTGTGCCCGACGCTCTGGATCGCGAAGTCGACGATGGTGGTGGTGCCGCCCCAGGCCGCGGCCCGGGTGCCGGTCTCGAAGGTGTCGGCGGCGTAGGTGCCGCCGAACGGCATCTCCATGTGCGTGTGCGGGTCGACGCCGCCCGGGATGACGTACTTGCCCGTCGCGTCGATGGTCCGGGCGGCCGTCCACGCCTCGGCGGCCGGGGTGCCCGTCGCCGCGAGCGCGGCGATCCTGCCGTCCTCGATCAGGACGTCGGCGTGTGTCTCGTCGGACGCGGTGACGACGAGGCCGCCGCGGATGACGGTACGGCTCATGCTCGCTCTCCTTCCGGTGCGGGTGTGCCGGGGTGGCAGGCGATGCCGGGGGCGGCGCCGGGACGGGAGGGCCCGGCGCCCGCTCGGGTCGCTACCGGACGCTCCGCAGCGCGCGCTCCAGGATCGCGGCGCCCTCCTCCGCCTCGGCGACGGTGAGGGTCAGGGGCGGGGCGACGCGCAGGACGCTGGTGTCGTGGCCGCCGCCCTTGCCGATCAGCAGGCCCTCGCGGCGGGCCGCTTCGAGGACGGCCGCGGCGGCGTCGGCGTCGGCCTCGTCGGTCCCCGGCCTGACGAGTTCGACGCCGATCATCAGTCCCCGGCCGCGGACCTCCCGTACGCCGGGGAGCTGCGCGGCGGCGGCCCGCAGCCGCTCGATGAGCAGGCCGCCGACGCGCCGGGCGTTGCCCTGGAGGTCGTGTTCGAGGAGGTAGGTGAGGTTGGCGAGACCCGCGGCCATGGTGACCGGCGAACCGCCGAAGGTCGAGATGGAGTTGGCGTCGAGGCAGTTCATGATGTCGGCGCGGGCGACCACGCCGCCGACGGACATGCCGTTGCCGATGCCCTTGGCGAAGGTGAGCATGTCGGGCGGGCCCGAGGCGGCGTGCGCCTGCCAGCCCCAGAAGTGCTCGCCGGTCCTCCCCCAGCCCGTCTGCACCTCGTCGGCGATCCACAGGATCCCGCGCGGGTGCAGGACGTCGCGGAAGGCGGCGTACAGGCCGTCCGGGGGCGCGGTGAAGCCGCCGACCCCCTGGATCGGCTCGGCGATGAGGGCCGCGGGGGTGCGGACGTGGCCGAGCAGGTCCTCGAGGTCGGCGACGCAGGCGGCCACGAAGTCGGCGTCGCCGAGATGGGCGTACGGGCCGCGGGTGCGGACGCCGCCGTGCACGTACTGGGTCTGCAGGGGCGAGAGCGAGGTCGGTGACCAGCCCTTGTTGCCGGTGATGCCGACGGCGCTGAAGGAACGGCCGTGGTAGCTGTTGCGCATCGCCAGGATCTGGTTGCCGCCGCGGTGGGCGGTGGCGAGCAGCAGGGCCGTGTCGTTGGCCTCGGTGCCCGAGGTGGTGAAGAAGACGCGGGCGTCGGGGATGCCGGACACGTGGGCGATGCGTTCGGCGAGTTCGACCATCGGCCGGTTGAGGTAGAGAGTGGAGGAGTGGATGATCCGGCCGGCCTGTTCGCTCACCGCCTTGGTGACCTCGGGCAGGGCGTGCGCGGTCATGGTGGTGAGGATGCCGCCGAAGAAGTCGAGGTACTTGTTGCCGTCGGCGTCCCAGACGTGACGGCCCTCGCCGTGGGTGATCTCGACCGGGTCGGCGTAGTAGAGCGCGAGCCAGTCGGGCATGACGGCGCGGTGGCGGGCGTACAGGTCGCTCACGGCCGCACCAGCCCCTCGTACGCGTCGGGGCGGCGGTCGCGGTAGAACGCCCACTGCTGCCGTACGTCCTCGATCAGGTCGAAGTCGAGGTCGCGGACGACGAGTTCCTCGGTCTTGTCGCTCGCCGTGTCGCCGACGAACCGGCCACGCGGGTCGACGAAGTACGACGTGCCGTAGAAGTCGTTGTCGCCGTACTCCTCGACGCCGACGCGGTTGATGGCGGCGACGAAGTACTCGTTGGCGACGGCGGCGGCGGGCTGCTCCAGCTGCCACAGGTGGGAGGAGAGCCCGCGGTGGGTGGCGGAGGGGTTGTAGACGAGCTGGGCGCCGTTGAGCCCGAGCTGGCGCCAGCCCTCCGGGAAGTGCCGGTCGTAGCAGATGTAGACGCCGACCTTGCCGACCGCCGTGTCGAAGACGGGCCAGCCGAGGTTGCCGGGCTTGAAGTAGTACTTCTCCCAGAACCCCTTGACCTGCGGGATGTGGTGCTTGCGGTACTTGCCGAGGTAGCTGCCGTCGGCGTCGATCACGGCGGCGGTGTTGTAGTAGAAGCCGGACTTCTCGATCTCGAAGACGGGCACGACGACGACCATGCCGGTCTCGCGGGCGAGCTCGCGCATCCGGGTGACCGTGGGTCCGTCCGGCACGGGCTCGGCCCAGCGGTAGTGCTCGGGCTCCTGGACCTGGCAGAAGTACGGGGCGTTGAAGACTTCCTGGAATCCGATGACCTGGGCGCCCTGCCGGGCCGCCTCGCGGGCGTGCTCCTCGTGCTTGGCGACCATGGAGGCGGTGTCGCCGGTCCAGGTGGCCTGGACCAGGGCGGCGCGTACGACGTGGGCCATGAGCTGCTCCTTCGACGGGACGTCAGAGAGCCTCTACGCCCGTAGACACAGGCCGTAGAGGCACGAACGTAAGCCTCCGGGGCGGCCTTGCCAAGACCATCGTCGTCAACCCGCTGAGTCGATCATGTTTCACACCCCTGTGGGTGACAGGCGGAGCGCCTGGCGGGAGCCTCAGGACAGGCGGGGGCGGGCTCTCACGCCGGGGTCATCGCGCAGAGCCCCGCGAGCTCGTCCATGGACAGGCCCAGCACCCGCGCGAGCGCCGCCACCGTGAAGAACGCGGGGGTCGGGGCGCGGCCCGTCTCGATCTTGCGGAGCGTCTCGGCGGACACGCCCGCGCTCACGGCGACCTCGGCCATGGTGCGGCCGCCCCGGGCCGTGCGGAGCAACCGCCCGAGCCGCTCGCCGCGTTCACGCTCTTCGGGGGTCAGGGGGGTGCGCACCATGGCAGCCAGTCTAATACCGGCGAGCGGTATATGAATAGGCGGCGACCGGTATAGTAATTGGCATGGTGGAACTGAAGACGGACGCGTCGATGGACAAGATGTACGAGGCCGGGCAGGTGGTGGGCCGGGCGCTGACGGCGGTGCGGGAGGCCGCGGACGTGGGGGTGAGCCTGCTGGAGCTCGACGAGGTCGCGCACGAGGTGCTGCGCGGGGCCGGCGCGACATCGCCGTTCCTCGGCTACCGCCCGGCCTTCGCGCCCACCCCCTTCCCGGCCGTCCTGTGCGTGTCCGTGAACGAAGCGATCGTGCACGGCATCCCGACCGGCTACCGGCTGCGCGACGGCGACCTGGTCTCCGCCGACTTCGGCGCCGAACTGAACGGCTGGGTCGGCGACTCGGCCATCAGCTTCGTGGTGGGCGAGGCGCGCGCGGAGGACACCCGGCTCGTCGAGACCGCCGAGCGCGCGCTGGCCGCGGGCATCGGGGCGGCCGTGGTCGGCAACCGCATCGGCGACATCGCGCACGCGATCGGCACGGTGTGCCGCACCGCGGGCTACGGCATCCCGGACGGCTTCGGCGGCCATGGCATCGGCCGCCGTATGCACGAGGACCCGGGCGTGCCGAACGAGGGGCGACCGGGCCGGGGCATGCCGCTGCGGCACGGCATGGTGCTGGCCATCGAGCCCATGCTGATCGGCAGCGGCAAGGACGGCTACCACCCGGCGCCGGACGGCTGGACGCTGTGCACGGACGACGGCTCGCGCGCCGCCCACGCCGAGCACACGGTGGCGATCACCGACGCGGGGCCGCGCATCCTGACGGCCCGCTGACCCCTGCCCCCGCGCGGGGCACACCGACGTCCGCACCGGAGTGCCCCGCGGGCCGGCGCACGGCCGCCCCGTACCTCAGGACGCCGGGCGCACCACCCGCGCCGAGCCGCCGCCCCGGCGCACCTTCTCGGCCGCGGCGAGCCACTTGCCGCCGGGCAGCCGCTGGACGCCGGTCGCCGCGCCGATCTCCGGGTTCAGCCGGAAGGCGTGGCCGAGGGACTCCAGGCGCGCGCGCAGCGGGCTGTCCCACAGGGCCGGTTCGAGCTCCGTCGTCGTCTGGTTGCGCTGGCTGGCGCGGGGCGCGGCGATGGCGTCGACCAGGGGCAGACCCCGGTCGAGGAAGCCCGTCAGGGTCTGGAGCACGGTGGTGATGATGGTCGCGCCGCCCGGCGAGCCGAGCGCCACCACGGGCCGGCCGTGCCGGTCCAGGACGATGGTCGGCGAGATGGAGGAGCGCGGCCGCTTGCCGGGACCCGGCAGGTTCGGGTCGTGCACGCCGGGGCTCGCGGGCGTGAACGAGAAGTCCGTCAGCTCGTTGTTGAGCAGGAACCCGCGCCCCGGCACGGTGATGCCGCTGCCGCCGGTCTGCTCGATGGTCAGGGTGTACGCGACGACGTTGCCCCACTTGTCGGCGACCGTCAGGTGCGTGGTGTTCTCACCCTCGTAGGTGGTCGGGGCCGCCCGGCCGGCCGTCCCGCACTTCGCCGGGTGCCGGGGGTCCCCCGGCGCCAGCGGGCTGGTGAGCACCGCGTCGTCACGGATCAGGCACGCGCGCGAGTCGGCGTACTTCTGCGAGACCAGCTGCCGGGTCGGTACGTCCTCGAAGGCGGGGTCGCCCACCCAGCGCGCCCGGTCGGCGAACGCGATCCGGGAGGCCTCGATGTAGCGGTGCAGGTAGCGCGCCTCGCTCGCCTTCGACAGGTCGGTCCGCTCCAGAATGTTGAGGGCCTCGCCGACGGTGGTGCCGCCGGACGACGAGGGCGCGATGGTGTACACGTCCAGACCGCGGTACGAGGTCTTCGTCGGCGCCTGCCGTTTCGCCTCGTACGCCGCGAGGTCCGCGCGGGACAGCCTGCCGGGACGCACCACGCGGTCCGAGCCGGCGGCCACGGGCGGCTCGTTCACGGTGTCGACGATCTCCCGGCCGATGGGCCCGTGGTAGATCGCGTCGGTGCCCTCGCGTCCCAGCTGCTCGTAGGTGCGGGCGAGGTCGGGGTTCTTGAGGGTGGAGCCGACCACCGGGAGCGAGCCGCCCGGCAGGAACAGCTCCGCGGTGGCCGGGAAGTCCGCGAACCGCTCCTGGTTGGCCTCCGTCTGGGAGCGGAACGTGGCGTCGACGGTGAAGCCGTGGCGGGCCAGCCGCTCGGCGGGCTTCAGCACCGTGCCGAGCCGCTCGCTGCCCCACCGGTCCAGGGCGGTCTGCCAGGTGGCGGGGGTGCCGGGGGTGCCGACGCCCAGCCCGCTGGTGACGGCGTCCGCGAAGGGGAGCGGTTTCCCGTCCTCCAGAAAGAGGTCCGGGCCGGCGCTCAGAGGCGCCGTCTCGCGTCCGTCGATCGTGCGCACGGTACGGGACTTCGCGTCGTAGTAGACGAAGTAGCCGCCTCCGCCGACGCCCGCCGAGTAGGGCTCGGTGACGCCGAGGGCCGCCGCGGTGGCGACGGCGGCGTCGACCGCGTTGCCGCCCTTGCGCAGCACCTCGATGCCGGCGGCCGAGGCGTCCGCGTCGACGCTGGCGACCGCGCCGCCGTAGCCGACGGCGACCGGCACCTTCGCGGGCGCCGCCGCGCCGGGGGCGGACGTGACCGCGCCCGGGGACGGGGGCGCCGAGGCCCCGACCGACACGACAGCGGCGGTCACCGCCAGGACCGCCAGATTCCGCGCATGGTTGCGACGCATCCGTACCTCCAGTCAACAGCCGTCCGCGCAGCGTAACCGCATCACCATGACCGCGTCAGGGTGCCTCGAACCGGATCGCGCGCGGGCGCTAGCATGCGCGCCCATGACTGACGACGTGCGCAACATCGTCCTGGGACTGATAGCGGCGGGCATCAGCGCCACGCTGGGCTGGCTCGCCCGGACGTATCTGTGGAAGCGCAAGCTCCGCCGCAAGCAGGCCTTCTTCGGGCTGCCGGACAACTCCGAGTCGCTGCTCGTGGTCAACAGGGAGGCCGGAGGCCCGGAGCTGACGGTGATGCGGCACGACGTGTTCGCGCTGCTGGAACTCTCCGCGCTGATCAAGGACTGCGGCGCGCACGCCCAGGTCGTCCCGCACGACGCGGCCCGGCAGGGCTTCGGCGAGCGCACGGAGTTCTGCGTCGGCGGGCCGGCGTCGAACCGCCGGATGGCCGCGCATCTGCACTCCCTGCTGCCCGGCATACAGGTGAACACGGACCCCGAGCCGGGGCCGGACCGGGGCGCTCTGCGGATCGGCGGCGAGCTGTACCGGCTGGAGGCGGGCCGGGAGGAGTACGTGGTCCTCGCACGGCTCACGGGGGACCTGGGGCGCGAGGCGAGGCCCGTCTTCCTCTTCTGCGGCCAGCGTGCGATCACCAACCAGGCCGCGACCCGCTACCTCGCCCGTCACCACACGCGGCTGGCCCGCAAGTACGGCGGCAACTCCTTCGTGCTGCTGCTGAAGGTCGTCAACTCCCAGGCGTACGGCCCCGATGTGGTCGAACTGGTCGCGGACGTCACCCGGGCCGCACAGGCCCCGGCGCCGGCGGCCTCCGCCAGGTGCTCCCACCGAGCCTCGTAGCGCAGGAGCGGAAGAGCACGTTCCGGGGAGCCGCGCACACGGAAAGTACACATATGAACAATCGTTACTCGCACGTAACTTACTCACGGGTTACCCGCAGTAAGCCGCCGAGGTTACCGTCTGGTCACTTTGGATGGAGACGAGTGAGGAGCAACCCGTGGGACTCTCGCGCAAGGCCCTGCGCACCACCACCGCCGGGGCCGTCTCGGCGGCCCTGATCGCCGGCACGGCCCTCGGCCTCGCCCCCACGGCCCAGGCGGCGGCCCGAACCGGCACAGTCCGTTTCGTCGACATCACCGGGGACGGCGGCACGGTGCTCAAGGCCAACGTGGTCACCCCCGCCGACGCCGACGGCACCCGCGGCTACCCCCTCATCGTGCTGCCGACCAGCTGGGCCATGACGCAGATCGAGTACCTGGCACAGGCCCACAAGCTCGCCGACTCCGGCTACGTGGTGGTCAGTTACAACTCCCGCGGTTTCTGGCAGTCGGGCGGTGAGATAGAGGTGGCGGGACCGCCGGACACGGCCGACGCGTCCCGGGTGATCGACTGGGCCCTCGCCCACACCCCCGCCGACGCCGACCGGATCGGCATGGCCGGTGTCTCCTACGGAGCGGGCATCAGTCTTCTCGCCGCCGCGCACGACAAGCGGATCAAGGCGGTCGCGGCCCTCAGCGGCTGGGCCGACCTCATCGACTCGATCTACTCCGGCCGCACCCAGCACCTCCAGGCCGCCGCGATGCTGGGCGGCACCGGCTACCTCACCGGCCGCCCCAGCGCCGAACTCCAGCGGACGCTCAAGGACTTCCTGGCCTCCGACCTGTCCAAGGAGCCGGAGATGATCGCCTGGGGGAAGAAGCGTTCCGCCGCCTATGCGGTCGACCGGATCAACGCGAACGGCGCCGCGGTCATGCTGGGCAACGCCTGGGGCGACAGCATCTTCCCGCCCAACCAGTACGCCAGGTTCTACGAGCGGTTGACCGGCCCCAAGCGCCTGGAGTTCCGGCCCGGTGACCATGCGACGGCCGAGGCCACCGGTCTGCTCGGGCTCCCCAACGACGTCTGGACGGACGCGGAGCGCTGGTTCGACCACTACCTGAAGGGCGAGGACAACGGCGTCGACCGGGAGCAGCCGGTGCGGATCAAGTCCCGCTCCACCGGCGGCTACGAGGGCTATCCGGACTGGAAGTCGGTCGGCGCCACCCGGAGGAAGATCGCCCTGGCGGGCACGACCACGATCCACACGAACGTCGACTCCGGCGCGGACGGCGGCGTCATCTTCCTCTCCAGCATTCTCGACCAGCTGGCGCAGCTGCCCCCGACGGCGTCGATCCCGCTGCTGCCGCGCCGCTGGGCGGCCGTCTGGCGCTCCGAGAAGTACGGGAGCGCCCAGCACGTGCGCGGGACGACGACGCTGCACACCACGGTCACCGGAACCGAGGAGAGCGGAACCCTCGTCGCCTACCTCTACGACGTGGGCCCGCTCGGCCTCGGCAAGCTGGTCAGCCACGCGCCGTACACCTTCCACGGGCGGACGCCCGGCAAGCCGTTCGGCGTCGACCTGGAACTGTTCTCCACGGCCTACGACGTACCGGCAGGGCACCGTCTCGCCCTGGTCGTCGACACGGTCGACCCGCTCTACATCGAGCACAACCCGCCCGGCGCGCAGCTGACCTTCTCCTCGCCGGAGCATGACCCGTCGTACGTGTCGGTGCCCCTGCGCGAGAAGTGATCTCCGGCTGCCGCCGGGCGGGACCGGCTCAGTGAGTCATCCGCTCCCCCGGCCCGTGACCCCCTCGGTCAGGGGCCGGGCCCGGCCACCCCCGGCGGCGTCCGTAGTACCCGTTCAAGTCGTGCTGTTCGATCTGCGGATCGACGGCCATTCCCAGCTCTACCCACTCTCGGCTGTGTCGCGGGTGTCGCAAACTACCGAGCCGGCGGGGGCCCTGGAGAACGACACGCACCTTTCGGGCATAAGCCGTATTTAACGCATCTATCCCCAGGTCAGACCTCGGAGGCCTCCGCGTACAGCTGGGTGAGCCCCGGAGCGCCGCTGGCGGCCCAGTCGTGGCCGTAGGCGACGACGTCGACCTCGCGCCCCGACGACAGCCTCACCACGGGCTGCCCGCCCGGCCACAGCAGCCACATGGCGCCGGGGACCGTGCGCACGATGACCGTGCCGAGATAGAGACCGGCGTCGTTGCCCAGCCAGTCGAGCCTCTCCTCGTCGTCGCGCCAGCGCGGCAGCAACTGGTCGAGCGCCTCCAACGAGGCCGCCGAGTCGTCGAGTTCGACACCGGCCTCGTAGGCCTGGGAGCGCAGCAGCTCGCACTCGGAGAGCAGGCCGGCCAGGCTTCCCGAGACGCCGTCGCCTGCTGACTCATCGCCCGCGGAACCTCTGCCACCCGCGGAGCCTCTCTCGCCCGCGGAGCCGCCGCCACTCGCGGAGAACACCGCGACACCCGAGGCGGGGCCGCGCTTCTTGTGCCAGTTGCCCAGGAAAGGGATGTTCATACGCCCAGCGTGTCACCGGGGCGGCCGGGAGCACCACAGGCGCGCGGAACGCCCGTTGCCCGGACAAGGCCGCGCTCCCACCCCTTGCCAAGCTTATTCATCCTTCGTAGAGTTCACCGCAACATGAGTTCAACGCATGTTGACTTTGTTGTTCCGCCGTCCGGTGACCAGGAGAGGCAGGGCTCGTGCAGAAGATCCCCTTCCAGGTGAACGAAGGCGGGCTCGTCGCGCTGCTGCCCAACGGGCACGTCGAGTTCCTGGCCGCCTCGGCGCGCGAGCTCATCCGGCAGCACAACTCCGGACGGGCCGTGTCCTCCGAGGAGTTGATGACCCACGCGCTCAGCGACCCCCTCGTGACGCTGGACCGGTTCCATCTGCCCGCCCCCGCCATCGCCTTCGTGGAGACCACGAACCTCTGCAACCTGCGCTGCAGGCACTGCTACGCGGACTCCGCGCTGAAGCGGCCTGACGAGATGTCCACCCCGCGCATCAAGGAACTCCTCGACGACTTCGCCGACATGGGCGTGCTCCAGGTGTTCCTGACGGGCGGTGAGATCTTCTCCCACCGGGACGCGGTCGAGATCATCCGGTACGCCCGCACCAAGCCGTTCAGCACGCAGATCTTCACCAACGGCCTGCTCGTCACCGAGGAACGGCTGGCGGCGATCCCGCCCGGCCAGTCCTTCTTCATCAGCTTCGACACCGCCGACCCCGAGCGCACCGTCCGCGGGAAGATGGACTTCCCCAAGCTGGAGCGCGCCTTCGAGATGATGCGCGCCCACGGGCACGTGTTCCGCACCGCGATCTCCGTCCACCGCGACAACATCCAGGACGCGGAGGAGATCTTCGAGTGGTGCGCCGAACGCGGCTACCCGAGGCCCCAGTGGCTGGAGACCCACCCGGTGGGCCGCGCGCTGCTCCACCCGGACATGCTGCTGCGCCCGGAGGACGTGGACGAGGTCTTCGAGGTCTACCGGCGCTGCATGGACCGCTACTCCACCGAACCCGACCTGGAGCCGGCCGGTCCGGACGCCGGGCCCGAAGCTCCCTCGGGGCCCGCGCACCGGCGTGCGGCGGACGAGATCCGCGGCGTCGACACCATCCAGTTCTGCCAGCGCCTCGAACGCGCCGTCGGCCAGGAGAAGTGTGGCCGCTCGGTCGTCTACGTCAACAGCCGCGGCGACGTCTACCCGTGCAGCAACTGCATGTCGGGACAGCTCTACCGGGCCGGGAACATCACCGGGCGGTCGTTCGCGGACATCTGGGAGAACGGCTTCGACGAGTTCCGCGACATCCGCTTCAGCGACCACTCCGTGTGCGGGCCGTGCCCGGTGGCCCAGGAGGACATCTGGTGCCAGTTCCGCTGCCCGCCGCTGGCCCGGAACATCACGGGCGACCCGAAGGGCTGCGGCGCCACCGAGTACCTCCAGGAGTTCACGCTGCGCGCCGGCCGCTACTGGAGGGCCCGCAAGCAGAACAACGTACGCCTGACGCTGACGCCGCGGCCCCCGCGGCCCGCCGGTCAGCCGGGCCCCACCAAGCTCCCGCTCCCGACGACGTGAGCGGGTCCCCGTCCGCGGCGGCGCCACCGGCTCCGCCCGAACCGAAGGGAACACCGGCATGCCCGAAGAGAAGAAAATCATCCGCATCCACCTGGAGCCGGGGCAGGAGGGCGTGACCCTGAGCGCCGTCGGCGCCGCCAACGCCACCGCGCCCGCCGAGACGCTGGTGGAGAGCACCAACATCACGGAGCCCACGGTCATCGAGGTCGAGGTCTGAGGGGACCTCGTCACGTCCTCACGGACCGACGGCACAGCGGTGGACCACCTTTCCCGGCCCGTTGAGGGGCGGGCCGGGAGGGGCCGCTCCACCGAGCACCACCCGAACCTCCCCCGCCCCGGCCCCGGCCGGGCGACCGAGGGAATCCCTGTCCAACGCCGCCCGCACAGAAGGCTTCACGGAGACGAGGTCGCGATGAGCAAGACGGCTGTTTCGGCCGGCAGCACCGCGCTGCGCCCCGGCACAGGACTCGCGCGGCTGCTCCGGGAGAACCCCGCGCTGAACATCGGCCAGGACGAGTACAACATCAACGTGACGGCCAACTACGGTGAGACGCTGTCGCCTTCGGAGGTCGCGTACGCCCTGCGTCACCACCCGGGCGCCGGACGGCCCGCGCACCTCTACTTCCACGTCCCGCTGTGCAAGTACGTCTGCCACTTCTGCAACTACGTCAAGCGCAAGGTCCCCGACGGCCCCGAGGGCGACGCCGCCCCGCGCATCTGGACCGACCTGCTGCTCGACGAGTCCACGCGCTCTCTCGCCCACGCCCCCTGGCTGTCCGGCGCGGTGATCGAGTCCGTCTACCTCGGCGGCGGCACCGCCTCCCTGCTCGGCACCGAGCAACTGGCGCGGCTGCTCGACCACGTACGCGCTCATTACACGCTCTCCGACGACTGCGAGATCAGCCTGGAGGGCAACCCGGACAACTTCCAGCAGGACGAGCTGGCCGAGGCCGGGGCGATCGGCTTCAACCGCTTCAGCGTCGGCGTCCAGTCCCTGCAGAGCGAGGTCAACGCCTTCGCCGGGCGCGGCCACGACGCCGCCATGTCGGTGCGGGCCATCGAGAAACTCCGATCCACCGGCCGGCCGTACAACGTCGACATGATGTTCGGGCTGCCGCACCAGACCACCGCCAAGGTCGCCGACGACATCCGGCGGCTGATCGACCTCGACGTGCCCACCATCACCATCTACCGGCTGCGCAACGCGGACCGCGCCAAGATGGGCATCGGCAACCGCGCCCTGTGGAACGTGGAGAGCGTCAAGAGCCGGCTGCGCGAGCAGGACCTCTTCCCCACGCTCGGCGACACCTACGCGATGCGCGAGGCCATCGTGGAACTGCTGCTCGACGGCGGCTACCACCCGAGCCCGTGCGGCTGGTGGAACCGGCCCGGGGTCTACCCGGACGGCAACATCCCCCGCGTCTCCCGCAACAAGTGGCAGCGCCACGACTCGATGATCGCCTACGGTCCCGGCGCCTACGGCTGGCTCACCGGCGACGGGGACACCGTGGTCCAGACCCACAACGTCGCCGACATCTCCGGCTACGCGCGCCGCCTGAAGGACGGGCCGGGTCTGCCGCTCGCTCCCGGGCGCCGCCTGACCGGCCACGAGGCCATCGGCATGGTCCTCGGCTTCGCGTTCAAGGCGAACCAGCCCATCGACGCGGCACGCTTCCGCCGCCGGTTCGGCGTGGAGCTGTTCCTCGACGAGCCGTTCGCCTCCGTCTTCGCCGACCTCATGGCCCGCGGACTCGTGGAGCCCGTACCGGGCGCGCCGGAGAGCGTGATACCCACCCTGGACGGCGAGGCACTGCACGAGGAGATCATCAGCGTCTACTTCCACCAGCGCGTCGGCGGGTTCGCCGAGGCCGTCTGCCGCAGGTGACCTCGTGATCACACATCGGCGCATCCAGTGGCGCAGGGACCCGGCCGGCGCGGCCTACCGCACGATGCGGTCGTTCCCGGCGGGCCCGGCGCACGCGACGGTCCTGCTCGCGGGCCCCGGAAGCGTGTCGGCGGTGGACGGCGACGGACGCGACGACCGGTTGCTGGACGCGCTCACCCGGCGTCTGGTCGCCGACGGCGCCCAGGTCCTGCAGTGCGACATGCCCGCCCGCGACCCCCGGACGCCCTCCACCGCCGCCGACCAGCGCGCCCGCGCCGACCGGCTCTCCCAACTGCTCTACGCGCACGGCCACATGATGCGGGGACCGCTCACCCTCCTCGGCTTCTCACTGGGCGGGCAGGCGCTGCTTCGGCTGCTGGAGGGCGGCACCCCGCGCCGGGCCGACCGGGTGGTCCTGGTCGGCACCGTCGTCGAGGAGGACTCCTTCCTCACCTCCCGCTTCACCTCGCTCGACCTGGTCTACGGCAGCCTCGACCTCGTCGGCTACGTCGCGGACGCGGACGACGACTCCCTGCCGCCGGCGGTGTTCGACCCCGGCATGTACGGCGACTGGTCGGCGAGCCGGCTGATCGGGCGGCGCTCCTTCGAGGTCGGCGTGCACGTGCTGGAAGGGCTCGGCCACACCCTCCAGCCCTGCGGCCCCGGCTCCGTCCCCCGCGCGGACCCGGTCCCCGCCCTCACCGCCCTGGTGGGCGGCACCGGCTGACGCTCCACCCTGTACCGCACCGTCGGCAGACCCAGGACCTAGCAGAAGGCAGCGTACGAGATGCTCTCCAGTCAGCGATTCGACAAGATCGCCGAGAACTTCGCGACCAGCGAGGTGCACCGCTCCAGCCCCACGATGGAGGCCCTGCACGAGACGCTGGGTCCGCAGACGGGCAGCGCCATCTGCGACGTGGCCTGCGGGGCCGGCCACCTGGCCCTGTCGTTCGCCGCCGAGGGGCCCGCCCGGCTGGTCGGGGTGGACCCCGCGCCCAACATGCTGGCGTCCTTCCGCAAGCTCGCCGCCGAACGCGGCGCCGAGGTGGAGACCGCCGAGGCCTACGCCGAGGAACTCCCCTTCCCCGACGCGTCGTTCGACCTCGTCGTCTCCCGCCTCGCCCCGCACCACTTCCGTGACATGCCCAACGCGGTGGCCGAGATGGCACGGCTGCTGCGCCCCGGCGGGCGGCTCGCCGTCATCGACCTCGAAGGGCACGACGACCCCGAGATCGACGGCCTCAACCACGAGCTGGAGATGCTGCACGACCCGACGCACCGGCGCAGCTACACCCTCACCGAGTGGACGCGCTTCCTGCTGGACGCCGGGCTGAACGTCCCGGTGGCCCGGGGCTCCCAGTCCGAGAGCCGCACCGGGGTGCCGGTCAGGCGGTGGTGCGAGATCGCCTCGTCCGGCGCCGAGGCCGAGGAGGCCATCCGCCGCCGGCTCGCCGAGGCGCCCGCCCTGCACCGGGAGGCGCTCGGCATCCGCCAGGACGGCGACGAGTTCCTCATCCCCGTACGCACGTGCATGGTGATCGGGGTCAAGCCGCTCACGGGGAGCCGCTGACATGCCCGTCATCAGGCTGTTCTCACCGGCCCCGAGCCCCGGCGCGGCGGCGCTGGAGAAGCTGTCCGACGAGGTGACGGCACTGCTCGGACTCGACCGCGGCCAGTGCTGGCTGTGGTGGCAGCGGCTGGAGCCCGGCTCCTTCCACCGCCCCGAGTGGAACGGACGCGAGGGCGCCACCGCGCCCGTCGGCCTCGTCGTGTGCAAGGAGAGCTACAGCCGCGGCCAGGTCGGCCGGCTGCTGCGGCTGCTCCAGGAGCGGCTCGCGGACCTGTTGCGGGTCCCCGCCGGGGACATCTACCTCGCGGTCCAGCGCGCCCCCGCGGGCGAGTTGCTCGTACGGGGCGAGGTATGGGATCCGCAGGAGGCACAGGAGGCGGGCACGGTGACGACGACAGGCACGGCGGGCGGGGCGGAGGGCGGCCCGGCGGCCGGGGCGATCACCGACGTCGTACCGGTCGCGTACGTGCACAACGAGCGCCGGGAGATCACCGACGACGACTGGGGCCCCGTCGCCTCCGTCATCCGGCTCGACGCCGGCCGGTTCGGCCCGGACGCGCTGCTCTCCCTCGACTCCTTCTCCCACCTCGAGGTCGTCTTCCGCTTCCACCGCGTCCCGCCGCACAAGGTGCAGCAGGGCGCGCGCCACCCCCGCAACAACCCCGAGTGGCCGCTGGCGGGGATCTTCGCGCAGCGCGGCAAGAACCGCCCCAACCGGCTCGGTGTCTCGCGCTGCCGGCTGCTGCGGACCGACGGCCTCGACCTGCACGTCATGGGCCTCGACGCCGTGGACGGCACGCCCGTGCTCGACATCAAGCCGTACCTGCGGCAGTTCGGCCCGCGCGAGGAGGTCGTCCAGCCGGGCTGGGTGGACGACCTGATGCGCGACTACTACTGACCGGCCACGGACCACTGAACCACCAAAGCACCGGGCGACCGGGCCACTGGGCCCACGGGACGGGGCGGCATGACACAGGCAGCGGACGCGGCGCGGCGGGGACGGCTGTCCGACGGGGCGGTCACCCTGCTCGTCGCCGTCTTCGTCGACGCCCTCGGCAGCGGCCTCTACATGGCCGTGTCGGTCATCTTCTTCACCCGGTACCTGGACCTCGGCAGCGGACAGGTGGGCATCGGGCTCTCCGTCGCCGGTGCCCTGTCCTTCCTGTCCCTGGTGCCCGTCGGCATCCTCGCGGACCGCGTCGGCCCCCGGCGCATGCTGATCGCCGCCCACCTCGTCCGGGGCGCGCTGCTCCTGTGCTATCCGTTCGCCTCCGGCTTCGTGCCGTTCCTGTGCGTCGTCTCGCTGCTCGCGGTCGCCGACCGCGGTGCCTCCCCCCTGGTCCAGGGGCTGTTCGGGACCGCCGTCGGCAAGGAGCAGCGGGTCCGTGCCATGGGGCGCGCCCGGTCGCTGCAGAACCTGGGCCTGGCGCTTGGCGGTCTGGCGGCCGGAGCGGCGCTGCTGCCCGACAGCGACCTCGTCTACCTGCTCGTCCTGTACGCCGACTCCCTCTCCTTCCTGCTCGCGGCCGTCCTCGTCGCGCGGCTGCGCCCGGCGGTGGGCGGCCCGTCCGAGGGCGGCGGGCGCCCGCTGCCCCTGCGGCGCCGGCTCAGTGTCTTCCGCGACCGCCGGTTCACCGTGCTGACGACGCTCAACTCGCTGGTGAGCCTTCATGTGACGGTTCTGACCGCCGGGGTGCCGCTGTGGGTGCTCGCGCACGACGGCATCCCCCGGACGGTCATCGCCTGGACTCTCGTGCTCAACACGGTCGTCGTCGTCCTCTTCCAGGTCCGGGCCACCCGCGACACGGTCAGCGCCGCGGACGGCGGCCGGGCGCTGCGGCGCAGCGGCCTGCTGCTCGCCGTGTGCTGCGGCGCGCTCGCCGTCTCGGGAACGGTGCCCGCGCCCGCGGCGGTGGCCCTGGTGCTCGGCGCGGTCGCCTTCCAGGCGTTCGCCGAGATGCACCAGCAGGCAGGGGCCTGGGCCATCTCCTACGACCTGGCTCCGGAGGACCGGCGCCAGGTGTATCTGGCGTTCTTCGGTCTGGGGAACGCCGCGCGCAACACGTACGGGCCGCTGGTCATCACCTTCCTGGTGGTGCGCCAGGGCGCCGGCGGCTGGCTGCTGCTCGGCGTCCTGGTGGCGGGCGCGGGGTTCGCGGCGGCCCGGGCCGGCCGCCCGGCCACCGCGGCCGTGCGGGGCCCCGTACGGGAGGAACACGTTCGCAAGCAGCACGTACAGGAGCCCGTGCCGGGCCCCGTACAGGAACAGCCGCCGGTACCGGCCGCACCTCCGGCACGGCCGGCGCACGCCGTACTGCCCGACATCCAAGGGGGATCACGTGGGCACAGCTCCTGAGCAATCCGTCATCGTCGTCGGGGCCGGTCCGACCGGCCTCGCCCTCGCCTGCGAACTGGCCGCCGCGGGAGTGTCCTGCACGGTCCTCGAGCGCCGTCTGAAGACGTCCTCGCAGTCCCGGGCGATGGGTCTGTACAGCAGGACGATGGAGGTGCTGGACCTGCGCGGTCACGCCGACGCGCTGGTCGCGCTCGGCAGACCGGTCAGCCGGATGGTGCCCGCGCGGGGCGCCGTCGTCGACTTCGCCGAACTGGACAGCCGGTTCCCGTACCTCAACGTCATCGCGCAGAGCCGTACCGAGGAGGTGCTCCAGCAGCGGGCCCTGGACCTCGGGGTCACCATCGAGCGCGACGCGGAGGTCTACGGCCTGGAACAGGACGCCTCGGGCGTCACGCTCCAGGTGCGCACCGGGACCGGCGAGTGGGCGGAGAGCGCCGACTTCGTCGTCGGCTGCGACGGCGCCCACAGCGCCGTACGCGAGCTCTCCGGCATCGCCTTCCGCGGCCGTACGTACGAGATCGCGCCGGTCCTCGCCGACGTACGGCTGCGCAAGCCGCCGCCGGAGGACGTGCTGCTGGTCTCCGGCAACGGCGGCATCATGGTGTCCGTGCCCTACGGCGACGGCGTGTACCGTCTCGCGGTGGCGCGCCGGGACCGGCCCTGGACGCGGGATCCCGTGACGCTGGAGGAGCTCGCCGAACTCCTCACCCAGGCCCTCGGGTTCGATCCCCAGCCCCACGATCCGAAGTGGCTCGCCCGCTTCAAGATCCACCAGCGCATCGCCGACCAGTACCGCACCGGCCGGGTCCTGCTCGCCGGGGACGCCGCGCACCTGCACTCGCCGCTCGGCGGCCAGGGCCTGAACCTGGGCATCCAGGACGCGGTGAACCTCGGCTGGAAGCTCGCCGCGGAGGTGCAGGGCTGGGCGCCGCCGGGACTGCTCGACTCGTACGAGAGCGAGCGGCGGCCGCAGGCCGAGCGGATCCTGCGCGCCACCGACCGGGCGACCCGGCTCGCCACCACCCCCTCGGCGGCGCTGACGTCCCTGCGCCGTACCGCGCTCGCGAAGGCGCTCTCGCGGCGCCGCGTGCGCAAGTTCGCCGGGGAGTCCGTCTCGGGCCTGCGCACCGGGTACGGGCGGCGCGGCTTCGGCGGGCCCCGGATACGCGCCGGACAGCGCGTGCCCGACCTCACCCTCCCCCGGGCCGACGGCGCCCCGGTGCGGCTGTACGAGCTGATGCGGGACGGCAGGTTCGTCCTGCTGGACCTCGGCGACGACGGCCGCGCGGCTCTGCTGACGGAGGCCTGGGGCTCCCGGGTCAGTCCGGTCCGGGTCGGTGGCGCCGTCCCCGGACTCGCGGGCGTCGGTGTCCTGTTGGTCCGTCCGGACGGGTACGCGGCCTGGGTGGACGGCGAGGCCGATCCCGGCGGGCGCGACGAGCGGGTACGGACGGCGCTGCACCGGTGGTGCGGGGTCGAGGGCCCGGCTCCGGCTCGGCGCGAGGACCGGGTGGAGGCGGTGACGGAGCCGGGGGCCGGGGAGTCGCGTGCCTCGGCGCCCGGTGCGCAAGCGGGTACGGGCTCGGAGTCCGGGGCCGGTACCGAGTCCGGGGCCGGTATGGAATCCGAGGCCGAGTCCGGGGCCGGGCAGCAGCCCGCGCCGTCCGCCGAACAAGGCTGACCGGGCCGGACAGCGGCGCCGACGCAGCCGAGAGTGCGGCGCCGACGCAGCCGAGGAGTGAGGAGCCGCCGTCGTGGAACAGCGTCTGACGGACCCGTCGCGGTCCACGCCGGCGGCCGGACGGGTCCCGTCGCAGCGTACGGGCGCCGGTGCGGGCACCGGTGCCGGTGCGGGCGCGGAGGAGCGGGCGGGGGGACGGACGGCGCGGACGGACCGGTCGCGCCGTACGCGTGAGGCCATCCTGTTCGCCGCGCGGCTGCACTTCGCGGCCGACGGCTACCAGCGGGCCACGATCCGGGCCATCGCCGCCACCGCGTCGATCGACCCCTCCATGGTGATGCGCCACTTCGGCAGCAAGGAACGGCTCTTCGACGCGGCCCTCGACGTCGACCTGGGACTGCCGGACTTCACCGGCACCCCGCTCGAACTGCTGCCCAGGGCCCTGCTCATCGGCTTCCTCGCGCCGTGGGAGGAGGACACGCACGAGGGATCGCTGCGGCTGCTGCTGCGGTCGGCGGCGACCAACGAGCGGGCCGCGGAGTGCCTGCGGCGCATCCTGCACGAGCAGTTCACGCACAGCCTCACGGGCGTGCTCGGCGCCGAGCGGGCGGCGGCCGGCAGCGGCCTGCTGGCCGCGCAGCTGCTCGGGGTGGCGTTCGCCCGCTATCTGCTGCGCCTGCGGCCCATCTGCGAACTCCCGGTCGGGGCGCTGGCCGACCTGGTCGCGCCGTCGATACGTACGGTGCTGACCGCCACCGGATGAGCGGACCACGACGCGAGGCGCCCGCCGTCACCGGTTTCGGTGACGGCGGGCGCCTCGCGTTCACGTGGCTGCCGGGTCCGGGGCGGCCTGTCTCAGCCGCGCCAGCTCAGCGGTGAGCGGTAGGGCACGCCGGCGGCCGGCCTCTCCCACAGGGGGACGACGGAGACCTCGCCCGGCGCGGTGTCCGGGGCGGTGTCCGGCCGCGGCGGCGCCGCCGCGGCGCGGGAGAGCAGCACGGCGGTCAGCGCGGCCAGTTCGTCGTCGGCGATGTCACCTCCCCTGACGACACGGACGAGGGGCGGAGCCTGGGCTGCTGTGGTCATGGTCGTCCTCCAACCAGCTTGTGCGAGCGACGTGTCGGGATGCGTGGTC
Source organism: Streptomyces sp. NPDC008313 (assembly GCF_042956125.1). Lineage (NCBI taxonomy): Bacteria > Bacillati > Actinomycetota > Actinomycetes > Kitasatosporales > Streptomycetaceae > Streptomyces > Streptomyces sp. NPDC008313. The sequence continues at coordinate 366,868 of NZ_JBIBFR010000004.1, forward strand.
CGGATGTCACTGGGGTGGGTTGCCGTGCTTGCGGGCGGCCAGGTCGGCGTGCTTGGTGCGCAGCATGCGCAGGCCCTCGGCGAGGACACGGCGGGTGTCGGCGGGGTCGACGACGTCGTCGAGGAGGCCGCGCTCGGCCGCGTAGTACGGGTGCATGAGTTCTGCCTTGTACTCCTTGACCAGCTGCCGGCGCGTCGCCTCGGGGTCGTCCGCGCTCCGGATACGGCGCCGGAAGATCACGTTGGCGGCGCCCTCGGCGCCCATCACGGCGATCTCGTTGGAGGGCCAGGCGTACGACAGGTCGGCGCCGACGGAGCGGGAGTCCATGACGATGTAGGCGCCTCCGTACGCCTTGCGCAGGATCAGCGAGATCCGGGGGACGGTGGCGTTGCAGTACGCGTACAGCAGCTTCGCCCCGCGGCGGATGATGCCGTTGTGCTCCTGCCCCACACCGGGCAGGAAACCGGGAACGTCGACCAGGGTGACCAGCGGGATGTTGAAGGCGTCGCACATCTGGACGAAGCGGGCCGCCTTCTCCGAGGCGTCGATGTCCAGCACGCCCGCGAGGACGAGCGGCTGGTTGGCGACGATGCCGACGACCTGTCCGCCGAGGCGGGCGAGCGCGACGACGACGTTGGCCGCCCACCTCTCGTGGATCTCCAGGACCTCGCCGTCGTCCACGATCTCCTCGATGACCCGCCGCATGTCGTACGGGCGGTTCCCGCCGGCGGGGACCAGGTCGAGCAGGGCCTCGCACCGGCGGTCCACGGGGTCCTCGGCGGGCGCGGCCGGGGCCGTCTCGCGGTTGTTCTGCGGCAGCATCGAGAGAAGGAAGCGCACGTCCTCCAGACAGCTCTGTTCGTCGTCGTACGCGAAGTGCGCGACCCCGGACACCTCGGCGTGCACGTCGGCGCCGCCGAGCGCGCCCAGCGTCACGTTCTCCCCGGTGACGGCGCGGACGACGTCCGGGCCCGTGATGAACATCTGCGAGGTCTCCCGGACCATGAAGACGAAGTCCGTCAGCGCCGGGGAGTAGGCCGCGCCACCGGCGCACGGGCCGAGCATCACGCTGATCTGCGGGATCACCCCGGAGGCGCGGGCGTTGCGGGTGAAGATGCCGCCGTATCCGGCGAGCGCGGTGACGCCCTCCTGGATCCGGGCACCGGCCCCGTCGTTGAGCGAGACGAGGGGTGCGCCGGCCGCGATCGCCCGGTCCATGATCCGGTGGATCTTCTGCGCGTGCGCCTCGCCGAGGGCCCCGCCGAAGATGCGGAAGTCGTGCGCGTAGACGAACACGGTCCGCCCGTGCACGGTGCCCCAGCCGGTGATCACGCCGTCGGTGTGGGGCCGCTTGTCCTCCAGCCCGAACCCGGTGGCGCGGTGCCTGCGCAGGGGCTCCACCTCGTGGAACGACCCTTCGTCGAGGAGCAGCGCGATGCGTTCGCGTGCCGTCAGCTTGCCCTTGGCGTGCTGGGCGGCGGTCGCCCGCTCGTCCGGACCGCCGCGCTCCACCGACTCCTTCAGCGCCCGCAGCCGGGCGGCCTTGGCCCGGACGTCCTCGGCCTGTTCGATGAGCTCCGCGTGCTCGGGGGTGGGGGCGGCGGGCGCGGTGGGGGCGGCAGGCGCGGTGGGCGCGGCAGGCGCGGTGGGGGGCCGCACGGCTTCCGGCGTCGTGGTTCCGGCCGTCGTGCCGTCGGCGCTCATGGCGCGAGCGGCGAGACGCGGTCGCCGGCCGTGAGGAGATGGGGGGTGGTGTCCTCGGCGGGGTGGTCCGCCTCGGCGGCCCTGAGGTGCGCACCGGCCGCCGCGGCGTCACCGCGGGCGCCCATCGACCAGTTCAGGAGCGCGATACCGAGGCTCATCCCGCCGCCGAACGCGGCCAGGACGACCAGTTCGCCCGGGTCCGCCGCGCCCTGGCGGTCCATCTCGGCCAGGGTGACGGGTACGGACGCGGCGCCGGTGTTGGCGTAGCGCTCCAGCGTGAGGTGCAGGGCGGCGCGGTGCAGTCCGAGGTCCGGCCAGATGTCGGCGAGCATGATGCCGTTGGCCTGGTGCGGGACGAAGTGCCGTACGGCGTCCGCCGGTACGCCGGCGCGGCGCAGCGCCTGGCCGATCTCGTACGGGAGGGTGCGGGTGACGAAGTCACGCACGCCCCTGCCGTCCATCCGGAAGTAGTGCCCGCCCTGGGCCACGGTGTCCGGCGAGGGCGGCCGTCGGCTGCCTCCCGCGGTGACCTCGATCAGATGATGGGCGTCGCCGCGCGAGACCAGGGATATCCGCCCCAGGCCGAGTCCGGGCGCGACCGGCCCGAGGACCGTGGCGCCGGCGCCGTCCCCGAAGAGGGCGGCGGTCTTGCGGTCGCTGTAGTCGATGATCCGGGAGTAGATGTCGGCGCCGATGACGAGGCCGTAGCGCGGTTCGTCGTCGGCGGCGCCGCGCAGCAGCTTCTCCACCGTCTTGAGCGCGTAGACGAAGCCGCTGCACACGGCGTTGACGTCGAAGGCGGCGGCGCGGTGGGCCCCGATGCGGTCCTGCACCAGCGCGGCCGTGGCGGGCTGCGGGTGGTCGGGGGTCGAGGTGGCGACCACCACGTACGCGAGCTGGTCCGCCGTCAGTCCCGCCCGGGCGAGCGCGCGCCGGGCCGCGACGACCGCCAGATCGGAGGTGGCCTCGTGGGGCGCGGCCCGGCGTCGCTCGCGGATCCCGGTCTTGCGGACGATCCACTCGTCGGTCACGCCGGCGCCGTACCCGATCTCCGCGTTGCTGATGATGGCCTCGGGCAGGTACGAGCCCACTCCGATGATGCCGATGGACTGCACGATTCCTCCTCGGGCAGCGGCGAGCCACACTTAACTCACCGGGCGTTGAAATCATCGCAGAGGAGCTTGACGAATTCAACACCAAGAGAGTTCACTGTGGTGTGAAATCAATGGGCGACCGCCGGGACGCGCACTTGCCCCATCACCGTGGGACGGATGCCCGTCCTCGGCGCCGCGGGACGGACGCGTGTCCTCGGCGCCGCGAGCGGCTGCTTCCGGCGCCGGAGGCAGGCGCTTCCCGTGCCGGGCCGGCGGCATCCGGTCCCGCGTGCCGGCGGTCCACGCCAGGCAGGCGCGGTGCGTGCGGCTCGTGCAGGGGCCGTGCTGCTCAGCGGGGCCGTGCGGCAGGTACGGGTCGCGCGGAACGTACGGGGCCGAGCGGCTCGCGCGGGGTTGTACGGCGTCCGCACGGCCCGGCACCAGCACGGCTCGGATCGCCGGGCGGAACGAGCGGCCGCAGGGCGGCTCAGCGGCCGGGCGGAACGGCCACCGGGCGGCCCAGCGGCCGGATGGAACGGCTGCCGGGCCCGCGCGAGCGCCGAACGGTGCGGCCGGGCGGGCGGTACGGCCGCGAGGCCAGACCTCCGGCCCGCATCCACGGACGGGAACGATCCACACCTCAACGGGGAGTTGCAGAACATGACCACCACCGACGTGACCACCACGACCGACCTGCGGACCGAGGCGACCCAAGCCCTGATATCCGCCGGCCGCACGCTCTTCACCCGCCAGGGCTACCGGCAGACCGACTTCGCCGACCTGGCCCGGACGGCCGGACTGGAGCCGGAGGCCGCCCGGGGCCTGCTGCCCGACAAGGCCGCCGTCTTCGGCGCGCTGATCGAACGGACCGTCAAGGTGGCCGGGCTGCTGGGTCCGGCCGTCGCCGAGGGCGTCGACGAGGACCTGCCGGCCCGGCTCGCCCGCACCTACCTCGCACTGTGGGAGCCCGGCGAGGAGGAGTCGCCGCTCGTCGAGCTGTACCGCATCGCGCTCTCCGACGCGGAGGCGTCCCGCGTCCTGCGCGAACGCATCACCGTCGGCCTCAACGGCCAGGTCGACCAGGAACTCCCGCACGAGGACGCGGAGCTGCGCACCGCGCTCTTCGGGGCCCAGCTGGGCGGCATCGCCGTCGTCCGCCACCTGCTCGGCGTGGAGCCCCTGGCTTCGGCCGACGTGGAGAAGGTCATCGGGACGGTCACCCCGGGGCTGCGGTCCACCCTGCTCGGCACGTCACCGGTGGGCCGGGCCGGGTGAACGGCGCGGGCGACGCGGCGCGCCTCCCCGGGGGCGCCCGCCGCCGGGTCCGAGGGGCGAGACTAGTGGACACGGAGTTGACCGAGGGGCCAACGTACCGGTGCGACCAGTGCAATCGTGGGTATCACGACGGCGTGGAATCCCTGTATACGGCCTGGTACAGTGTTTTCATTGCCCCGTGAATTAACCGCTGACGGAACCCCCGAAGTGCAGTGATCCCATGACACCCAGGCGCACAGACGGTTCGCCCACTCCTGCCCGAAACTCCAAGAGCCCCCAGCGTGTGGCGTCCCCCGCGCCGAAGAAGTCACGTCCGGTGAGAGCCCGCAGCGGACGCCGGCCCGGAGACAGCGGCACCCGAGAGCAGATCCTCGAGTCGGCGCTGCACCTCTTCGCGGACCGCGGTTACGCCCGGACCACCATCCGTGCGATCGCCGAGAGCGCGCAGGTCGATCCCGCACTCGTGCACCACTTCTTCGACAACAAGGAGGGGGTGTTCGACGCGGCGGTCAACTCGTCGCTGAGCGTCTCGTCCGTCTTCGACGGAATGGTGGTGACCGCGTCGGAGATGGAGCTCGGGCCCGGTGACGTCGCGGCGGGCGCCGCCGAGGCCGCGGACGGTCCCGACGACGGCACGTCGGCGGCTTCCTGGCTGGCCCGCACGTACCTCTCGTTCTGGGAGAACGAGGACACGCGGTACGCCATGACCGCCATCTACCGGGCCGGTCTCGCCGACAGCGCGACCGCGGACACCCTGCGGGCCCGTGTCGAGGCGAGCACCAAGAGCTGGGCCGCACAGTCCGGTTACAAGGACCGGCCGGACGCGGACACCCGGGCGGCCCTCGCCTCCGGGCACCTGGTCGGCCTCGCCCTCATGCGGTACATCCTCGGCATCCACCCGCTGGCCACCATGGAGTTCGAGGAGTTCCTCGCCTGGGTCGTCCCGGCCCTGGAGCTCCGTCTGTCCCCCCAGCTGGAACCGCAGGCGTCGGAGCACGAAGCGGAGTAGCGCGCCCCGGACGGAATATGCGAAGGCCCTGCCGGGTCCGCTTTCCGGCTCGGGCCCTACGGGCGGGTCCCGGCGCCTGCTTCGGAGAACGGCAGGCGGCAGGCGGCAGGCGGCAGGCGGCAGGCGGTGTGAACGGCCCGTGCGCCGCGAGGTGACCGTGGGGCGGTCCCCTCGGTCACCTCGCGGCGCACGGCCGCCACGTTCCTCCCGGCCGGCGTCAGTCCCACGTGCTCCACGTCGCCCTGACGGCGATCAGGGAGACGCCGGGGCCGGCCGCGAGCAGCAGGCCGTCGGAGCCCTCCGGGGGCGACTTGGCGAAGGTCCGTTCCAGGACGTCCAGGACGGAGACCGAGCCCACGTTGCCCAGTTCGCGCAGCGAGTCGCGCGCCAGGTCGAGCATGTCCGGGGCGCAGCCGAGGCCCTCGGCGAAGGCGTCGAGGATTCTCGGGCCGCCCGTGTGCGTCACCACGAACCCCGGCTCGGGGTCGGCACCGGCGGGCGCGGTGCGCCGCAGCCAGTCGGCGAGGCGGGGCATGGCGTCCTCGATCGCGTGCCGCAGCTCCGGGGAGTTGTGCGCGTGCAGCCCGTCGTTGTCGGTGTGGCTGCCGACCAGGTGGTGGGTGCCGGGGTGGACGTACTCCCAGGAGCCGGTGAGCCGCATCCGGGGGCCGTCCGTGTCGGTGCGCACGACACAGGCGCCGGCCGCGTCGCCGAAGAGGCCCTTGAGGATCATGCCGTCCAGGCCCGTGTCGCCGCCGTGCAGATAGTGGCTGTACACGTCGGCGCAGACCACCAGGACCGTGGAGCCCGGGTGCGCGGTGACCATCTCCATCGCCCGGACCATGCCGAACAGCCCGCCGGCGCAGCCGACTTGGGTCACCGGCAGGCGGCGGACCGAGGGTGGCAGGCCGAGCTTCTCGATGAGCAGGATGTCGAGCCCCGGCATGGTGTGGCCGGTGGAGCTGAGAACCACCAGGCCGTCGATGTCGGCCGGGGTCAGACCCGCCTCGAAGAGCGCGCCGCTCGCGGCCTTCTCCGCCAGGTCGAGGCTGTCCCGCAGATGCTCACGGGTCCGCTCCGCGAGCGCGGGAGCGGTGGTGAACTGCTGGTGCAGCGGGCGTGAGTACCACCGGGTGCGGACGCTGGTGGACGCGATGACCCGGCGGGCCACCGGGAGGCCCCGGTGGTCCCCGTACAACTCGGTGATGCGGTCGAGCAGTTCGCCGGTGGACACCTGGTGCCGAGGCAGTGCCACGACCGGCGCGGTAACAACAGACATGGGATCTCCAAGAGCTCTCGGACAGTTGCGAACTGATCTGAGCCCGGCTTGGACGACGGGGTCTCAACCCCGGTCGTCCGAGTGCGGTGACGACCGCCGGTCCGTTCGACAGCTCTCGCCTTGGAGTCTGCGCACGTGAACACCCCCAGGTGTATGACCGTGCTCCCCCCGTTGGGAGCGCCGTTCAGCGCGGATGAGAAACGTCGAGCTCGATGGCGCGTGACGATCAAGAGCGTGGGCCGTCCGCCGTCGGCGCGCTCCGGCGGTGGGGGCGTCCGGGCACAGCCCTGGACACGTCCGGCAGCGCTCTCCGAGGCCCTTTCCGTAGGCCCTGGCGGGTAAAGCCAACGCGACCGTACGCCAGCCGAGTTGGCTTCAGCAAGAGGTGATTTCAACAAGCGTGGAATCCATCTGAGGTACACGTTTCAACCAGTTCCCGGGCACATCCGCGATCCGGGGATCCGGCGGGTTCCGCGATGTCAACGCCTATTGAAATCATCGCTTGTTGAGTTTATTCTGACCGGTGACGTTGCGAACCCTCACGCCCCCTCCCCGCCCCCACGCCACTCCCGTTCCCGCCACATCCGATCCGCGCCGAGGAAGGGCCGACCGCCATGCACGCACCCGCGCACCACCATGCGGACACCGACCCCTGGGTGGAACGGGCCGCCTGCCGTGACGCCGACCCCGAGATCTTCTTCCCGCCCGCCGGCGGCACCGACGACAACGACCGCGAGTCGTCGGCCAAGAGGCTCTGCGCCCGCTGCCCGGTGGCCGAGCACTGTCTGCACGAGGCCCTGCTCCACGAGGAGAGCACCGGCATCTGGGGCGGCCTCAACGTCCGGGAGCGCCGGGAACTGCTCCGGGTCGCCGGCACCCTCGACGCGGTGGGCCCCGAGCTGGCCACGTCCCTGGCGGAAGGCGCCCGGCACATCAGCGCCCCGGTCCGCGAGCGCCCGGCGTACGTGTGGTTCCTGCACCGGCAGGGGTGGTCGCCCGGCCGGATCGCCGGAGTCCTCGGGCTCACCTTCGGCCAGGTCCAGCAGGCCTGGCACACCGCCCGGTCCGCCTCCGGATGCGCGTACGCCTGCGCGCGCCCGGTCCACGTCGCCCGGGCGGCGGGACACGGCGCCGCGGGCACGTCCCGCGCCGACGCCGGGACGGACACCCGTACCGGCACGGGGACCGGTGCCGGCGACGGACCCGGTACGGGCGGCGCGCCACCCGCCGGTGCCGCCGCCCCGTTCGCCGCCGGGCTCGGCCGCGACCTCGACCGGGACCCCGTGTCATGACCCCGTTGACCACCCGCGCCACCCCCGCCGACCCCGCCGACCCCGGCACCGCGGCCACCGACCCCACCGGCCTCGCCCGGCCAGGTGGTCCCGCGGCCCCCGGCTCCTCCCCCTCCCTCCGTCACCCCCTGCGCCCCGCTCACCCCACCCGCACCGTGACCACCGAGGACGGTGCCGAGATCGCCGTCTACGTGTATGGGGCACCCACCGCCCCCGTCACCGTGCTGCTGTGCCACGGCTGGACGATGTGCGCGCAGGACTGGCGGCCGCACACCGACGCGCTGGTGCGGCCCCGCCGCGGCTTCCCCGCGGTCCGCGTGGTCACGTACGACCAGCGCGGTCACGGCCGCTCCACCCGGGGCGAGGCGCTGCTGGACATGGCGCTGCTCGGCAGTGACCTCGCGCTGGTGCTCGGCGAGGTCGCGGGGGACGGCGGGCCCGTGGTGCTCGTCGGCCACTCCATGGGCGGGATGTCCATCCAGCAGCTGGCGGCCGCCCGGCCCGGGCTGTTCGGGACCGAGGTGGCCGCGGTGGGACTCGTCTCGACGTGCCTCAACGAGGTGGGGGCGGGCATGACCACGCCCCGGGAGCGGCCCGGGACACCGGCCGCCCGGCGGCGCGCGCAGGCGCGGCAGCGGGTCGCCGACGGACTGCTGCGCTCGCCCCGTTCGGCCCAGGCCGTGCACCGGCTGGTCACCGGCCCGCTGTCGCATCCGACCGCCGCGCCGCTGTGGCGCGCGGTGTTCGGAGCGGGGCCGCACACGGAGACGGTCCGGGAGGGCGCGCGGGCCTTCCGGGAGATCCCCGCGCTCACGATCGCCGAGTTCTACGCCGCCCTGACCACCCACGACTGCGCGGGACGGCTCGGCGCGCTGCGCCGGGTGCCCACCCGCGTCCTGGTCGGCGCCCTGGACTGCGTCACACCGCCCGCGCAGGCACTGCGGCTGGTGGAGGACATCCCGGGCGCGGTGCTCCAGGCCGTGCCGGGACAGGGGCACGACCTGCCGTACGAGCGGCCCGTCCTCGTCGTGGAGACCGTCCACGCCCTGTTGCGCGAGATACCCCGGAGCCCCTTCGTGAACCGTGAGACGCCCCTGACTCCTCTGACGCCCCGTCCGCTGGCCGAGCCGGTGCTCCGGTGACCCGCCCGGTGCGGACGAAGACGCCCGGCTCCGGGCCGCACAGGACCCCCGGCCCGGAGCCGGACCCGCTCCTGGGCCCGGAACCCGGGGGGCCGCTCGGTACGGCGTGGCCGCGTCCCGACGTGCTGGCGGCGCGCCGGATCGTGGTGAAGGTCGGCTCCTCGTCTCTGACGACCGCCGCCGGGGGCCTCGACTCGGACCGGGTGGACGCCCTGGTGGACGTGCTCGCCCGGACCCGGGCCGCCGGCACCGAGGTGGTGCTGGTCTCCTCGGGGGCGATCGCCGCCGGCCTGGCGCCGCTCGGCCTCACCGAACGCCCGCGCGACCTCGCGCGCCAGCAGGCGGCCGCCTGCGTGGGCCAGGGACTCCTGGTCGCCCGCTACACGGCCTCCTTCGCCCGGCACGGACTGCGGGTCGGGCAGGTGCTGCTCACCGCGGACGACGTCAGCCGCCGCGCCCACTACCGCAACGCCTACCGGGCGCTCGCGCAGGTGCTCACCATGGGCGCCGTCCCGGTGGTCAACGAGAACGACACGGTGGCCACCGCCGAGATCAGATTCGGTGACAACGACCGGCTCGCCGCCCTCGTCGCCCATCTCGTCCGCGCCGACCTGCTGGTCCTGCTGTCCGACGTCGACGGCCTCTACGACGGCGATCCCCGCAGGCCGGGCTCCCGGCGGCTGAGCGACGTACGCGGCCGGCAGGACCTGGAGGGCGTGGAGATCGGCAGCGCCGGGAGTTCGGGGGTGGGCACCGGGGGCATGGTGACGAAGGTGGAGGCGGCCCGCATCGCCACGGACGCCGGTGTTCCCGTCGTCCTGACGGCGGCCCGGCACGCCGGTGACGCGCTGGCCGGACGGGAGACGGGCACGTTCTTCCACCGCACCGGGCAGCGCTCCGCCGACCATCTGCTGTGGCTGGAGCACGCCAGCAGCCCGCGCGGCGCGTTGCGCCTGGACGCCCACGCGGTCGCCGCCGTCATCCGGCGCGGCAGTGCCCTGACGGTGGCGGGAGTGACCCGGGTGGAGGGCGACTTCGTCGCCGGTGACCCGGTGGAGCTGCTGGACGAGGAGGGCCGGGCGGTGGCGCGCGGGCTCGTCGGCATCGGCGCACGGGAACTGTCACCGCTGCGGGGCCGCTCGACGCGTGAGGTGGTCCACCCGGACGACCTGGCGCCGCTCACCCGTCCGGCCGCCCCGCGCTCCACGGCTCCCCCGCCGCCGGAACCCGCTCCGGCCCGCATCCGCATCCGGGTCCGCCCCGCGCGGGAGTACGCGGCCCGGCCCTGACCGGGCGGCGCACGAAGGGCCGGACCCGCCTGCCCGGGGGCGAGCGGTCCGGCCCTTCCCGACGCGCCGGGGCCCCTCGCGCCGGCCTTTCGGCCGGCGGCGAGGCGGCCGCCGGGTCCCCGGTCAGTCGATGCCGCGGATGATGTGGAACTCAGCGGGGTCGTCGTCCGCTCCGGCGAGCCCGAGCCAGGGGGCGGCGGCCACGGCGACGGGCTGCCGGCGTTCCCCCCGTGACTCGTCCTCGTACAGGAGCCACCCCGTGGGCTCCGCCGCGGTGATGATGCGTACGTACATGACCGGACCTCCTCTGTCTAAGGGCGTGGCGCGGCCTGGCCCCGGGTGTGCCCGTCGCCCACGAGGACGTACTTGGTGGTGGTCAGCGCGGTCACTCCCATCGGGCCGCGCGCGTGCAGTTTCTGGGTGGAGATGCCGAGTTCGGTGCCGAGGCCGAGTTCGCCGCCGTCGGCGAAGCGCGTGGAGGCGTTGACGGCGACGACCGCGGTGTCCAGGGCGGCGACGAACCGGCGCGCCGCGGTCTGCGAGTCGGTGACGATCGCCTCGGTGTGGCCGCTGCCGTGGCGCCGGATGTGGGCGACGGCGGCGTCCAGCGAGCCGACCACGGCGGCGGAGAGTTCGAGGGCGAGGTACTCGCGCCCCCAGTCCTCCTCGGTGGCGGGCACCACCGCGTCGTCGAAGGACCGCACCCTCTCGTCCCCGTGCACCAGGACACCGTGTGCGGCCAGGGCGGCGAGCGCGCGGGGCAGGAAGCGGGCGGCCACGGCCTCGTGGACGAGGAGCGACTCGGTGGCGTTGCAGACGGACGGCCGCTGCGTCTTGGCGTCGAGCAGCACGGCGAGCGCCTTGTCGAGGTCGGCGTGCTCGTCGACGTAGACGTGGCAGTTGCCCACGCCCGTCTCGATCACGGGGACGGCGGACTCGCGGACGGTGGCCTGGATCAGCTCCCGGCCGCCGCGCGGGATGAGGACGTCCACCAGGCCCCGCAGCGCCATGAGTTCGTGGACGGAGGCGTGGGTCGTGCCCGGCACCAGCTGGACGGCGTCGGCGGGTACGGAGGTGTCGCGGAGGGCGGAGCGCATCACCGAGACGAGGGCGGCGTTGGTGTGCCGGGCGGTCGAGGAGCCGCGCAGCAGGGCCGCGTTGCCGCTCTTGAGGCAGAGGGCGGCGGCGTCGACGGTGACGTTCGGGCGGCCTTCGTAGATCATGCCGACGACGCCGAGGGGCACCCGGATCCGCCGTACTTCGAGGCCGTTGGGCATCACGGCGCCGGCGGCGGTCTCGCCGACGGGGTCGGCCTGGTCGGCGAGGTCGGTGACCATGTCCGCGAGGGCCGCGAGCTGCGGAGCGGTGATCCTCAGCCGGTCGAGGACGGTCGCCGACCGTCCGGCCGACTCGGCCGCGGCCACGTCCCGCCGGTTCGCGGCCAGGATGTCCGCCTGCCCCGCGGTCAGGTGCGCGGCGATCGCCCGCAGCGCGCCGGCGCGTTCGGCGCCGGTCGTGGTGGCCAGTGCGACGGCGGCCTCGCGCGCCGCGAGGGCGGCGCCGCGCACCGTGGCGGCGGCGCCGTCCACGGGCGCCGGGTGCGGGGTGGCCGGGGGGTGCCCGGTTTCGGCGCGCTGTGCGGGGATGGCTGTCACTGCTCGTCTCCCTCCCGGGCCGCGGACACGGTGTCCACCGGGCCCCGTGCGTCGTGCGGCCGCCGCTCGGCGCCGTCCGTGTGCGGAGCGGGCGCGCCGCCGGGCCAGGGCGGCTCCAGGCAGCCGGTCAGTTCGGCGAGCATCTCCCAGGCGAGGGCGTCGGCGCCGCCCGTGTGGGTGGTCCTGTCGGAGCCCGGTTTCCCCATCGTCTGCTCCCTCTGTGCGGGGCGCCCGTGCGCGGGACGCCGGATCGTGCGGTGCCCGCCCGGTCCCGTACGCCCGTTCAGGGCGGTACGGGGCCGTACGGGCCGTGGCCGCGTCAGCCGCCGTACACCCGGAAGCCCGCCCCGGACTTGCGTCCCGCGCGGCCGGCGGCGACCAGGTGTCCCAGCAGGGGCGCGGGGACGGAGCCGGGGTGGCGGTCGGCGTCGTGCAGGACGCGCTGGATGCTCAGCGAGATGTCGAGGCCGATGACGTCGAGCAGTTCGAAGGGGCCGAGCGGGTAGCCGCAGCCCAGCTTCATCACGTCGTCGATGTCGTCGGCCGTGGCGTAGTGGCTCTCGGTCAGCCGGACGGCGCCGTTGAGGTACGGGAAGAGCAGGGCGTTGACGATGAAGCCGGGCCGGTCCATGCACTGCACGGGGTGCTTGCCGAGTCGCTCGCACAACTCCCGGGCGGTGCGCACGTGGTGGGGTGAGGTCTCCAGCGAGGGGACGACCTCGACGAGCCGCATGAGGGGCGCCGGGTTGAAGAAGTGCATGCCGATGACGTCCTCGGGGCGCCCCGAGGCGAGGCCGCACTCGATGACGGGCAGGCTGGACGTGGTGGTGGCCAGCAGCGCGCCCGGCCTGCAGAGCACGCCGAGTTTGGCGAACAGCCGCTTCTTGACGTCCAGGTCCTCGGCGATGGCCTCGATCACCAGGTCGCAGTCGGCGAGCCGGGTCAGGTCGCTGCCGGGGGTGAGGAGTTCGAGTGCGGCGTCGCGCTCGGCCTCGGCCAGCTTTCCGCGCCGTACGGCCCGGCCGGTCGACCCGGCGACCGACTCCCAGGCGGACTTGGCCCGTTCGTCGGTGCGGCCCACGAGGACCGTGGCGCAGCCGCCCTTGGCGAAGACCTCCGCGATGCCGGTGGCCATGGTGCCGGTGCCGACGATGCCGACGGTGGTGATCGGCGACGTGGCGGGGGCGGGGCGCGCCGCGGGGGCGGCGGAATGCGAGGACGGTGCCCGGTAGTCGTAGAAGCCGCGTCCGGACTTGCGGCCGAGCAGGCCGGCCAGGGCCATGTGGCGCAGGCGGCGGGCGGGCTGGAGCGCGGGCTCGTCCAGCCGGGCGGCGAGGACGTCGAGGATGTCGCAGGCGGTGTCGGTGCCGACCAGGTCGAGGAGTTGCAGGGGGCCCAGGGGCAGTCCGCAGCCGTAGCGCATGGCGGCGTCGATGTCGTCGCGTTCGGCGACCCGCTGCTCGTACATCGTCACGCTCTGGTTGAGGAAGCCGAAGAGCAGGGACGCGGAGATCAGTCCCGCCCGGTCCCCGACGGTCACCTGGCGCAGTCCGAGGGCGCCCGCGAGGTCGTGGACGCGGTCGAGTGCGGAGGTGTCGGCCATGACGGTACGGCCGATCTCCGCGACGCCGGAGGTGGGCAGGGCTAGGTGGAGGCCGACGAGCCGGCCGGGGCGGCCGGAGGCGGCGGCGAGGTCGGTGAGGGAGAGGGCGCCGGCGCTGGTGACGAGGACGGTGTCCAGGGGGCAGACGCGGGCGAGTTCGCGCAGCACCTCCACCTTGGCGTCCCGGCGTTCGGGCACCGCCTCGACGACGGTGCGGGCGCCGGCGAGCTCCTCCCAGCGGTCCACGAGCCGTACGCGTGCGTGTGCGTCGGCCGCCTCCTGGCGGGTGACGGTGCCGTCGGCGACGGAGGTGTCCAGGAGCGCGCGCAGCCGGGTGTGCGCCTCGGGGCGGGGTTCGAGCGCGAGGACGTCGAGCCCGGCGAGGACGGCCCGGTGGGCGAGGGCGCTGCCGATGGTTCCCAGGCCGACGATGCCCAGGGGGCCGGAGTGGCGGGTGTGGTCGGTCATGCCGCGGCCTCCGCGGTCGTCGTGGGCCTGGTGAGGGTCGCCGTGAGGGCCGGTTCGGTCGTCGCGGGGCCCGGCGCCGGGGTGCGGAAGCGGTTGATGGCCGCCTCGCGGGGCGCGCGGAACTCCGGGTCGGTGACGCCGAGGCCCTCGGCGGGGGCGAGGCAGCGGACGCCGACCTTGCCGTGGTGTTCGTTGCGGTGGATGGACTGGACGGCGTCGGCGATGTCGTCGAGGGCGTAGGTCCGCGACAGGGTGGGGTGGATCCTGCCCTTGACGACGAGGCGGTTGGCCTCCCAGGCCTCGCGGTAGTTGGCGCAGTGGGTGCCGATGATGCGCTTGAGGCTCATCCAGAGGTAGCGGTTGTCGTACTCGTGGGCGTAGCCGGCGGTGGAGGCGCAGGTGACGATGGTGCCGCCCTTGCGGGTGACGTACACGGAGGCGCCGAAGGTCTCGCGTCCCGGGTGCTCGAAGACGATGTCGACGTCCTCGCCGCCGGTGAGCTCGCGGATGCGGGCGCCGAAGCGGCGCCATTCCCTGGGGTCCTGGGTGTGCGGGTCGCGCCAGAAGCGGTAGTTCTCGGCGGTGCGGTCGATGATCAGCTCGGCGCCCATCTCGCGGGCGAGGGCCGCCTTCTCGGGCGAGGAGACGACGCAGACGGGGTTGGCGCCGCCGGCCAGCGCGAGCTGGGTGGCGTAGCTGCCGAGGCCGCCGCTCGCGCCCCAGATGAGCACGTTGTCGCCCTGCTTCATGCCGGCGCCGTTGCGGGTGACCAGCTGCCGGTACGCGGTCGAGTTGACCAGTCCGGGCGAGGCGGCCTCCTCCCAGGTGAGGTGGGGGGCCTTGGGCATCAGCTGGGTCGCCTTGACGAGGGAGAGTTCGGCGAGTCCGCCGTAGTTCGTCTCGTATCCCCAGATGCGCTGCTCGGGGTCGAGCATGGGGTCGCCGTGGCCTTCGGCGTCCTCCAGTTCGACCGAGACGCAGTGCGCCACGACGCGGTCGCCGGTGTTCCAGCGGCGTACGCCGGGGCCGCACTTGAGGACGACGCCGGCCAGGTCGGAGCCGATGACGTGGTACGGCTGGTCGTGCCGTGCCGCGAGGCCGCCGAGGCGGGCGTAGCGCTCCAGGAAGGCGAAGGTGGGGACGGGCGAGAACAGCGCGCTCCAGACGGTGTTGTAGTTCACGGCGCTGGCCATGACCGCCACGAGGACCTCGCCGGGCCCCGGGTCGGGGGTGGGCACGTCCTGGATGTGGAGGGAGTCGGCGGGGCGCCGCTCGCGCAGGGGGACGCCCTCGAACATCCCCACCTCGTCCTTGTGGAGGACGGCGGCCCGGAAGGATTCGGGAACGTCGAGGGCCGCCACATCGGCAGGCACCGAGTCCGGGGACTCGATGACCTCCACCAGTTCACGCATGGTCTGGCACCGCCTTCCGCGGTTCGTGCTCGGGAAACGTAACTCAACATATGGTGAACTCAACAGTTAGGGAGTTTTGCACAGGGCCGGGACCCCAGCAAGCCCCGTGAGGCCGCCCGCACGGCATCCCCGGCCGCCGACGCCCCTTGTCCGGACGCCTCGGCCCATGCAAAACTCATCACCAGTTGAGTTCAATGAGTAATGAATTAGCTCGACCGTTGAGGACTGCCGAAGCCAAGGAGATGCCGTGACGCATCCGCACGCGCTCGAAGACATGCAGGCCACCGCCATCGCCGGGATCGCCGTCATCCTCGTCGTGGGCGCGGCCCTCGCCCGTCTCGCGCAACGCGTCCATCAGCCGGCCGTCATCGGAGAGATCACCGCGGGCATCCTGCTGGGTCCGAGTCTGCTCGGACTGTTCCCCGGTGACCTCACGCAGCGCCTGTTCCCCGACAACGTCCGGCCCTTGCTGGCGATGGTCGCCCAACTCGGGTTACTCCTCTTCATGTTCACCGTGGGCTGGGAGCTGGACTGGTCGACGATGCGCCGCAGGAAACGCTCGGTCGCCGGGGTGACCGCGGGCAGCATGCTCGGCCCCCTCGTCCTGGGCATGGGGGTCGCCGCGATCATCTACGGCAACCACTCCCGGGTCGACGGCGACACGGTCCCCTTCTTCTCCTTCGTCCTGTACCTGGGCGTCAGCATGTCGATCACCGCGTTCCCGGTGCTGGCCCGCATCCTCAAGGACAACCACATAGGACGCACCAAGATCGGCGCGCTCGCGCTGACCAGCGCCGCCTTCGGTGACGTACTGGCCTGGTGCCTGCTGGCCGCGGTCGTCGCGATCGTCACCTCGTCGGGGCCCTCCGGATTCACCGACACGGTCTGGATGTCGGCCGGCTACGGCGCCGCGATGATCGCCGTCGTCCGCCCGCTGCTGGCCCGCGCCGTCGCATGGACGTCCAAGCGGGGCAACGGCACCTATCTGGCGGGACTGGTGACGGCCGGGCTGCTGCTCTCGGCGTACACCACCGCGAAGATCGGCATCCACCCGATCTTCGGCGCGTTCGCCTTCGGACTGGCCATGCCGCGCAAGCCGAAGGAGCTGCTGGAGGAGAAGATGCTGCGCCCGCTCCAGCACGCGGGCGAGCTCATGCTGCCCGTCTACTTCATCATCACCGGGCTCTCCGTCGACATCGCGTCGATGTCCGCCACGGCCTGGGGCGAGCTGGCGCTCATCCTCGCCGCCGCCATCATCGGGAAGCTGCTCGGGGCCGCGCTGCCGGCCAGGACCTTCGGGCTGACCTGGCGGGAGTCGACGGGCGTCGGGGTGCTCATGAACACCCGGGGCCTGACCGAACTGGTCATCCTCGGGGTCGGCCTGAACCTGGGGGTGCTCGACCAGACCCTGTTCACCGAGATGGTCCTGATGGCGCTGATCACCACGGCGATGGCCGGCCCCGTGCTCCCGTACTTCGTCCCGCGCGCGCGGATGGACCTCGTCTCCTCGCGCTCGGGCCCGGCGTCCGTCGTCCGGCTGCCCGAACACAAGGGCGGCCAGGCGACATCGGACCTGGCCGGCTGACCCGCGCGTCGGCCCACCCCCTCAACAGCGCCGCACGACAAGGAGATGGCCCAGGTGCACCCCGTCATCAGCACTCTTTCCCGCGTCTTCGACATGCCGTCGGAGTTCATCGGCGACGAGATGCGGCTTCGCGCCGTGGCCAGCTGGGACAACCTCACCGCCGTGGAACTCCAGGTCCACCTGGAGCACGAGCTGGGCACCACACTCGACGACCATCTCATCGAGCACATCGACTCCGTGGGGCAGCTGCGCGCCTTCTACGACGAACGGCTCGCCGAACTGTCCCGGCTCAAGGCGCCGCCGGACGCGTCGTCGATCGCCCCCGCGCTGCCCGTCGTCCCGCCCGGCGCCGACGCCACTCCGGAGCAGCACGAGCGCCCGGGCGGTGACGAGCCGGCCGACATCTCGCAGATGGTCGTCGGCGAGACCGGGATCTCCGAGGTCGACCCGGCCCGCGGCCGGCTCTCCTACCGGGGCTACCCCATCGAGGAGCTGATCGGCCGGGTGACCTTCGAGGAGGTCGTCCACCTGCTGATCCGCGGCTGGCTGCCCGACCCCGACGAGCTGAGCGCCTTCCGCACCCGCCTCGCCGCGGCCCGCGAGCTGCCGCCGATGGTCGCCACCAACCTCGTGCTCAACGCGGGCGCCAGCACCTCGTCGGTCCTGCGCACCGCCGTCCCCGCCCTCGGGGTCGCCGCGGAGGCCAACGCCGACCCGGCCGCCCACATCGACCTGCGCGAACGGCTGATCGCCCGGATACCGACGATCTTCGCCACCCAGCAGGCGGCCCGCGCGGGCCGCCGGATGCCCAGCCCCGCACCGGAGCTGTCGCACGCCGAGAACATCCTCTACATGCTCGGCCTGCCCCGCGACCCGGAACGCGTCAGGCTCGTCGACCTCTGCCTCGTGCTGCAGGCCGAACACGGCTGCAACGCCTCCGCGTTCGCCGCCCGGGTCGCGGCCGGCACCGGCGCCGACACCTTCGCCACCATCACCGTGGCCCTCGCCACGTTCACCGGCCCCCTGCACGGCGGCGCCGCCCACCAGGTGATCGACCTGGCCCGAGGCGACGACGACCCCGACACCGCCGCCGCCTATCTGCGCGGCCGCGTCGACCAGGCCGCCGCCGCACGCGCCCGGACCGTCTCGCACGCCGAGGAGGATCCCCGCGTACGGCCCCTCCGCGAGGCCGCCCGCCGCTTCAACGGCACCCCCGGCAACGACCACGTCCTGCAGGTCCTGGACGCGGTGCGGGCCGCCGCCCACCCGTCGAAGGGCCCCCGGCCCTATCTGACCGTGGACTGCTACGCCGCCGCGATCTACCACCTGCTGGGCATGCCCGCCGA
This sequence comes from Streptomyces sp. NPDC008313, assembly GCF_042956125.1. Classification (NCBI taxonomy): domain Bacteria; kingdom Bacillati; phylum Actinomycetota; class Actinomycetes; order Kitasatosporales; family Streptomycetaceae; genus Streptomyces; species Streptomyces sp. NPDC008313. The sequence goes on from NZ_JBIBFR010000004.1 coordinate 385,021, forward strand.
CCTGTTCGTCCCGATGTTCGCGGCCGCCCGGGTGCCGGGCTGGCTCGCCCACGTCGAGGAGCAGCGCACCCGTCAGGGGCGCATCCACCCGCGGCTGCGCTATGTCGGCCCGCGGAACCTGCGGCACTTCCCCGAGCAGGACTGACCAGCGATCCGATGAGGGAGGGCGCCCCCTTCCCCGTACCCCAGGAGCAGATGTGGAGTTCGGCTGGAACGAGGGCCAACAGGCCCGCTACGACGAGGTACTGGAAGCGACCCGGACCGCGTTTCCCGCGCCGCCCGGCCCCGGGTTCTACTCCCGCAAGGACTGGCTGCGCCTCGGCGAGATCGGCATGCTCGGCTCCTGCCTGCCCGAGGAGTACGGCGGGCAGGGGCTCGGCGCCCTGGACACGGCACGGGTCGTGGAGGCGGTGGGCCGCGGCTGCGCGGACACGGGCCTGGTGTTCGGCGCGGCCGCGCACACCTTCGCCTGCGCCGTGCCCGTCGCCCGCTTCGGCGGCGAGGCGCTGCGCGGGCGGCTGCTGCCCGCGCTCGCGTCGGGCCGGCTGATCGCGGGCAACGCGATGACCGAACCGGAGGCGGGCTCGGACTCGTCGCGGCTCGGCACGATCGCCCGGCCCGTGGACGGCGGGTTCGTGCTGAACGGCACGAAGAGTTTCGTCAGCAACGGTCCGGCCGCCGACGTGTACGTCACCTACGCGACCGTCGACCCGAAAATGGGCTTCCTCGGCGTCACGGGCCTGGTCGTCGACCGGGAGACGCCGGGGGTCGTGGTCGGCAAGCCGTACGAGAAGATGGGCATGCACTCCTGCCCGGCCGGCGCGATCACCTTCGAGGACTGCTTCGTGCCCGAGGAGAACGCGCTCGGGACCGTCGGAGGGGGCGCGGCGATCTTCCAGCACTCCATGGGCTGGGAGCGGGCCTGCCTGTTCGCCCTCTACCTCGGCCTGCTCGACCGGCTCGTCGAGCAGTGCGTGGCGCACGCCCGCGAGCGCCGCCAGTTCGGGCGCCGGATCGGCGAGTTCCAGGCGGTGTCCCACCGGATCGCCGACATGAAGCTGCGTCTGGAGAGCGCCCGGCTGCTGCTGTACCGCGCCTGCTGGTCGATGGACCAGGGCGACCCGTCGGTGCTCGCCATCGCCCTGTCCAAGCTGGCCGTGTCCGAGGGCGTGCTGGCCTCCGCGGCCGACGCGGTCCGGGTGTTCGGAGGCCGCGGCTATCTGCGCGAGGACGGCATCGAGGCGGCCCTGCGCGACGCCGTGCCCAGCACGATCTTCTCGGGAACGTCGGACATCCAGCGTCAGTTGATAGTGAAGGAGATAGGTCTGTGAGGCTCCACCAGCTCGTCATCGACTCAGCGCGGCGCGCCCCGGACGCCCCGGCCGTGCGCTCCTCCCAGGGGGTCTTCAGCTACCGGGACCTGGACGAACTCGCCGATCGGTACGCGGCCGCGCTGCACCGGCGCGGAGTGCGGCCCGGCGACCGGGTGGTGCTGTGGACGCACAAGACCCTGGACGCCATCGCCCTCATGCAGGGCGCGCTGCGCGTCGGCGCGATCTACGCGCCGGTCAGCGCCAACAACCCGGCCGCCCGTGTGCTGCGGATCGCCGCCGGCTGCTCGCCCGCCCTGGTGGTGGCCGACGCCGACGGCGTGCGCCGTGCCGCGGACGCCGACTGGGACCCCTCGCTGCCGCTCGCCTCGTTCGACGAGGTACGGGAGGAGGCGCCCGCCGAGGACGCCCCGGCCCCGTACGAGAACGGGCCCGACGAGCCGGCGTACATCCTCTACACCTCCGGTTCGACGGGTGAGCCGAAGGGCGTCTGCATCAGCCACCGCAACGCGCTCTCGTTCGTCCGCTGGGCCGCCGCCGAGGTGGGGGTGACGGCCGGCGACCGGCTCTCCAACCACGCGCCGTTCAACTTCGACCTGTCGGTCTTCGACCTGTACGCCACCTTCCTGGCGGGCGCCTCGGTCGTGCTGATCCCCGAGGGTCTCGCCTACGACCCGGCGCAGCTCGGCGCCCTGATGCGCCGTGAGCGGATCAGCGTCTGGTACTCGGTGCCGTCCGCGCTGGTGCTGATGATGCAGCGCGGCGAGCTGCTGACCGGCGAGCCGCCCGAGGACCTGCGGGTCTGCGTCTTCGCCGGGGAGCCGTTCCCCGTCCAGCAGGTGCACGAGCTGCGCAAGGCGTGGCCGGACGTGCGGATGCTCAACTGGTACGGGCCGACCGAGACCAACGTGTGCACGAGCTACGAGGTCACCGACCGGGACCTGGGCAGCACCCGTCCGCTGCCGATCGGCACCGCGGTCTCCGGGGACCTCATCCGGCTGCACCCGCCGCGCGCGACGGAGGGCGAGATCGTGGTCAGCGGTCCGACGGTGATGCTCGGCTACTGGGGACAGGAGCCGCAGAAGGGCCCGTACTACACCGGGGACATCGGGCGGATGGGCCCGGACGGGATGCTGGAGTACGTGGGTCGCCGCGACCACATGGTGAAGGTGCGCGGGCACCGGATCGAACTCGGTGACATCGAGGCGGTGGTCGCCGCCAACCCCAAGGTCGCCTCGGCGGCGTGCGTCGTGGTGGGCAGCGGCCTGGACGCCAAGATCCACGCCGTGGTGGTGCCGAACGGGCCCAAGGGCCCGGGGCTTCTGGAGCTCAAGCGCGAGTGCGCGGACCGGCTGCCCCTCTACATGGTGGTCGACGCGGTGCACGTCCGCGACGAACTGCCGCTGACCGGCAACGGCAAGACGGACACCACGGCACTGCGGGAGGAGATCACCTCCGTCGACGCACGGTGAACCCCGACGACCTCCGCGGTCCTGATCCGCCCGGACTCCGAGACGAGGATCTGCACATGTCCGATCGATTCAGCACGCCCGACACCCTGTTGGACCAGGTGGACCTCGACACGTTCCGCTCGGTGATGGGCTCGCTGCCCACCGGTGTGAGCGTCGTGACGAGCCTGACGGCCGATGGCGAGCCACGCGGCCTCACCTGCAGCGCGGTGTGCAGCGTGTCGGCCTCGCCGCCGCTGCTCCTGGTCTGCGTCAAGCAGCCCAGCGCCACGCTGGAAGCCATCCACGAGAGCTCGGCGTTCGCGGTGAACTTCCTCTCCGCCGAGATGGCCGAGACCGCACGTGTCTTCGCCTCCCCGGTGCCCGAGCGGTTCTCCGCGGTGCCCTGGAGCCCGGGCAAGCGCACCGACGCGCCGGTCCTGGACGACACGGTCGCCTTCGCCGAGTGCGTACTGACCAGCAGCCACCTGGCGGGTGACCACCAGGTCCTGATCGGCCGGCTGGTCCACGGCGAGGTCTCCGCGACCCGCACCCCGCTCGCCTACTGGCGGGCCCGCTTCTCGGAACTGCGCACCCAGCCGGCCGCCTGAGCCGGCGAACGCCGCCGGCCCCGTCCCCGTGTTGCGGGGAGGGGGCCGGCGGCGTCGTGTGCGGGCGGGAGAGGGCTCACGTCCGGGAGCCGGCGTCCGGCAGGGTCCGCAGCACTCCGGCGACGTAGGCGTGGAAAGCCGGGTCGTCGAGCAGGAAGTGGGCGCCGGGCAGCCACTCGATGGAGACGTCACCGGCGCCGTGGTTCTCCCAGTCCCGCAGGCCCGCGTCGTCGACCATCGGGTCGTCCACGCCCGCGCACACCCACAGCGGAACGTCCAGCGGCGGTCCGGGCAGCGGGGTGTACGTCTCCGAGAGGGTGAAGTCGGCGCGCAGCACCGGCAGGAACAGCTTGACCAGCTCGGGGTGGTCGAAGAGCTGCGGCGGGGTGCCGCCGAGGCGGCGCACCGACTCCAGGAAGGCGGGGGCGGCCAGGGTGTGCAGGTCCGGCAGGATGCGGCGGGCGGTGGGGCCGTTGCGGCCGACGACCACGACACCGGCCGGCGGCCTGCCCAGGGCGCTCCAGTAGCGGCCGATCTCGTACGCGAACGCCGCGCCCATGCTGTGCCCGAGCAGGACGTACTGCCCCGTGGTGTGCGGTGCGGTGGCACGGATGAGGTCCTCGAGGACGGCGCCGAAGTCGTCGCGCACGGGTTCGGCCATCCTGGTGCCGTGGCCGGGGAGTTCGAGCAGGGTCGTCCGCGCGGCGCCCGGCAGCGCGGCCTCCAGGCTGGTGAACGCCCGTGCGGCGCCTCCGGCGTGCGGCAGGCAGATCAGCTCGTGCCCGGTGTGCGCGGACCGCGCCCGCGCCGCGCCGGGCGTCTCGGCGGACGGGGTGTGCTGGGGGGTGCTCAGCTTCATGACGGGATCTCCTCGGTGGCTGGTGAGCCGTTGGGCTGCGAAGCGGTGACGGGGCCTCTCGTTCGGTCCGGGCGGGGTCGGCGGGCCGGCGGCGGTGGCAGGGTTCGCGCACCGGGTTCGCGGGGCGGCGGCAGGGGGCGCGCACCGGGTTCGCGGGGCGGCGGCGGCAGGGGGCGCGCACCGGCCTCGTGCGGCGGCGGTGGCACGGTCCACGCGCCGTCCCGAGGGCCCGCGGGCACGCCGCCGTCGCCGGCCGCGACCGCGGTGACCTCGGACGGCGTGAGCCGCGCGCCCGGCGCGAGCGGTCGCACGCGTACGTCCTCGCCGCCGCCCGCGACCGCGACCGCGGCCCGGTAGCGCGGGCCGAGGTCGACGAGGCGGAGGGCCCAGCGGCGGGTGGGGGCGCCGGGCGCGGCGTGGACCGGGACCGGTCCCGCGCGGCGGGCGCCGGGGGTCACGCGGACCGCGGTGAGGTCGCCCGCGAGTCCGCTGCCGATCGCCTTGAGGACCGCCTCCTTGCACGTCCAGTGGGTGAACAGGCCGCTGTGGGCGGCGTCCTCGCGCCCGGTGGGCCAGCGGTCCGCCTCCCAGTCGGAGAGGATCTGGCGCCGCATGCCCGCCGGGTCCTGGAGCGGCACGATCCGTTCGACGTCGACGCCGACGGGCCCGTCGCGGCTGACGGCGATCAGGGAGATGCCGCCGGTGTGCGCCAGGCTGACGCGCAGGCCGGGGTGCCCGCGTACGTAGGGCTTGCCGAAGGCGCCCCGGACGAAGGCGACGCGGGACCAGTGCACGCCGGCGTAGGCGGCGGTGACGTGCCTCAGCGCGGCGTGCGCGGACGCGTACAGCGCGCGCTGGGAGGCGACGAGGTGCCGCAGGCGGGCCCGTTCGTCCGGCGGGAGGAACGCGGCGCAGCGCCGCAGGACCGCCTCGCCTCCGGGTCCGGGGTCCGGCTCGGGGACCGCCCAGAGGTGTGTCTGCCCGGGCGGCGGCCCGTGCCCCGCCCGGTTTCCGTCGTCCTGTGCCCGCATCCCCGGCCCCTTCGGTCCCTGGTCGGCGGCGGCTTGTCGCCGTTGCTTGCCGTCGGCCCCTTGACGATGAACTCAACACTAGTAGAGTTCATCGAGGAATGACATCATCAGGCGTTGAAATCAACGATTGTTGAACGCCCTGGCGGGCCACCCCCGCCGACGACTCCCGGCGGGACATCCGGCGGGACATCCGCCCGTCAACACGTCTCCAGGAGGTACGCCGTGGCCAGTGACCGCGACGAACTGATCGCCCAGCTCACCGAGTTCGTCCAGGAGCGACTGCTCTCGGAGCCCGACAGCCAGGGCATCGCCCCGGACACCCCGCTGCTCGAGTGGGGGATCCTCACCTCGATCAACACCGCTCAGCTGCTCACCTACATCCGGGACGAGCTGGGAACGAACATCCCGCCGACCGAGCTGACCGGCACCAACTTCCAGAACCTGGACAGCATCACCGACCTGCTGCTGTCCCTCCGTACGCCCGTCCACTGACCAGCGGCCACGGCGCAGCGTCACCCACCAGAACCCGATAGGAGCTCACGTGTCTGAGGCATCGGCGAACTACGACTACGACATCGGCATCATCGGCGGCGGCCCGGCCGGCGCCACCGCCGCCTCCTACCTCGCCAAGGAGGGGCTGTCGGTGGTGGTCTTCGAAGCGGAGACCTTTCCCCGCGAGCACGTCGGCGAGTCGCTGGTCCCGGCCACCACGCCGGTGCTCCTGGAGACCGGAGCGATGGCGAAGGTCGAGGCCGCGGGCTTCCCCAAGAAGTACGGCGCCGCCTGGACCTCCGCGGAGGACCGCGACATCGACCACCTGGGCTTCACGGGCCTGGACCACGACTTCCGTGCCGCCGAGGTGCTGTTCAGCGAGCGCGACCAGGCCGGCGTCGACCGGGACCACACCTTCCACGTGGACCGATCGAAGTTCGACCAGATCCTGCTGCAGCACGCGGAGAGCCTGGGCGCCAAGGTCTACCACGGTGTCCGCGTCAACCGCGTCGACTTCAGCGACAGCGACCGCCCGGTGATCCAGGCGAAGGTCGGCAACCAGCCGGTCGCCGTGCCCGTCCGCATGGTCATCGACGCCAGTGGCCGCCGCACGATGATGGGCAGCCAGCTCAAGGTCAAGCAGCCGGACCCGGTCTTCAACCAGTACGCGGTGCACGCCTGGTTCGACGACTTCGACCGCAAGGCCCTGGCCGTCAACAAGGACCAGGCGGACTACATCTTCATCCACTTCCTCCCGCTGGAGGACACCTGGGTGTGGCAGATCCCGATCACCGACACCATCACGTCCATAGGTGTCGTCACCCAGAAGCAGCGGTTCAAGGAGGCCAAGAACGACCTGGAGACGTTCTTCTGGGACATGGTCGGCAGCCGCCCGGCCCTCCAGGACGCGCTCAAGAACGCCAAGCGGGTCAAGCCGTTCAAGGCCGAGGGCGACTACAGCTACGCCCTGACCCAGATCGCCGACGACTCGCTCGTCATGATCGGCGACGCGGCCCGGTTCGTCGACCCGATCTTCTCCAGCGGTGTCAGCGTCGCGCTCAACAGCGCGCGGATGGCCTGCGCGGACATCATCGCGGCCCACAAGGCCGGCGACTTCCGCAAGGAGCGGTTCGACACGTACGTGGGCAAGCTCCGCGCCGCGTGCGGGATCTGGTACGAGTTCATCTCGATCTACTACCGGCTCAACATCCTGTTCACCGCGTTCGTCCAGGACCCGCGCTACCGCCTGGACGTCCTCAAGATGCTCCAGGGCGACGTGTACGACGGGGAGCCCAAGGCGCTGGCGGCGATGCGGGAGATCGTCGAGGCGGTCGAGAAGGACCCCGACCACCTGTGGCACAAGTACCTGGGGACCCTCAAGGCCCCCTCGGCGGCACCCGAGTTCTAGGGCCTGTCGTCCGGATCAGGCCGGGCCCGATCCGGACGAAGACCCCAGAGCGTGTCCGAACCGCGTGAGGCGGCCCCGGTACCGGGGCCGCCGGGCGGTTCGCACCGGACAGCCGGTCGCGGGCCGCCGCCCCCGGCGGCCGCCCGCCGCCGCACCACCGACCGGGTGGCGTGGACGCCCCTCCCGCCACCCGGGTCTCTGCCTTCACCGCCTCTTCCCGGACGCGCGCACCCTGCCGCGTCCGGACAGCTCATCACCGGCCGACCGCCGCACTCCATGAGGGGGATCCATGCCCGCCCGCAACGGAATCACCACCGATCCGGCCATCGCCCTCGTCGGCATCGGATGCCGTTACCCGGGTGGCGTGAACGGTCCCGAGTCCTTCTGGAACGTCCTCAAGGACGGCGTCGACGTGATCGGGGAGATCCCCCCGGAACGCTGGGGTTCCGAGTACGTCAGCGAGGACGGCTCGGCGCCCGGCACCGGGTACTGCCGCTACGCCGGCGTGCTGCCCGGACTCGACCGGTTCGACGCCGACTTCTTCGGCATCTCCTTCCGCGAGGCACGCGAGATGGACCCGCAGCAGCGGCTGCTCCTGGAGGTCTCCTGGGAGGCCCTGGAGCACGCGGGGCTCACCAAGCCCCAGCTGTCCGGGTCCCGTACCGGTGTGTTCTTCGGCATGCTCGGGATGGACTACACGCTGCTGCACTCCAAGACCCGCGGAGTGAAGGGCATCGACCCGTACTACGCCAGCGGCAAGGAGTTCAGCTTCGCGCCGGGCCGGGTCGCCTACACTCTGGGCCTGCACGGGCCGGCGCTCTCCGTGAACACCGCGTGCTCCTCGTCCCTGGTGGCGGTGCACCTGGCCTGCCGCAGCCTGGCCAGTGGTGAGGCCGACACCGCGCTCGCCGGCGGTGTCAACGTGCTGGCCGCGCCCGAGCTCTCCATCTTCATGAGCAAGGTGCAGGCCCTCTCCCCCACCGGCCGCTGCAAGCCGTTCGCCGCCGACGCGGACGGCATCGTACGGGGCGAGGGCTGCGGTGTCGTCGTACTGAAGCGGCTCGAGGACGCCCTCGCCGACGGCGACCAGGTGCTCGCGGTGATCCGCGGCAGCGCCTTCAACCACGACGGCCGCAGCGCCGGTCTGACCGTCCCCAACGCCACCGCCCAGGAGGCGCTGCTGCGCGAGGCCCTCGGCCGCGCCGGCGCCACGCCGGACCAGGTCGCGTACGTGGAGACGCACGGCACGGGCACCCCGCTCGGGGACCCCATCGAGGCCTTCGCGCTGTCCCAGGTCTTCGGTCCCGGCCGGGACGGCGGCCGCGCCCTGCACATCGGCTCCCACAAGGCCAACTTCGGGCACACCGACGCCGCCGCCGGTGTCGCCGCCCTGATCAAGACCGCGCTCACCGCGCGGCACCGCCTGGTCCCGCCGCAGCTGCACCTGGGCACCCCCAACCCCGCGATCCCCTGGGCCGACGGGCCGCTGAGCATCTCCTCCGAGGCCCGCCCGCTGGACACGGACGAGGACGCGCTGTTCGGCGTGAGCGCCTTCGGCCTCAGCGGCACCAACGCCCACGTACTGCTCTCCGCGCCGCCCGCGCCCGCCGCGGCCCCGGCCGCCGGACCGGAAGAGGCGGCGCCCCGGGTGCTGCTGCTGTCCGGGTCCACCGAGACCGCCCTGCAGGAGCGCGCACGGGACCTGGCCGGGGCGCTCGACGGAGAGCGGCCGCTGGCCGACGTCCTGCACACCGCCGCCGTGCGCCGCACCCACCACGAGGCGCGCGCCACCATCGTCGGCGCCGACGCCGAGGAGCTGCGCGACTCGCTGCGTGAACTCGCCGGCGGCTCCCCCGACGAGCGGACCGTCACCGGCACCGCCGAGCCCCGCCGACGGCACCGGACCGTCTTCGTCTTCTCCGGCCAGGGCTCGCAGTGGAGCGGCATGGGCCTGGACCTGTGGGACCGCGAACCGGCCGCCGCCGCAAGCCTGGAGCGCAGCGACGCGGTGCTGCGCGAGGCCGGGCTGCCCGGCCTGCGCGACCTGCTCGGCCAGAGCGACCTGGCCGCCACCGAACTCGCCCAGCCCGCCGTCGTCGCCCTCCAGCTGGCCGTCGCCGAGGTGTGGCGCGACCGCGGCGTCGAGCCGGACAAGGTCATCGGCCACAGCCTCGGCGAGATATCGGCGGCCTGTTTCACCGGCGCCCTCGGCCTGCGCACCGCACTGGACCTCGCGGTCCGGCGCGGGCGCGTCATGAGCGCCGCCGCGGGCACCGGGCGGATGCTCGCGGTGGCGCTCCCCGAGCAGGAGGCGCTGGCCGCCGCCACCGGTACCGGCCGGGCCGTCACCGTCGCCACCGTCAACGGGCCGAACGCCACGGTCCTCGCCGGGGCCGAGGACGACCTGACCGCGATCGCCTCCCTGCTGCGGGAACGCTCCGTCACCGCGCGGTTCGTCCCCGGGGACTACGCCTTCCACAGCCCGGCCATGGCCCCGTACGCCGACCAACTCCGAAGCGAACTGGGCGACCTGGCACCCTCGCCCACCCCCGAGGCGTTCGTGTCCACCGTCAGCACCGAGGAACCGGTGCCCGTGCTGGACGCCGCCTACTGGGCGGCCAACGTCGTCAGCCCGGTGCGTTTCTGGCCGGCCGTCCGGGGGCTGCTGCAGGACCGGGGCGCCGACTTCATCGAGATCGGCCCGCACCCCACCCTCGTGCGCCCCCTGAACGACGCCCTGAAGACGCTGCGCCGTCAGGGCGTCGCCGTCGGGTCGCTGCGCCGGGACGCCGACGGGCCCGCGACGCTGCTGTCCTCGCTCGCCGAACTGCACTGCGCTGGCGCCGAGATCGACTGGGCGCGCCTGCTGCCCGGCAACCTCACCGACCTGCCGCGCCACCCCTGGCAGCACGAGTCGTTCTGGCTGCCGGAGGTGACGCCCGGCATGCAGTACGCGCCGGGCGCCGTCCCGGACGCGCAGACGGCGCCCGCCCGGCTCGCGGTGCAGCTGCTCGACCCGGCCGGCAACCCCGTCGGGCCCGCCCAGCACGTCGAGCTGAACGCCGCCCGCACGGGCGGCCTCACGACCCCGGCGGAGCCGCCGCGCTCCGCCGGTGACCTCCCGGTCGCGGTCCTGCCCCCCGACGGGCCCGCCCGGGAAGTCGTCCCGTCCGCCACCGCCCCGTTCCATCCCCCTGCGGGCGCGGTGGCGGACGGGACCGGGAAGACGGCGAAGGCGGAGAGCCCGGCCGCCACGGACCGGGGGCGCAGGTCGCTGATGCGGCTGACGTCCGGGGTGCTCGCCGAGATCCTCGGCCAGGACACGGACCGGCGCATCCCGCCCCGGCGGGGCTTCGCCGACCTCGGTCTCGACTCCCTGAGCATCGTGGAGTTCGTGGACCGCCTCGGCCTCCGGCTCGGCTTCGACATCCCGCTCTCCACCCCGTTCGAACACCCCTGCCTGGACGAGCTGGTGGACCACCTGCTGCCGCAGGTGGTCGCGGCGGGCACGGCTGACGCGACCGGAACGGCCCCGGCGGCGGCCTCGCCGGTGCCGGCCCCCGCCGCCGAGGCTCCCGCGGACACGCCCGCCGCCGCTCCCGCCGACGACCCGATCGCCGTCGTCGGCATGAGCTGCCGCTTCCCCGGCAGCCCCTCCGTGCGGGACTACTGGCAGCTCCTCGTCGACGGCCGCGAGGTCATCCGCGACGTGCCCTCGGACCGCTGGGACGGCCAGGCGTTCCTGTCCGACGGAGCCTGGACGCCGGGCACGATCACCTCGCTGCGCGGCGGCTACCTCGACGAAGTACGCGGGTTCGACGCGGCCTTCTTCCGGGTCTCGCCCCGCGAGGCCCGCAGCCTCGACCCGCAGCACCGGCTCTTCCTGGAGGTCGCCTACGAGGCGCTGGAGGACGCCGGCGCCACCAGGGACCGGCTCCGCGGCTCCGCGACCGGCGTGTTCGTCGGCATGAACAGCTCCGACCACGCCCAGCACGTCGGCAGCCACCTCCAGGACGTCGACCTCTACTACGGCACCGGCAACTCGTTCGCCGGAGCCTCCGGGCGGCTCTCCTACTTCCTCGGGCTGACCGGCCCGAGCATGGCCGTGGACACCGCCTGCTCCTCCTCGCTGACCGCCGTGCACCTGGCCATGCAGAGCCTGCGGCAGGGCGAGAGCGACCTGGCGGTGGCCGGCGGCGTCAACGTGATCCTCAGCCCGGTGATCCCGGTCTCGGTCTCGGCCGGCGGCGCCCTCTCCCCCAGCGGCCACTGCCGCACCTTCGACGAGGCGGCCGACGGCTATCTGCGCGGCGAGGGCTCGGGCGCGGTCGTCCTCAAGCGGCTGTCCACCGCGCTCGCCGACGGCGACCGGATCTACGCGGTGCTGCCGGGCAGCGCCGTGAACCAGGACGGCGCCAGCAGCGGCCTGACCGTCCCGAACGGCTCCGCGCAGCGCGCGCTCATCCAGCAGGCGCTGGAGCAGGCGGGCCTGACCGGTCCCGAGGTCGGCTACGCCGAGGCGCACGGCACCGGGACCCCGCTGGGCGACCCGATCGAACTGCGGGCGCTGGCCCAGGCGTTGCGTCCCGGCGGAACGGGCGACGGCGACAGCGCCCCGCTGGTGGTGGGGTCGGCCAAGCCCAACATCGGTCATCTGGAGGCCTCGGCGGGCATGGCCGGCCTCATCAAGGCGGTCCTGTCGGTGCACACCGGGCGGATCGCCCCGCACGTCGGCGTCACCACCGAGCCGACCCGCCAGATCGACTGGGAGCGGCTGGGCCTCAGGATCGCCGAGGGTTCGGCACACTGGCCCGAGCGGGGCCGGCGCCGGATCGCGGGCGTCAGCTCCTTCGGATTCACCGGCACCAACGCGCACGTCCTGGTGGCCGAGCCCCCCGAGCGGCCGCGGGCCGCCGAGGAGACGCACGCCGAGCCGCCCGCGCGTTTCGCGCTCCCCCTGTCGGCCGCGCAGCGCACGGCGCTGCCCGGCGCGGCGAAGCAGTACCTGGAGCTGCTGGAGTCGAGCAGCGCGCACACGCTCGCCGACCTCGCGTACACCGCGTCGGTGCGGCGCAGCCATCTCGACCAGCGGGCCGTCGTGGTCGGCCAGGACGTCGTCGGGGTCCGCTCGGCGCTGCGGGCGCTGGCCCGCGGCGAGGAGCACCCGGGCGTGCTGACCGGCAGCGCGGAGGCCGCCCGCTCCTGTGTCTTCGTTTTCTCCGGGTTCGGCTCGCAGTGGGCCGGGATGGGACGGCAGCTCCTGGAGAGCGAGCCGGTGTTCCGCCGGGCCGTGGAGGCCTGCGAGGAGGAGATGCGCAAGTGGATCGCCTGGTCGCCGCTGGCGTCGCTGCGGGGTGAGCCGGACAGCCGGCCCTTCGACGAGGGCATCCCGCAGGAGCTGATCTTCGCCGTGCAGGTCGGCCTGGTCGAGCTGTGGCGCAGCTGGGGCGTGGTGCCGGAGGCGGTCGTCGGCCACAGCATGGGCGAGGTCGCCGCCGCGTGGGCGGCCGGGGCGCTGACCCTGGCGCAGGCCGCGGAGATCCTCTGCCTGCGCTCGCGGCTGCTGGACACGATCGTCGGCACCGGCGGCTCGATCGTCGTCGGCCTGCCCCGTCAGGAACTCGCGCCGTATCTGGTGCTCTACGAGGACAAGCTGGGCATCGCCACGGTCAACGGGCCGCGGACCACGGTCGTCGCCGGTGACCTCGCGGCGCTCGAGGAGCTGTCCGAGGAGCTGGCCGAGGCGAATGTGTTCGTCCGCCGGGTGAAGGTGCCGGTGGCCCCGCACTCGCCGCTGACGGAGCCGCTGCGGGAGCGCCTGGTGTCCGGGCTCGGTGACCTGGTGCCGTCCGAGACCCGGGTGCCGTTCTACTCCGCGGTGGAGGGCGGCGAGCTGCCGGGGTCGGCGCTCACCGCCGAGTACTGGGGCCGCAACCTGCGCGACACGGTGCTCTTCCAGGACGCGGTCAGCGCGGTCGAGGACCCGCAGGACCGGGTGTTCGTGGAGATCTCCCCGCACCCCGTGCTGGTGTCCGGTGCGGACGAGTCGCTGCGGGAGGCCGGGGTGGACCGGCCGGTGGTGCTGCCCTCGCTGGTCCGTGACGAGGACGAGGTGGGCTCGCTGCTGACCGCCCTGGGTGTGCTGCACGCGCAGGGCGCCCCGGTCGACTGGGCCGCGTTCGCCGGTCCGGGCCGCACGGTCGTGGATCTGCCGGCCTATCCGTGGCAGCGCAAGGAGCACTGGCTGCCGGACGCCCCGGTGGACCGTTCGGCGGCGCGGGGCGCGCTCGTCGGGGCGCCGGTGCGGCCGACGACCGCGCCGTGGACGGCGCTGCTCCCGGTGGCCTTCGACGGGACGCGCAGCCCCTGGCAGGTGACGACGGCCGCGGCGGGTACGACGGTGTCGGCGGCCGGGCTCCTGGAGGCGGCGCTGGGCAGTGCCGCGGCGACGGGCAGTGCGGTGCCGGCCCTCGACGACGTGCGGTTCGGCGTGGCGCCCCGCGTGGACGACGACACGCGGGCCGCGTTGCAGGCCGTGGTCGACACCCGGCAGGGCAGTGTGGTGCTGCGTCAGCTCGCCGGGGACACCCCGGCCGGGCCGGCGCTCACGGCGAGCACGGCGGCGTCGGCCGCCTCCGTCCTGGCGCCCGCCGAGCTCGACGGGCTCGCCGACGACGAGCCGCTGCGGGCGACGCTGGGCGAGTTCTTCCCCGCGCTCGGCGTGCGGTCGGCCGGCACCGGACGCGGGTGCGCGGCGGCGACCGTGGAGCTTCCCGACGGCGCTTCCCGGCACCGGCTGCCCGCCGATGTGCTCCGGCTGGCGCTGCGCCTGGTGGCGGACGGCGCGGGTGCCCCGTACGGCGGGGACGCGCCCGGCGTCACGGACGGGGACGCCCGTGTCGCGGAGGCGGGATCCGCCGGGGACGGCGAGCCGGTCGCCGGCGCCGTCGCCTCGGTGCGGGTGAGGTCGGCGGTGGAGGGCACCGTCCGGGTGTGCCGTGGCCCGGTGAGGTCCGGCGCGGACGGGCTGCCCGAGGCGGACGTGACCGTGCTCGACGCGGCCGGACGCACCGTGGCCGAGCTGGCCGGGCTGCGGCTCGCCGGGCACCCGGAGGCACCGGGCGCCGACGCGGAGCGGGACCGGCTGTCGGACCTCCTCTACCGGATGGTGTGGAGTCCCGCCGGGCAGCGGCCCGCCGACCGGGACGGCGGCCTCGCCGCGCCCGCGACGCGCTGGCTGGTGTGCGGTGACACCGAGCACCTGGCGGGAACCGTCGCCGAGGGGCTGCGGGCCGCGGGCTGCGAGGTGCGGCGGGTGCGTTCGCTGGACGCGGCGCCCTCGCCGGCCGGTGACGGCGGACGCGAGCTGCGTCTGGACCCGTCGGACCGGGAGGCGTGGCAGACGCTGCTCGCGGTGCACGCCAACGAGCCGACGACGGCGATCTGCGACCTGTGGCCGCTGGAGGACCTGGACTCGCGTCCCGACGGCTGGCGGGTCACCACGGCGCTGACCACCGCGCTCGCCGATGTCGAGGGCAGTGCGCCCCGGCTGTGGCTGGTCACCCGGCAGGCGCTGCTGCCGACCGGCCACGAGGGCTTCCCCGACGGCAACCAGGGGGCGCACGCCGGTCTCGGCCGCACCCTCGCGATGACCCGGCCGGACGCCTGGGGCGGTCATGTCGACCTGAGCCGGGGCAGCGCGGAGGAGCTGCGCACCCTGGTCACCCGGCTGCTGTGCCCGCCCGGCGACGAGCACATCCAGGTGGAGCACTCCTCCGTGCAGGTCGGTTCGCTGGTGCGGGCCGAGGCCCCGGAGCGGACCGCGCACCGCCCGCTGACCGCCGACCGCTGGCACCTGGTGACCGGCGCGGGCGGCGTCCTCGCGGCCCCGGTGGTGGACTGGCTGGTGGACGCGGGAGCGCGGCGGATCGTGCTCGCCGACACCGAGCCCGCGGGCGGCGAGCAGTGGCCCGGTGAGGACCGGATCGACGGCTGGCGGGCCGCGGGCGCCGAGATCCGCACGGCGCGGACGCAGGGCTCCCGCGCGGAACTGACCTCACTGGTCGAGGAGTTGCGCGCGGACACCGGGATCGCGGGCGTGGTGTGCGCGGGTTCTCCTGGCTCGGCGACTCCGCTGGAGGAGACCACCGAGTCCACGGTGAACGCCGAGCTGAACCGTGCCGAGACGGCCGAACTGCTGCACCGGCTCACCGCGAAGGACCCGGTGCGTCTGTTCGTGCTGCTGGGTTCGGTGCCGGGCACCTGGGGCGGCGCCGTCACGGGCGCGGCCGCGCCGTCCGACTGGTCGCTGCGGGCGCTGGCCGCCCGGCGGCGGGCCGGCGGACTGCCGGTGGCGCATGTGGAGCTGATGCCGCTGGAGGGCAGCAGGCTGCTCGACGAACGGACGATTTTACTGCTCAAGTCGAGCGGGGTCGCCCCGCTGCGGGAGCAGGACCTGTCCACCGCGCTCTCGCTGCTGGCCTGGGACAACACGGTGCACACCTGCGTGGCCGACGTGGACTGGGAGCTGTTCGGGACGGCGCTCGCCGACGCCCCGCACCGGGAGCTGTTCCGCACCGTTCTGGGGGCCGCGAAGCGCAGCGGCGGCACCGAGTTCGTGGCCGGTCTCGGCGCTCTCGACCCGGCGCAGCGCCGGGACCGGATGCTCGACTGGGTGTGCACCCAGGTCGCCGCGGTCCTCGGCCTCTCCGACGACGAACTCCGCGCCGACCAGGGCTTCTTCGAGCTCGGGATGGACTCGGTCATGTCGCTCACGCTGCGGCTGAGGCTGTCGCGCGAGCTGGAGACGGAGCTGTCCTCGACGGTGGCGTTCGAGCACCCCACCGCGGTGGCGCTCACCGCTCATCTGCTGGACCAGCTCGGCCACGGCGGTCCCGCGCCCGACGACTCCTCCCAGGCCGCGGACGCGGCCGACCGGGGCGAGGGCGAGGACGCGGGGGACGCGGACGGACTGGACGACCTCGACGACGACGAACTGCTACGCCAGTTGGAGGCGGAGATCTCCGACTCACGGACGCTTGGGTTTGAGGAGAACCGATGACGAACAGCAACTCCGGGCAGCCGAGCCAGGATGTCCTGCGCGGCCGGCTCAAGGACTCGCTCGGCACCATCCGCAGTCTGCGCGCCCGGGTCCAGGAGCTGCAGAAGCCACAGCCCCTCGCCGTGGTCGGACTGTCCTGCCGGCTGCCGGGCGGTGCCACGCCCGAGGAGTTCTGGCACTCCCTGACCGAGGGCCGTGACTCGACGTCGCAGTTCCCCGAGGAGCGGCACTCCACCGCCGGCTTCTACGACCCCGACCCCGACCACCCGGGCACCGCGTACACCCTGTCGGGCAACTTCCTCGACGGCCCCGTCGACACCTTCGACCCGACCGTCTTCGGCATCTCGCCGCGTGAGGCGGCGGGCATGGACCCGCAGCAGCGGCTGGTGCTGGAACTGGCCTGGGAGGCCATGGAGAACGCCTGCCTGCCGCCCGCCGAACTGGAGGGCAGCCGGGTCGGTGTCTTCCTCGGCGCCAGCACCAGCGACTACGTGCGGATGCGCCAGCAGAAGGGCGCGATGGCCGACGTCGACGCCTACCAGCTGATCGGCGAGCCGAGCTTCCTGGCCGGGCGCATCTCGTACACGTTCGGCTTCCAGGGCCCCAGCATGGTGATCGACACGGCGTGCTCGTCGTCGCTGGTGGCGCTGGAGCAGGCCGTGCTGTCGCTGCGGTCGGGCGCCTGCGACATGGCGCTGGTCGGCGGCGTGAACCTGATGCTGTCGCCGTACGGTTTCGTGCTGGTCAGCAAGTTGCGGGCGCTGTCGCCCGACGGCCGCTGCAAGACCTTCGACGCGTCCGCGGACGGTTACGCGCGCGGTGAGGGCGGCGCTCTGTTCGTCCTGAAGCGGCTGAGCGAGGCGGAGGCGGCCGGCGACCGGATCCTGGCCGTCGTCCACGGTGTGGCGACGGAGCACGACGGGCGCAGCAGCGGTCTGACGGTGCCGAACCCGTCGGCGCAGCAGAACGTGATCAGTTCCGCCCTCAAGGACGCCGGGGTCGCCCCGGCCGAGCTCACCTACGTCGAGGCGCACGGGACCGGCACCCAGCTGGGCGACCCGATCGAGCTGAAGGCGCTGAACGCGGTGACCAGTGTGAACCGCGCCCCGGACCGGCCGCTGCTGGTCGGCTCGGTGAAGACGAACATCGGCCATCTGGAGCCCGCCGCGGGCGCCGCGGGCATGCTGAAGGCCGTCCTCGCGGTGCAGCACGACACGCTGCCCAGGCACCTGCACCTCAACGACCCGAACCCGCAGGTGCCGTGGGACATGCTGAACCTGAAGGTGACCACGGAGGAGACGCGCTGGCCCGAGGGCCGCCGGCTGGCCGGTGTGAGCAGCTTCGGGGCGAGCGGCACCAACGCGCACACGGTGATCGGTGAGGCACCGCGCCCCGCCCCCCGTGAGGGCACGCCCCGCGAGGTGGGCCTGCTGACCCTCAGCGCCAACAGCACCGAGGCGCTGCGGGCGATGGCGAGCGCGTACGAGGCCCCGGTGCGGGCCGCCGACGCGCGCACGCTGTCGGACATCTGCTACTCGACGCACATCGGCCGGGCCCGGATGAAGTACGGGCTCAGCGTCACCGGGGACCGCGACCAGCTCGCGGCCGGTCTCGCGGCGTTCGCCGCCGGTGAGCGCGCCGACCAGGTGACGTCGCACGCGCCGACGGGTGCCAAGGCGCGCCGGCTGGGCTGGCTGTTCACCGGGCAGGGCTCGCAGTACGCGGGGATGGCGGCCGGTCTCTCGGCCGCCGAGCCGGTGTTCGCCGAGGCGCTCGCCGAGGCGGTCCAGGCGCTCGACCGGCACCTGGACGAGCCGCTGGGCCCGGTCCTCGAGGGCGCCGGGGACAGTGAGCGCATCAACCGGACGGGCTTCACGCAGCCCGCGCTGTTCGCCGTCGAGTACGCGCTGGCCCGGATGTGGGAGTCCTGGGGCATCCGGCCGACCGCGCTGATCGGGCACTCCCTGGGCGAGATCACCGCGGCCTGCGTCGCGGGGGTCCACTCGCTGGAGGACGCCGCCCGGCTGGTGACGGCCCGCGCCCGGCTGATGGAGGCGCTGCCGTCGGGCGGCGTGATGGAGACGCTGGTCTGCGACGAGGAGACGGTGCGGGCGGCGATCGCCGAGGCCGGCCCGCTGCCGCGGGTCGCCCTGGCGGCGGTGAACGGCCCGACCGACGTGGTCCTGTCCGGCGCCGAGGACGAGGTCGGCGAGGTCGTCGGCCTGCTGGCCGCCCGCGGCGTCAAGCACCGCAGGCTGGTCGTCTCGCACGCCTTCCACTCGCCGCTGATGGCCCCGATGCTCGAGGAGTTCCGCAAGGTCACCGAGACGCTGACCTTCAACCGGCCGAAGTACCCGATCGTCTCGAACGTCACCGGCAAGGAGTGGGGCCCCGATCAGCTGCGCCCCGAGTACTGGTCGGAGCACGTCCTCGCGCCGGTCCGCTTCTACGCCGGCGTCACCGCGCTGTACGAGACGGGCTGCCGTACCTTCCTGGAACTCGGCCCGGCGCCGGTGCTGCTGGGTCTGGGCGCGCGCTGCCTGCCCGAGGACGGGGTCGGCTGGGTGCCTTCGCTGCGCCGGGACCGCGACGACGCGCACATCGTCGGCCAGGCCCTGGGAGCGCTGCACCACCGCGGCGTACCCGTGGACTGGAACGCGGTGCACGCGCACGAACGCCCGCACCGCACCACGCTGCCCAGCTACCCGTGGCAGCGCGAGCGTTACTGGTTCAACGACGACGACGCGACCGGTGCCTCGGCGGCGGAGGCCTCCGCGGACGACGCGCCAGGGGCCCTGTTCGAGGGGCACCTGCTGTCGGGTCCGCCGACGTTCTCGCCGAGTCTGGAGGACGTGTCCGAGCTGTTCGTCCAGACGGACGAGGACGGCCGCCGGTCCGTGTCGGCGGGCGGCTTCTGCAACTGGGCGCTGGCGGGCGCCGCCAAGCTGCCGGGTGCGCAGCCCCGGCTCGTCGACCGCTTCGTCGTCGGTGAGCCGCTGCTCCTGGACCCGGAGCACCGGCCGGACCGCATACGGGTGTACGTGCTGCCCCAGGACGACGAGGGACGTTCGCTGTTCCTGTGCTTCTCGCGGCACGGCGTGGACGTCGCCGAGAGCGGCAGCTGGCGGCTGCACGCCCGCGGTGTGCTGGTGCGCCGCCCCACGGACTCCCGCCCGGCGGACGGGGACCTGGAGTCGGTACGCGCCCGGTGCGTTCCGGTGGACCCGGCGGACATCGACGTGCCCGGGTGGGCGGAGCCGGTGCTCACCGAGGTGTACCGGGGTGCGGGCGAGGTGCTGGCGGAGGTCAACCGGGGCGCCGAGGAGCTGCCCCGGGGCGCGCTGCTGGATCTGACGCTCGGGCTGCTGCGGCAGTCGGCCGACGCCCCGGACCCGGGGGCCGTGCCCACGCCGACGGCGGTGCCCGAGGGCACCCGCCGCTACATCCACGGCTGGCTCGACCCGGCCGAGGAGGACGGGGAGCTGCGCGGCGGCCTGGAGATCCTGGGCTCCGACGGCAGCGTGCTGATCATGATGCGCCATGTGCATCTGCGGTCGTCGGTCCAGGCCGGGCAGGACGTGCCGCGCAGTGTCCGCGAGGAGACGGTCTGGGAGCAGGTCTGGCGGCCCGCGGACCCGGCCGCGTTCACCCCGCACGACCTGCGCGACGAGCGGGTGCTGCTGGTCGGCGCGGGCGGCCCCGGCTCCCCGGCCGCCGGCGCGGACACCGGGGTGCTGGAGTCGGTGGCGAAGCGGCTGGCGCTGCGCGGGGCGGTGGTGGCCCGAGCGGACGCCTCGGTCGACGCGGTCCTGGCGGCGCTCTCGGACGGCACGCCGTTCGCGCACCTGGTGCTGCTGAGCGGCCTCGACCTGCCGGTGTCCGGGTACGACGACACCTCGGCGGGCGTGGCACGCGAGCACGCCGAGCACGTCTTCCTGGCCGCGGCCCGGAAGCTGGCCGTCGACGAGGCCGCCACCCGGCTGTGGGTGGTGACCCGGGGCGCCCAGTGGACCGGCCCCGAGCAGGACGGGATCTGCCTGCCGGCGGCCCCGCTGTGGGGGCTCGGCAAGGTGGCCGCGCTGGAGCACCCCGAGCTGTGGGGCGGGCTGCTGGACCTCGACCCGGCGGGCGCCGCGGACGAGGCCGAGCAGATCGCCGGTCTCCTCGGGACCCGCACGGCCGAGGACCTGACGGCCCGGCGCGGCGGCACGGTCCTGGTGCCCCGGCTGGTGGCGGCCGGTTCCGGTGACGCGTCGGCGAAGCATCCCGCACCGCACCTGAGCGACCTCGGCAGCTATCTGGTGACGGGCGGCCTGGGCAGTCTCGGGCTGCTGCTCGGCGAGTGGCTCGCGCGTTCCGGCGCGGGCACGGTCGTCCTGGCCGGCCGCAGGGGTCTGCCGGAGCGCTCCGCCTGGGACGACCCGGCCCTGGACGACGCGACCGCGCAGCGGATCGCCGGGGTCCGCCGGATCGAGGCCCAGGGCGCCGACGTACGGGTGGTGGCGCTGGACGTCGCCGACGAGACGGCGCTGCGCTCGCTGACCGACCAGCTCGGGCTGTCCGGGCGGCCGTTGCGCGGTGTCGTGCACGCGGCCGGGCTGTCGGAGCCGCAGTTCCTGCGGGAGAGCGACCCGCAGACGTACGACCGCTGCCTGCACCCGAAGGTGGCGGGCACCTGGGCGCTGCACAACGCGACCGCCGACCAGAACCTCGACCTGTTCGTCTCCTTCTCGTCGATCGCCTCGGTCTGGGGCTCCCAGCATCTGGCGGGCTACTCGGCGGCCAACGCCTTCCTGGACTCCTTCGCGCACTTCCGGCAGTCGCGGGGCCTGGCCGCCACGACCGTCAGCTGGGGCCCGTGGGGCGCCGCCTCCGGGCTCGCGGACGACTCGGTGATGGCGTTCCTGCGCTCCATCGGCCTGCACCAGCTCAATCCCGAGCACGCGCTCGAACTGCTCGGCGAGGCCGTGACCGACGGCGTCGCCAACCGCACGGTGTGCTCGGCGGACTGGGCTCTGTTCCGCGATCTGATGGAGGCCCGCAGGGAGAGGCCGATCCTCAGCGAGATCCGCAGCGCTCCCCCGGCGGCGGCCGGACAGGACGCCGCACCGGGGACGCTGACCGCCCGGCTGGCCGGCCTCGGGCGGGAGGAGCGCCTGACCGAGCTGAACGAGTACATCCGCGTCCAGCTCTCCGAGATCCTGCGGCTGGAGCTGGACACGCTCACCGAGGACACCCGTCTCGCGGACATGGGCCTGGACAGCCTGATGGTGATGGAGCTGATCAGCCGCTGCCGGGACGATCTCCGCCTGGAGATCAACAGCCGTGACTTCTTCGCCTGCCCCGGCATCCACTGGGGCTCCTTCCTCCAGGAGCTGCTCGAGGAGAAGTACCCGGCCGCCGACGCGTCCGGCCAGAAGCGGCCGGCGGACCAGACGTGACCGAGGCCCTGCCGTCACCTTCCCGCCTGCCAGGCCCGCCCTCCGGGCGGACGGCGGCCGGGTGACGGCAGGACCCGAGAAGAGACCTTCCCGACCTCTGGAGGAGAGAGCATCATGCAACCGCTGTCCGCGTCCGACTCGCCCGGCAAGGCCGTCCACGACGTCGCCGTCCTGGGCTCCGGGATCGCCGGTTCCATCCTCGCGGCCATCCTGTCCCGCAACGGCGTGAAGACCGTCCTGATCGACGCCGGCGCCCACCCGCGCTTCGCGGTCGGCGAGTCCACCATCCCGTACACCTCCGTGATGCTGCGGATCCTCGCGGCGCGCTACCGGGTGCCGGAGATCGCGCATCTGAGCCACTTCTCCACGATGCGCTCCAAGGTGTCCTCGAACTCGGGCCAGAAGCGCAACTTCGGCTTCGTGTACCACCGTGAGGGCGAGCGGCAGGACCCGTACGAGATCAACCAGTTCGTGATCCCGGTGGCGCTGTCCACCGAGTCCCACATGTTCCGCCAGGACGTCGACGCCTACATGTTCAACGTGGCGCTGCGCTACGGGGCGGTGCCGCGGCTGAACACCCGGGTGACGGACGTCGAGGTGGACGGCTCCGGGGTGACCCTCGCGGTCGCGGACGGGCCCGACATCCGCGCCCGCTACATCGTGGACGCGGGCGGCCACAACTCGCCGCTGGCCCGGAAGTTCGGGCTGCGCGACGAGGTGCCGCGGCAGCGCACCCACTCGCGGACCATGTTCACGCACATGCTCGGGGTGCGGCCCTACGACGACTGCCCGGCGGGCCAGGCGCACGACAACCCGAGCCCCTGGCACCAGGGGACGCTGCACCACGTCTTCGACGGCGGCTGGCTGTGGGTCATCCCGTTCGACAACCACCGGGGCGCCACCAACCGGCTGTGCAGCGTCGGCCTGAGCCTGGACCCGCGCAAGCACCCGAAGACGGACACCCCGCCGGAGCAGGAGTTCGCCCAGTTCCTGGAGCGCTTCCCGGCCGTCGCCCCGCAGTTCAAGCACGCGAAGGCGGCCAGGCCGTGGGTCTCCACCGGCCGGCTGCAGTACTCCTCCCACCAGGTCGTGGGCGACCGCTGGTGCCTGACCTCGCACGCCGCGGGCTTCGTGGACGCGCTGTTCTCCCGCGGTCTGACCAACACCACCGACGTGGTCAACTCGCTCGCCTGGCGGCTCATCGAGGCGGTCAAGGACGACGACTTCTCCGCCGAGCGCTTCGGGCACATCGAGACGCTGCAGCAGGGGCTCGTACGGGCCCACGACGACGTGGTGGCGTCCTCGTTCACCTCGTTCCGCGACTACGGCCTGTGGAACGGCACGTTCCGCATGTGGGCGCTGGGGACGGTCCTCGGCACGCTCAACGCGCAGGACGCGCTCACCCGCTTCCAGGCCAGCAAGGACCCGTTGATCTGGCGGGAGCTGGAGGCGCAGCCGCACCCCGGCGCGCTCTTCCCCGCGAGCGTCGGCTTCAACAAGATCACCGACGCCGCCTGGTCCGCCTGCCGGGACGTCGAGGCGGGTCTGATGACGACGGACCGGGCCACGGGCGAGCTGTTCGACCTGCTGCAGGACGACGGGTACGCGCCGCCGCCGTTCGGTCTGCACGACCCGGCCAACCGCTTCTACAACCCGAACCCGGCCCGCATGATCCGCACCATGCTCTGGGCCAAGCGCGGCTCTGCGGCCTCGGACACCGGGCCCGTGGTGGCCGGAGCACTCGGCGGATTCCTGCGCTCCCGATTCCGCAGGCACTCATGAAGGAGGACGGGGAGATGCCACGGGACACACCCAAGAACACATCGAAGGACACGTCCGATGACGCATCCAAGGACATGACGACGGACGGATCGGCCGGCGCCTCCACGAACGGCGCGGCTGGTGGCTCTGCGGGCGCCCCGGCGGGTGGCTCGGCCGGGGCACCGGAGGGCACCGGGAGGGGCGCGCGGAAGGGCACGGCGGCGAGGAGGGCGGCGGGCACGGCGGCACCGGCGGGCACGAGGACGGAAGCGGAGACGGGAACGCGGACGACGGCGGACGCACGCGGCTTCGGCGGCCGGGGCGCCTGGGACGAGGGCGCGGAGGCGGTGGGCGCCGCCGAGTCCGCGCTGCCCTTCGACCCGGCGGACGAGCCGGTCCCCGCCCCCGTGCGGCCCCCGGGCGGGGCCCGGCACACCGTCGCCGTGCTCGGCGCCCACCTCGGCGGCGGCATGCTCGCCGCGATCCTGGCCCGCGCCGGCGTGGACGTGATCCTCGTCGACTCGCCGCACGACGCCACCACCCCGGCCGGCGAGACCACGGTCCCCTACACCGCCGAGGTCTTCGAACTGCTCGCCCGCCGCTTCGACGTGCCCGAGCTGTCCGCGCTCGGGCACTTCGGGCAGCTGCCCGCGGAGATCCGCAGGACCTCGGGCGTCAAGTCGAGCATCGGCTTCGTGTACGCGCGTCCCGGCGCGCCCGTACGGCGGCAGCAGGTGGTGCAGTTCAACGTGCCCAGCGAGCACGGTGAGTCGCATCTGTACCGCCCCGACGTCGACGCCTGGGTGCACCGGCTCGCCGTGAGCTACGGCAGCCGCGTCCCGCAGGGCCGCCCCGTCCTCACCGAAGTGCGCGGCGAGGCCGGGGACTTCAGCGTCGAGCTGGCCGACGGAAGCGCGGTCGGCGCGGAGTTCGTGGTCGACATGTCCGGGCCCGACGCCCCCATGCTGGGGCGGCTCGGCGGCGGCCCCGCGCTGCGCCCGCTGACCCACTCCTCACGGGTCCTGACCGCCCATCTGCGCGGCGTACGGCCGCTGGAGCGGCGTGTGGACCCGGGTGAGGGAGGCACGCCCTGGACCGGCGGCACCACCCAGGTGGTCTTCCCCGGCGGCTGGATCCAGCTCGCCCCGTTCGGCGAGCAGCGCACCGGCGAGGCCGCGCTGACCAGTGTGTCGGTGAGCCTCGACGCCAAGCTGTGGCCGCAGCGGTCGGCGTCGGCCGAGGACGACTTCCAGCAGTTGATACGCCAGTTCCCGGATCTGGAGTGGCAGTTCGCCGAGGCCACCGTGGTCCGCCCGTGGACCGGCTCGGAGCCGTGGCAGTACGGGGCCACCGCGGCCGCGGGCGACGGGTTCGTCGTCCTCGACCGCTCCGCCGTACGCTGCGACTTCACCCTCTCCCGGGACGTGACGCTGACCGCGGAGCTCGTCCACGAGGCGGCGGCCCGGATCATCGGGGCGGCGCGGGCCGGTGACTGGTCCGTGGAGCGTTTCCGGCCGTTGGAGGCCTTCCAGGCGGACCTCGTCGAGCACGGGGACCGGCTGCTGCGCTCGGCGCTCACCGCGACCGGCGACTTCCGCCTGTGGAACGCCTTCTGCCGGGTGTGGCTGCTGCACTCGATGTTCGCCGCGCTGTCCCTGAAGCGGGCCCGCAACGACGCCCTCGCCCGGCCCGGCCGTGCCGGCCAGTGGGACGACCTGGGGCCGCGCAGGGGGGCCGGGCTGTGGTTCCCGGTGTATCCGGGCTTCGTCGCGCTCTTCGACGACCTGGACCGGACGCTGCGGCAGGTCGCCGACAACCGGCTGGCGCCGGGCGCCGCGGCGGAGCGGATCTTCGGCCAGTTGCGCTCGGCCTCGTTCATCCCGCCGCTCTTCGCCTTCGGCGACCCGTCCGACCGCTACTACAACTTCACGCCGTTGAAGCGGATCAAGGTGCTGCTGTGGGCCAAACGCAAGGCGCCGTACATGGTGCACCGGGTCCTCACCAGGGGTGCCACCGTCCTGCCCGACGTCGAGCGCTGAGCACCCCGCCGGGGGCCCGGGCGGCACGCGGTGCCGTACGGGCCCCGCGACGGGTCCGGCCGGGTCCCGGGGGCTTCGCGGAGCCGTGAGGGGCCCGCGCCGCACGGAGGTTCCGGGCAGAACGACCGCCGTCCCCAAGGGCTCACCGACGAGAGCCCGGGGGCGGCGGTTGCCTGTGGTGCAAGCGGTTTCCCGAAGGTGCCGACCGGCCGGACGCTGATCGGATCCGGCCAGCTTCCGCCACGACGGCCGGACTTGACTCGACACCGGCGCGGGGGTGCCGGAATGCTCCCTACCGGGGAGTCGTCCCATGTGGAATGCTGTACCGTAGATTTCCACGAGCCATGAATTAATACGAAGGGGGCCTAGTGAGCACCGGAAACGGGATCCCCTGCGCGAAGAAGGCCACCGCGCACCCGGGCGCCGCCGCGCGGGCCGGCCGGCCGCCCTCGCGCGGCGGCGGACGACGCCCGGGACAGACCAGCACGAAGGAACAGATTCTCGACGCGGCACTCGAACTGTTCGCCGCCAAGGGCTACGCCGGGACCACCATGCGCGGCATCGCCCAGCAGGCGCAGGTCGATCCCGCCCTGATCCATCACTTCTTCAGCAACAAGGAAGGGGTGTTCCGCGACGCGATCGCCTCCCGCCTCGACGTGTCCACCCTCTTCGACTCCCTGACGGACACCGACCCCGGCACACCCCTGGAGCGCCCCGGCGAGCAGGTGGCACGGACGTTCCTGTCCTTCTGGGAGGACGAGACGACCCGGCCCGCGATGGTCGCCATCTACCGGACGGGACTGTCCGACGAGGCGACGTCCAAGCGGTTCCGTGACCAGATCGAGGACGGATTCGCGGCCTGCGTACGGCGGATCGCCCCCGAGGGGACCGACCGGACTCCGGCGTTCAGCTCACTCGTGTCAGCGCAGCTCGCCGGCCTGGTGATGCTCCGGTACGTCCTCCAGGTGGAGCCGCTGGCCTCGCTCGACTTCGAGGAACTCGTCGAGTGGTTCGTGCCGGCCGTCGAGGTCCACTTCGAGCGGCTCGCCCGGGGCTGACCGCTCCCCCGCCGGCCCCGCGTGAGCCAGGACGAAGACACCTCGTGCCGCCGCGAGTGCCGCGGCGGCCGAGGCCAGCGCACCGGGGACACCGGTCGCGTAGCGGTCTCCGAGCACGACGACGCCTATGACGGCGGCGTACAGCGGGTTCACCAGGGTCAGCGTCGCCAGCGGCGCCACCAGGCCGCCGCGGTAGGCAAGTTGACACAGAGCGAGTCCGGCCAGCGCCAGACAGGCCACCCCCGCCATGACGAGGACCGCCACGGCCGTCGGCCCGGCCTCCGCTCCCCCGCCGGTCAGTTCCAGCACCGCGGTCTGAGTCAGGGCCGACGCTGCCCCGAAGGCGACCCCGGCGGCCAGCGCGTGCCACAGGCTCGCGGCCGCCGTCCGCCGGGTCACGGCGCCGGCGGCGATGGCGGCGCCGAGCACCACGACGGTCAGGACGACCACCCCGGTCGTCTCCGAGGAGTCCAGGACGCGGCTCGGCTCGGCGGTCCGGGTGAGGCAGAGCAGGCCCGCTATACCGGTCACGGTCAGCGCGATGCCCCGCGCCTGCGCCCCGGTCGTACGGCGGCGCGTCACCACGCCGGACAGCAGGGGCGCCGCCACGAGGGTGAGCACACCGAGCATCTGCACGGCGACGAGCGAGCCGTAGCGCAGCGCCGCCGTGTGCAGGGCGGCACCCAGCGCGTTGCACAGCAGGGAGACCAGCCACGTCACCGAACGCACCCCACGCCCGCGCTTCGGCCCGGCTTGGTGACCTGGTCCGGCGTTGCGGACCGGCACGGTGGGGTGGGTCGGCGCGGTGGGGTGGACCGGCGCGGTGGGGTGGACCGGCGCGGTGGGGTGGACCGGCGCGGTCGCGTGGGGGGCGGCAGCGTCGCAGGACACCGCCGTGCGGGAGCGCGGGACACCGCCGTCGCGGGGGCGCGGGACGCCGCCGCCGCGGGCGGACGAGCCGTCACACGTGCCGCCGTCGCGGCCGTCCAGGGCGTCCATGCCGTCCAGGGCGTCCAGGCCGTCCAGGGCGCCCATGCGGACGCCGGCGGCCTCGCCGTCGCGGGCAGCCCGGCCGTCCAGGGCCCTGTCGTCGCGGGCGGACAGGCCGTCGCGGGCGGGCCCGCTGTCTCGGGCGGACAGGCCGTCCCGGGCGGACAGGCCGTCGCGGGCTGCCACGGCCCGTTGGGCGACGGCCGCGGCCGCGTACGCGAGAGCCGATGCGACGCCGAGCGTCAGAACCCAGAACACGGTGTTCACGACGTCCTTTCACCGCGTGGACGCGGGAGTCGGGGCGGGGCCGCGGCGCGGCCCCGCGCGGAGGCGGGGGCGGGATGCCGGCCGGCGGAGCCCGCCGGGAGCGACGCCCCGCCCCCGGCGCCCCGGCCCCGTGCGCAGCGGCGGCGCCGCCCCGCTCCCGGTCGCGGACCGGGGGTGCGGGGCGGCGCCCGGCCTGCCGCGAGGTGCTGCCGGGACCCGTGGGTCCCGCCGGGACCCACGGGACCCGGTCACGCGCCTCCGGGCACGTCCTGGACGTCCTCGGGGCGGATCTTCGGCAGAGCGAGGACCAGCAGGCAGGACAGGCCGAAGCAGCCGATCTGCCAGTACACGACCTGCTCGAAGCTGTCGCCGAAGTTGGCCTTGCGCGCCTCGGGCACCGCCTTGTTGAGCACGGCGGCCTGGACCTTCGCCTTGACCTCCGGGGGCGCGGGCGTGCTCGCCATCTCCTTCTCGATGCGCGCGCAGCTGTCCGGCGTCTCGGTGAGGTCCTTCTGGTTCATCCGGTCGTGGAAGCAGGTCTCGAAACCGGCCGTGGCCTTGTCCTGCTGAGCATCGTTCAGACCCGCCGCCGCCAGGTCCTGCCGCAGCTGCGGCACCGCCGACTGCGCGGCGCCGTCCGCGTTGGATCCCAGGAAGCCGTAGAAGAGGATGCCCGCGACCGCGATGCCGATGGCGATGCCGACCTGCTGCACCGTGGCGAGCATTCCGGACGCGGCTCCCGCCTCACGCGAACGGATTCCGGCCAGGATGATGCCGGTGCACGGGGCGAGGAAGAAGCCACCGCCCAGACCGGCGACCATCAGGGACGGGATCAGCTGGTAGCCGTGCAGATCGGAACCGGCCCAGTGCAGGGTGCCGATCACACCCGACATGCCGACGAGCAGCAGCCCGGTGCCCACCGCGAGCGTCTTGGTGCCGAGCCGCTTGACGACGGCCGCCGAGCGCGCCGAGCCCACGGCGATGAGGAGGGCGAAGCCGAGGCTGACCAGACCGGCGGAGATCGGGGTGTAGCCGAACCCGATCTGCAGGCTCATGAAGAACGTCATGAAGAACGACGGGATGCCGGCGAAGAACACCACGCTGATGATGAGGCCGACGGTGAACGAGCGCTCCTTGAAGAGGCCCGTCGGCACCAGAGGTGACTTGCCGGCCAGTTTCGTCAGCTTGTTCTCGTAGACGAAGAACTCGATGAGCAGCAGCGGACTCAGCGCCAGGAGCACGAGGCTCCAGCCGGGCCAGTCGTGTTCACGGCCGATGACGAGCGGGAGGATCAGGCTGAAGAGACCGGCGCTGAGGATGAGCGCGCCGGTGACGTCGAGCCGGCTCGCACCCTCCGCGGAGGACTCGGGGATCTTGGCCAGCCCCAGGCACAGGGCGACCAGGCCGACCGGGAGGTTGACGTAGAAGATCGCCCGCCAGTCGGTGCCCAGGATGTCCATGTCGATCAGCCAGCCGCCGAGCACCGGGCCGAGCACGGTGCCGAGACCGATCGAAGCGCCGTACATGGCGAGGGCCTTGGGGCGTTCCTTCGTCGAGAAGGTGACCTGGATGATCGAGAGCACCTGCGGGAACATCAGGCCGGAGCACATGCCCTGGAGCACCCGGGAGGCGATCAGGAAGGTCGAGCTGGGAGCCGCGCCGCAGAGCGCCGAGGCGATGGTGAAGCCCAGCATGCCGATCAGGAAGACCTTGCGGCGGCCGTAGATGTCGCCGAGGCGGCCGCCGGTGACGAGCACACAGGCGAACGCGAGTGAGTAGACGGCGACGACCAGCTGGATCTCGGCGAAGGTGGCGCCGAGATCGCTCTGCAGCGAGGGCAGCGCGACCATCGTGATCGTGGTGTCCAGCATCTGCATGAAGATCGCGGACAGTGTGACCGCGAGGATGACCCAGCGCGCCGGATTCGCGATGGCGCCCGGACCACGTGAGGTACCGGGCGGTGCAGTCGCCTGCACGCCCGTGTCAGTTGATTCCATGTTCCCTCCTTGGGTCCGCTGCCCTAGTGACAGCGCCCGCGAGTTATTCATTCTCCAATGAAGTCTACGAGTACTGAATTCCTTACCGCAAGCTCGATGACCGTGTTCCGGACACCGGCGGTCCGCTCAACGTCACTGGTAGCGGGCGAGGTTGAGCCCACATCAGCCCGCCGGCGGCCGAGTCGGGGCACGTCACCGGGGGTCCCGTCGCGGGCCCTCCGGAACCACCGCATCTGGAGGACCCGAACGTCCGACGGGCGCTCAAGTCAACGGATGCCGAACACGTCGACGGAGGAGAGGCCTCCGCGGGCGGACGGGAGAGCCGGAACGGGAGGCGGCGGGGAGGGACAGGAAGGGGCGCGGAGGAACCCGGGGAGCCGGTCGGACCGGGCGGGAGGGGACGCCCACGCCGGGCGAGAGCACGGAGGAGCCGCGGCGGCCGTCCCCACGGGTGAAGGGAGGGCATTCGGGGGATCAACAGCCATGCGCGCACGTCGAGTTGACGACACAAGCGCACGGGGGCGGCCGGGGAGAAGGGGACACGACCGGCCATGGGCACGACCGGGCGAACGTACGCGGCCGAGCGACCCACGCGGACGCGACCGAGCGGACTCACTCGGACGCGACTGAGCAGACCTACGCGGGCGTCGACCGGCGACGGCGGGCGGCACGGCCGAGCAGGCGCCGCCGGCACGGCACCGCCACCCTGCCCGCCGACCCGCCCGTCAGCGCCGTGACGCCCCGCCGCCGCCCTCGTCCCCCGACGGCCCCGCCGCCAGGTACGCGGCGACCACCGGCGCCAGCAGCCTCACCATCTCCTCGGGGTCCTCGTCGCTCTTCATGAGCTCGGGTGGCAGCAGGTCCATGTGACGTGCCGTCACGATGCCGATGAAGAGGCTACTGACCAGGGCCAGCCGGATCTCGTCGCCCCCAGTGATCCCCTCGGGCACCAGCGACTGCCGGATGCGCGCCTTGGCCGCGGGCAGATCCAGCGCGGACCGCAGCACCCCGAGGATCCGCAGCCGCTGCACGGAGTCGTCCCAGTCAGCCATGGCGTGGCGCAGCAGCCATTCCGCCGCGGCCGCGTCCCGCCGCCCGATCGCCTCCCGGAACACACCGGCCGGCCGAACCGTTTCGTCGACCACGGCGTCGTACAGGGCCTCCTTGGAGGCGAAGTAGTGCGCGATCAGCGCCGGATCGCAGCCCGCGTTCGCCGCGATGGCGCGTAACGACGCGTTCCTGTAGCCCAGTTCGGCGAAAAGGTCCGCCGCGGACCGCATGATGGCCTGACGGGTGTCGGAAACTCCTCTAGCGTCGGCCACGGCGGCACTTCCTCTCGATCACGAGTCCCCCGAAGGACGTGCGTTCCGCCCGGCTTCGACAAGGGTGCCCGCGACGGCGGGACCATACAACGCCGAGCCTCACGTAAATTCACCTGACCATGAAGTCTACACGCAGTGACTTCTAGGGTCAAAGCTTTCCGGCCCCTTGCACCACTCAACCCTCCCGCAGAATGCGGCTTTTGGCGCCCCATCAGTCACAGCCGTCACACCTGCCCCATCCGGCTTGTCGTCAACCGCTAAATCACGCCGCCCGATCACCGCTCGGCCGCCGGCCGACCGTCGGCCGAGCGGCGGCCCCCGTCGGCGCGCCGCTGGGCATCCGAGCCCGGACGGCCACAATTCAACGCCCATTGAAATTCTCTCGCGGTCGTCCTAGGCTCACGGCGGGCGCCCAGCCCTCCGTCGGTGCGACGGCTCTACGGGTGATGGCCCGCGCACGCGCATTCCGCC
Organism: Streptomyces sp. NPDC008313; assembly: GCF_042956125.1. Lineage (NCBI taxonomy): Bacteria > Bacillati > Actinomycetota > Actinomycetes > Kitasatosporales > Streptomycetaceae > Streptomyces > Streptomyces sp. NPDC008313. Next base: position 416,608 of record NZ_JBIBFR010000004.1, read on the forward strand.
CCAGGGAGAGGCACATGCCGGTGACGAAACAGACAGAGCAGCTCGACCGGGTGATCATCCGTTTCTCGGGTGACTCGGGTGACGGCATGCAGCTCACAGGTGACCTGTTCACCTCCGAGACGGCGACCTTCGGCAACGATCTGGCGACCCTGCCGAACTTCCCCGCCGAGATCCGCGCCCCCGCAGGCACCCTGCCGGGCGTCTCGTCGTTCCAGCTGCACTTCGCCGACCACGACATCCT